>JAKFFK010000217.1:0-42304 GCA_036675285.1 Paucimonas sp. | reverse complement strand
GGCGACCGGTCTCCCGGGTATGGCGCCAGAAATTCATTGATCTGCTCAAGCGACAGGCGCTGCGCCAGACGCATGCGCAAAATTTCCTGGGTCCAGTTGGCGCCCAAATCCCAGGACATCATGGTTTGCCAGCCAACCGAATCCGCCGCCTGCCACGGTTCGGGTGCATGTGTGCCGGTGATAATGAATTCCGGCGGCAACGGGCCACTGCGCTTGGCGAGATAGGCATTGATGCCAGCGGCATAAGCATCCAGCACCGCACGTGTGTCTGGCGCCAGGTTGGCAAGGATTTTTTCGGCGTTGCGGCGCACCCCCAGAGTGCGCAGGAAACGGTCGGTCGGCACCGCATTCGTCCCGAGAATCTCGGCCATGCGCCCAGCGGGAATGCGTCGGTTGAGTTCCAGTTGCCACAGGCGATCCTGGGCATGCACGAAACCCAGTGCGAAATAGGCATCGCCGGCGGATTGCGCATAAATATGCGGCACGCCTTCCGCATCGCGCACGATATCGACCGCAGCGGATAGCCCGGGAAGCGTCAATCTGCCATCGATTAACGGCTGGCTGGCATTGCGATACCATAACAAGGCGGCGGACAACAGCACGACCGCCGCCAGCAGCGTCAAGCCGACCCATTTTAAAATTTTGCGCATACGATCCTATCCATGCTATTACTGGCATTCTTGTCTATTTGGCAGATTACCATAGCCTTGGATCGCCAAAATTGCCCTGCGTCATTAAGTCAAATAGTCTATAGTCATGCCAACCCGTCTTACCAATAAATATTTTATGAAATTCGATGTCGTCATCGTAGGAAGCGGCCTGGGCGGCTTGTCAGTTGCGCTGCACCTGGCCCAGACCCGCAAGGTCGCTGTCATTTCCAAGCGCTCGCTGCTGGATGGTGCCAGTAATTGGGCGCAAGGCGGGATTGCAGCCGTGCTGGATTCCGGAGACAGTCACGAACAGCATCTTGCCGACACCTTGATTGCCGGCGCCGGGTTGTGTGATGAAGCTGCCACCCGTTTTATCGTCGAACATGGTCGCCAGGCAATTGAATGGCTGATCGAGCAAGGCGTGCCATTTACCCAGGATACGGCAGCCGAACTGGGTTACCACCTGACGCGTGAAGGCGGCCACAGCAAGCGCCGCATCATTCATGCCGCCGATGCAACTGGCCATGCGGTGCAGGTGACGCTGGAACAGAAGGTGCGCGCCCATCCGAATATCACGCTGCTGGAAAACCATTTCGCGATCGACCTGATCACCTCTGACAAGCTGGGCTTGGCAGGCGGGCACAGATGCCTTGGCCTGTATGTGCAAGATGTCGTCAACGGCAAGGTCATTACACTGGCGGCCGACCAGACAGTGCTGGCTACCGGTGGCGCCGGCAAGGTTTATCTGTACACCACCAATCCCGATACCGCTACCGGCGATGGCATCGCGATGGCCTGGCGCGCCGGTTGCCGCGTCGCCAACATGGAATTCATCCAGTTTCACCCGACCTGCCTGTACCATCCCTATGCCAAATCGTTCTTGATCAGCGAAGCGGTCCGCGGTGAAGGCGGCGTACTGAAATTGCCGCAGGGAGCCGGCCCCCAGGCTGGAACCCGCTTCATGCCGACGCACGACGAGCGTGCCGAACTGGCGCCGCGTGACATCGTGGCGCGCGCAATCGACTTTGAGATGAAAAAACGCGGCCTGGATTATGTCGATCTCGACATCAGCCACCAGCCGCCGGAATTCCTGAAAGAACACTTCCCGAATATTTACGCACGCTGCCTGGAGCTGGGCATCGATATCACCAAACAACCGATTCCGGTAGTGCCGGCCGCCCACTACACCTGCGGCGGCATCGTTACCGACATGGCTGGCAGGACCGACTTGCCAGGTTTGTATGCAGTCGGCGAAACCGCCTATACCGGATTGCATGGCGCCAACCGGCTGGCCAGCAATTCGCTGCTGGAATGCCTGGTGCTGGGCCGTGCCGCGGCACAGGATATCGAGCAACAGGCCAAACCAGAAACCATCGCCCTGCCGGCTTGGGATGAAAGCCGGGTCACTGATGCCGATGAGGAAGTGGTCATCACCCAGAACTGGGATGAGCTGCGCCGCTTCATGTGGAATTTTGTCAGTATCGTGCGCACCACCAAGCGACTGGAACGCGCGCAGCACCGGATCCGCTTGCTGAAGGAAGAAATCGACGAGTATTACGCAAATTTCCGCATTACGCGGGATTTGCTGGAATTGCGCAATCTGGTGGATGTGGCGTCGCTGATCATCAATAGTGCGCTGTCGCGGCGCGAGAGCCGCGGTTTGCATTTCAGCCGCGACTATCCGGACACGCTGCCCAAGGCCTTGCCTACGGTATTGACGCCAGCGCGGCGCAAGGAGTAATTGCCGCTTGCATGCTCGATAGCCATAGCCGGCAAGCGGCTTGAGTCATGGCTGCCTGCTTTGTCAAAGCAGGCAATTGCCAGCCAGGCTCTGTCAACCTGCATCGGCAATCGCGCCATGCATCAACAAAAAAGCCGTTGAATGCTGCTGCGCCAAAGAGAACAATTACCCGATCACTCGCAGTGAAAAATCCGTCGCCTTTACATCCTTGGTCAGGCTACCAATCGAAATCCGATCTACCCCGGTTTCGGCAATTGCCCGCACGCTCTCCAGATTGATGCCTCCGGACGCCTCCAGCACCGCACTGCCGGCCGTCATGCGCACCGCTTCGCGCATCATTTCCAGTGAAAAATTATCCAGCAGGATAGCGGTTGCCCCTGCTGCCAGCGCCTGCTCCAGCTCTGCCAGCGATTCCACTTCAATCTGGATCGTCACACCGGCGTTCAATGCCAGCGCCGCTTGCATCGCAGCCGACACGCCGCCTGCTGCGGCAATATGGTTTTCCTTGATCAGGATGCCGTCATACAAGGCCATGCGCTGGTTCTTGCCGCCGCCGACCCGAACCGCATACTTTTGCGCCTGACGCAGTCCGGGCAGAGTCTTGCGCGTATCCAGAATCGCAGCGCGGGTGCCTTCGATGATATCGACGTAACGACGGGTGGCGCTCGCCACGCCAGACAGCAACTGCAGGAAATTCAGCGCAGCCCGTTCTGCAGTCAGCAATGCGCGTGCCGGCGCATCGATTGCGCACACCACGCTGTCGGCAGTCATCCGGTCGCCTTCCGCATAACGCCAGTCGATGCAGATGCGCGCATCAATCTGCTTCATCACACCTTCAAACCATGGTGCACCGCTCAGCACCGCCGCCTCGCGCACGATGACCTGGGCCTTGACCCATTCATGCTCGGGCACCAGTCTTCCAGTCACATCGCCATTGCCGATGTCTTCAGTCAGGGCCGCGAAAATATTGGCTTCGAAGGCTGCTGTCAGCACCGCGTCGAAAGGGGCAAAAGGATTGTTCAGGGTGCTCATGCAGGACCGATTCCAGAAAATAATTTTTGTTCTTTGGCCAGATCGCCGGACGGGCGAACATTGGCCTTTTGTTGTGCGGCAAAATCCAGCATCCGGTCGATGCAGACGAAAGCCTTGCGGCCGATCTCGGGCTCGACCTGGATTTCATTGCGACCGGATTCCAGCACGTCGGCCAGATTCTGCAAGCCATTCATCGCCATCCACGGGCAATGCGCGCAACTCTTGCAAGTGGCGCTGTTGCCGGCAGTCGGCGCATCGATGAAGCGCTTGCCGGGCGCGGCCATCTTCATCTTGTGCAGAATGCCGTTGTCGGTGGCGACGATAAATTCTTGCGCATCCAGCGTTTTTGCGGCGGCAATCAATTGTGACGTCGACCCAACCACATCGGCCAGCGCCACTACCGCTTCCGGCGACTCCGGATGCACCAGCACCTTGGCGTTTGGATGTTCGCGCTTCATCAGTTCCAGCTCGATTGCCTTGAACTCGTCATGCACCAGACAGGATCCCTGCCACAGCAACATGTCAGCGCCGGTTTTTTTCTGGATGTAGCCGCCCAGATGCTTGTCCGGCGCCCACAGGATTTTTTTGCCCTGCGCATGCAGATGCGCCACGATCTGCAAGCCGATTGACGAGGTCACCATCCAGTCGGCGCGCGCCTTGACCGCAGCGCTGGTATTGGCATACACCACCACGGTCCGGTCCGGATGCGCATCGCAAAAGGCTGCGAATTCATCTGCCGGGCAACCCAGATCCAGCGAACAGGTCGCGTCCAGATCCGGCATCAGGATTCGTTTTTCCGGGCTGAGAATCTTGGCCGTCTCGCCCATGAATTTGACACCGGCAACGACCAGCGTCTGCGCCGGATGATCGCGGCCAAAACGCGCCATTTCCAAAGAATCAGAAACGCAGCCACCGGTTTCTTCAGCCAGGTCCTGCAAATCCGCATCGACGTAATAATGGGCGACCAGCACTGCCTGTTTTTCTTTTAACAGGCGGCGGATACGCTCCTTCAATGCCGTCTTTTCTGCTGGCGTCGGAGTCGCAGGCACCCGCGCCCAGGCATTAGATACGCAACTGGTGCCCATATCCATTTGCGGGCGTTCGAATTCCACGGTCTTGATTGACTGATTTTGCATGGCAATCCTGAAAATTCATTGAGCTGAGATTATAAAGGCCAGATCAATATGGCTCCAACATTCCTGAAAACGATAGCAATCTATTATCTTTTTATCCATAAATCGTAACGATACAAGTTTTTTGCACCATCGTTTGTTACCGACTCTCAGTAGCATGTGTGCCTGGTTACCATTATGCGACGGCGAAGAGCGGCAAGTATTTACGGACTGTTGATTCAATAGCATACTTGAGCTTTTGGCTGTTGGCGCCAAGAAATAGCCTTCATGGCCGGAGGTGCTTAAAATAAATCGGCAACGCAGCGTCCTCAGGAATGGGTTGGATCCCTCTTTCCGTGGCCCGGAACAATAATGGCACAAGATGATTCATTCCAATTTCGATAAGACAGCAAAAGGACGGGAAGAAATCGCGACGCGCAAGCACCAGCTGCCGTCTCGACTGCGGGCATTGCTGTTGCTATTTGACGGCAAACGCACAACCGATGAAGTCTTGCAAAAAGTCTCAGGTATTGGCTTGAACGCGCAAAACATTGCTGAACTATTGCATGGCGGGTTTATCCGGCATGGCGATCATCCCGAACTTTCCGCACCAGCGCCGCAGCCAGCCCACATGGTGCCAAGCAAGCCCTCCGGCAAGCCGGATGATGCTTCGATCGACAAAGAAAAAGTGCCGGATGGCGAGACTGTTTTGCAAGCCTTGTACAATTTTTATACTGAAACCATCAGAACTGCGATTGGTTTGCGCGGCTATGCCTTGCAGTTGAAAGTTGAGCGAGCGCGCTCGGTCGATGATTTCCGTAACATGCGCCAGGATTACCTGGCCGCCGTAGAAAAGGCGCAAGGGGCGGAAGCTGCATCTCATCTGGATTGCCGTCTGCAGCGATTGCTGCAACTTGAGCAGGCGATGGTTTCGAAAGAGGCATGAGTTACGCTGGTTTCAGGCGAAGATAAGACCATCATTAAAAAAAAAGCGCAGCCGGCAAGCGAGCTGCGCTTTTTTATTGGCCGGAAATTATTCAATGCCCTGACTGGCCAGGTAATCTTCATAACCGCCCTGGAAGTCGACAATGCCGTCTTCCTTGATTTCCAGGATCCGGGTTGCCAGCGACGATACGAATTCCCGGTCATGCGACACGAAAATCAATGTCCCGGCATATTTTTCCAGCGCGATATTGAGCGATTCGATCGATTCCATATCCATATGATTGGTCGGTTCGTCCATCAGCAATACGTTGTGGCGACCGAGCATCAGCTTGCCGTACATCATGCGGCCCTTTTCACCGCCGGACAAGACCTTCACCGGTTTTTTCACATCGTCGCCGCCAAACAGCAAGCGGCCTAGAATCGAGCGTACCGCCTGATCGTCATCGCCTTCCTTGGTCCAGCGTTCGATCCATTCGGTGAGCGTCTTGTCGGTTGCAAAATCCTCGGTCGGATCTTGCGGCATGTAACCGACGTTGGCATTTTCCGCCCATTTGACGTTGCCGCTATCGGCGTGCAAACCGCTCAGGTCGCCGCCGATGCAGCGCAACAAGGTGGTTTTGCCGACACCATTGGCGCCAATGATCGCGATTTTCTCGCCAGCTTCGACCATCAGGTTGACATTCTTGAAAAGCGTTCGGTCATAGGCTTTGGTCAAGCCCTGGACTTCGACTGCCAGACGATGCAGTTTTTTCTCGCCATCGAAACGAATGAAAGGATTGGCGCGGCTGGATGGCTTGATATCCTCGACCTTGATTTTATCGATCTGCTTGGCGCGTGAAGTGGCTTGGCGCGCCTTGGATTTGTTGGCCGAGAAGCGTCGCACAAAATCCTGCAACTCTGCCACCTTGTCTTTAGCCTTGGCATTATTTGCCAACTGCTGCGCGCGTGCCTGGGACGACGCGAGCATATAGTCGTCATAATTACCGGGATAAACCTTCAAAGTCCCGTAATCCATGTCGGCCATGTGCGTGCACACCTGGTTCAGGAAATGGCGATCATGGGAAATGATGATCATGGTGGAGTTGCGCTGGTTGAGCACATCTTCCAGCCAGCGAATCGTATTGATATCGAGGTTGTTGGTCGGTTCGTCCAGCAACAGGATATCCGGATTGGAAAACAGCGCCTGTGCCAGCAGCACCCGCAATTTCCAGCCTGGCGCCACATTGCTCATCGGCCCCTGGTGCTGCTCAATCGGCACACCGACGCCCAGCAGCAATTCGCCGGCACGGGCTTCGGCGGTGTAGCCATCGTACTCGGCAAATTTGGCTTCCAGATCGGCAGCTTTCATGTAATCGTCATCGGTCGCTTCCGGATTCGCATAGATCGCATCGCGTTCCGCCATCGCTGCCCACATCTCGGTATGCCCCATCATGACCACGTCCAGCACGCGCATTTCTTCGAATGCAAACTGGTCCTGGCGCAGCTTGCCGAGCCGCTCGTTTTGATCGAGCATGACATTGCCGGCAGTCGCGTCCAGGTCACCGCCAAGGATTTTCATGAAGGTGGACTTGCCGCAGCCATTGGCGCCGATCAAGCCATAACGGTTACCATCGCCAAACTTGACGGAAATGTTTTCGAACAGTGGCTTGGGGCCAAACTGCATCGTGATGTTAGCGGTAGAAAGCACGAAAAGACCTTTAGAAAACAAATAAATTAACCCGTCATTCTACCATTGCGCGCTGCAGCAATACAGTGGTGACGAGGCCAGACACGCCTATCCAAAAGCGCATTCAATATAAAAGGGAAAGAAACCGTCGTTTACTGTTCAGCCTGGCAAGGCTGGATAGCCGGTCATTGAAAGCTGAAGCTGGTTCTGTTGCGAGGTCAGGCTGGCCTGGCATCCGACCGGCAGAGTCAATTTGTCGCGTATATGGCCAAATGGCAAACCGGTCAGGATTGGCGTTGCCAGGCGCGAGCGCAGGTAGGCAAGCATGGCGCTGAAATCATAACCATTGTCATAATCACTCAGGCGGTAATTGGAAAAATCGCCCAGCAAAATGGCATGCTGCCGGGCCAGCACACCGGCATGCAGCAATTGCAGCAGCATGCGCTCAACCCGGTACGGATGCTCGTTGATGTCTTCAACAAACAGGATGCCGCCTTCGACGTCGGGAAAATACTCAGAACCAAGTAAATGCGTCAGCATTGCAAGATTTCCACCCCACAACATACCGGATGTCTGTAGCGGCGGATTGCCGAATGCCGCTGCGCTAATCGTGTGATTACCTCGGGACAGGCATTGCCAAAAGTGACTGATCGTGAAATCGCTCGGTTCTTCCTGGCCAAAATCGCCGCAAATCATCGGCCCGGCAAAGCTGACGGCGCCGCACTTGGCCAGCAGCGCCATGTGCAGTGCGGTAAAGTCGCTATGGCCGACAAACAGCTTGCCGCTTGCCGCAAGCGCAGCCAGATCCAGCATCGGCAAAATCCGCGACATGCCATACCCGCCGCGCAAGGCGATTACCATCTGCACATCCGGATCGTCGGCAGCGGCATGCAATTGCGCGGCGCGCTCACTATCCGTGCCGCCAAACCGCTGGTGTTTTCCGGCTGGATTGTAGTAGTTATGTACGCGGCAACCCTGCTGTTCCAGCAAGGCGATGCCGCGTGCAAGGACCGCGTCATCAGGCGGATAGCCACCCGGCGCCACGATCGCGATGCCGACATTGGCGGAAATGATGAAATCGGAAACTGCCACTTATTCCCCGTCCGGTTCCAACAAGGCGGATTTTTGCTGGGCCAGCCGGCGTTCAGCGAAAAACTCCTTCAACAGCTTGCTGCAATCCTCGGCCAACACGCCGCCGATCAGCTCGGTATGGTGGTTCAGCTGTTCCTGTGCAAACAGGTTCAGGATTGAACCGCAGGTGCCGGTCTTCGGGTCGTTTGCGCCGAACACCACCCGCGCCAGCCTGGCATGCATCATCGCGCCGGCACACATTGCGCAAGGTTCCAGCGTGACGAACAATTCGCATCCCGGCAGACGGTAATTGCCGAGAATCGCAGATGCCGCGCGCAAGGCCATGATCTCGGCATGGGCAGTCGGGTCGTGGGTACCGATCGGCTGGTTAAAACCGGTGGCAATCACCCGGCCATCCTTGACCACCACCGCACCGACCGGCACTTCACCCAGGGCCCAGGCATTGTGGGCCTGGTCGAGTGCCTGGCGCATGTAAATCTGATCGTGCATCGTCTGGTCGTGCATTGGCTATTCCGAGATTTCAGCCCAGCAGTTCGGGGTTTCATGCAATACCAGCTTATGCAGACGCAGCCCGGTGCCATAGCGATCCTGGTAGGCGGCTTTTAAAATATTGAAAGCGGTTTGCGCCAGGTTCTCTACCGTGGGAATGCTGTCTATAATCACGGTTTTGTGGCCAGGAATGGTTTGCAGGAATTCGCGCACCGTCGCGTCTTTGGCATACACCAGGAACGCATGGTCCCAGACATCGACCAGATGCTGTTTGGCCATGGCCTTCACATCTGAAAAATCCATGATCATGCCATTGTCGGAACTGCCCTCTTCGTGGATCACTGCGCCTACCAGCGTGATTTCAAGCGTGTAGCGATGGCCGTGCAGGTTACGGCACTGGCTTTTATGGTCGGGAATCCGGTGTCCGGCATCAAATTCAAGTTTGCGGGTAATGGTCAGCATCATCAACTTACTAGGGTATGTGCAACAGTTTATGGGTTTGCAGGCTCAACTTCCATTTCGGGTTGAGCTTGCAGGTGTCGATCGCCAGTCGGGTATTGGCTTCCAATGCCGGCCCATCCATCGGTTGCACATAAAAGTGCTCGAACGCCAGGCCTTCATAGCTTGCGAGCGATTGCCCGATCTGGGGAATTACCACCTTCAATTCATTGCCCCGCTGCACCACCAGTTTCGCGCCAATCTTGGGACTGACGCAGACCCAGTCCACCCCGGCCGGCACCGGCAAGCTGCCATTAGTTTCAATCGCGATTTCAAAACCGGCCGCATGCATGCTATCGATCAGCGCCTGATCTAGTTGCAGCAAAGGTTCGCCGCCGGTAAACACCACGTATTTGCTAGCCGGGTAAGTCGTTGGCCACAGGCTATCAATGGTGCGCGCCAGGGCCTCACCATCGACGAACTTGCCGCCCAGTTCGCCATCGGTGCCGACAAAATCGGTATCGCAGAATTTACACACTGCGCTGGCACGATCGACTTCCCGGCCGCTCCAGAGATTGCAGCCGGAAAAACGGCAAAACACTGCCGGGCGTCCGGCATGGGTACCCTCGCCTTGCAGGGTATAAAAAATTTCCTTAACGCTGTAAGTCACGCTGCTGTTCCAGAAATGCTGCCGCTACGGCGAACTATTCCCATTCGATGGTGGCCGGCGGCTTGCCGGAAATGTCATACACGACCCGGTTAATGCCGCGCACTTCATTGATGATCCGGTTCGATACCCGGCCCAGCAATTCATGCGGCAGGTGCGCCCAGTGCGCAGTCATGAAATCCTGGGTTTGCACTGCCCGCAGCGCCACCACATATTCGTAGGTGCGGCCATCACCCATCACGCCGACCGACTTGACAGGCAAAAATACCGCAAATGCCTGGCTGGTCTTGTCATACCAGGACTTGCCTTCATCATCGGTCGTCTTGCGCAATTCATCGATGAAAATGGCATCGGCGCGGCGCAGCAAATCGGCAAATTCCTTCTTCACTTCGCCGAGAATGCGCACACCCAGGCCGGGGCCGGGGAAAGGATGACGATACACCATATCGTGCGGCAAACCGAGCGCCACACCGAGTTCGCGCACTTCATCCTTGAACAATTCGCGCAGCGGCTCCAGCAGTTTCAAATTCAGCGTTTCCGGCAAGCCACCGACATTGTGATGGCTCTTGATGGTGTGACCTTTCTTGCCCTTGCCCGCGCTTTCGATCACGTCCGGGTAAATGGTGCCCTGCGCCAGCCATTTGGCGTTTTCCAGCTTGCCAGCCTCGACCTGGAACACTTCGACGAATTCGCGGCCGATGATCTTGCGCTTGGCTTCTGGATCGGTCACGCCGGCCAGATGCCCCATGAACTGGCCGGTGGCATCGATATGCAACACCTTGACGCCTAGGTTCTTGCCGAACATGTCCATCACCATCTTGCCTTCGTCCAGGCGCAGCAGGCCGTGATCGACAAAAACGCAAGTCAGCTGGTCGCCGATGGCGCGATGGATCAGAGCAGCCGCCACACTGCTGTCGACGCCGCCGGACAGACCGAGAATCACGTCATCGCTACCGACCTGCTTGCGAATCGACTCGACCGCTTCGGAAATATAGTCGGGCATGTTCCAGTCGGACTTGCAGCCGCAGATTTCATGCACGAAGCGACCGAGAATCGCCTTGCCCTGCAGGGTATGGGTGACTTCCGGGTGAAACTGTACCGCATAGAATTTGCGCTCTTCGTCGGCCATGGCCGCGATCGGGCAATTGTCTGTGGAGGCCATCAGCTTGAAGCCGGGCGGCATGGCGATCACCTTGTCGCCATGGCTCATCCACACCTTCAGCATGCCGTGCCCTTCATCGGTCACGAAATCGTTAATTCCGGTAAACAACGCGGTATGGCCGCGGGCGCGTACCTCGGCATAGCCGAACTCGCGGATCTTGCCGCACTCGACGGTGCCGCCCAATTGCGCCGCCATCATTTGCATGCCGTAGCAAATCCCCAGCACCGGCACGCCGACTTCGAACACCGCTTGCGGCGCACGCGGGGTATCGCCCTCGATGACCGAATTCGGCCCACCCGACAGGATAATGCCGGCGGCACCATAATTGCGAATGAAATCGTCACCCACATCATAGGGATAAACCTCGGAAAACACACCCGCTTCACGCACACGTCGCGCAATCAACTGGGTCACCTGGGAACCGAAATCAAGAATCAGAATTTTGGAATGCATGGAAAGCGCTTCTTTAAAAACGTCAAAAATTTATATAAGCTCAGGCATGTTCCGGCATGGCCTGGATCACGCGGTTACGCCCGGCATCTTTTGCAGCATACAGCGCAACATCGGCACGGCTGATCAATTCTTCCGTACTCGCCGCCGGAAACAAGGCAGTCGAAGCAATTCCTGCACTGATCGTCAAATGATGGATTGCGCCATCAATGATTTCCGTCTGCGCCGCCACCGCCTCGCGCATGCGCTCCGCTACCGCCATCGCGGTTTCATGGCAGGCGCCCGGCAGCACCACCAGAAACTCTTCGCCGCCGTAACGGCCCAGCGCTCCCTGCGGCCGAATGCAGGAACGCAGGCGGCTGGCAACCTTGACCAACACCGAGTCTCCTGCCGGATGACCATGGGTATCGTTGATTCTCTTGAAAAAATCAAGATCGACAACCACCAGGGACAAGGGTATACCCTGCTTGTCGCAGCGATTCGACTCGATGCTTAGAATCCGCATGATGGCACCCCGGTTCCAGGTCCCCAGCAAAGGGTCGATCAAGGACTTGCGCCGCAGGCTCCTGTTCTTTTTTTGCAAGTCGAGCTGGGATGCATTCACCACCTGCAAATGCAATTCGCGTTCGACCAACGCAGCCAGGTCCGCCAGCAACTGCTGCGCCGATTCCGGAAAGAGACGCGGCGCATAATCCACCAGGCTGACGCTGCCGATGACAGCATGTTCGCCATTGCGTATCGGATGCACGGCATAAAATCGGACGTGCGGCACTCCTGCAACTGCCGGCTGCTGGCTCATCGACCAATCCAGGCAGGTATCCGGCACCACCATGGCGCCATCCGGCACTGGCAAATTACGGCACAATGTCAGCGCTGCCGATGGCTGTTCGCCGATGGCTGGAAATGCCTGAACGCCATCATTGACGATCACGATGCACTCGGCCACCTCGAACAACTCTTTGCCGATACGGCGAATCCGCGCAATCTGCTGCGTCACCTGCTCATACCATTCGCACATATCTTCGTCCGGAAGCATATGTGCATTGGTCGGCTGGGTACGGCGATCAGCGGCGTTCATGATTTAACGGGCGGCTCCAGGCACGGCATGGCCGTGATCAGTCTGCCCGGTAATTCGGCGCTTCTTTGGTGATATGCACGTCATGCACATGCGATTCACGCATGCCGGCAGCAGTAATCTCGACGAATTCCGCCTTTTCCCGTAGCTCGTCGATGGTCGCGCATCCGCAGTAACCCATCGAGGAACGCACACCGCCGACCATCTGATAAATAATTGCCAGCACACTGCCCTTGTAAGCAACCCGGCCCTCGATGCCTTCCGGCACAAACTTGTCGGTATTGTTGGACGCATCCTGGAAATAACGATCGGCAGAACCTTCCGACATGGCGCCCAGACTGCCCATGCCACGGTAGGATTTATAGCTGCGGCCCTGGAACAGGATCACTTCTCCCGGCGCCTCATCGGTGCCGGCAAACATGCTGCCCATCATGACACTGGATGCCCCGGCCGCCAGCGCCTTCGAGATATCGCCGGAAAAGCGGATGCCGCCATCGGCAATACAAGGCACGCCTGTGCCTTTGAGCGCTTCTGCAACGTTGGAAATCGCGGTAATCTGCGGCACGCCAACGCCGGCGACGATCCGCGTGGTGCAAATCGAACCTGGGCCGATGCCGACCTTGACGCCGTCTGCGCCATGCTCCACCAGGGCTTTGGCCGCTGCGGCGGTGGCAATATTGCCGCCAATGACCTCGACGTGCGAATAGGTGGACTTGATCCACTTGACGCGATCCAGCACACCCTTGGAGTGGCCATGGGCCGTATCGACGATCAGCACATCGACGCCTGCCTGCACCAGCAAGTCGATACGCTCGTCATTGTCGGCGCCCACGCCGACAGCTGCGCCAACCCGCAATTTTCCATGTTCATCCTTGGATGCATACGGATGCTCGGTTGACTTCTGGATGTCCTTGACAGTAATCAGCCCGCGCAATTCGAAGGCATCGTTGACTACCAATACCCGCTCCAGCCGGTGCTTGTTCATCAGGCGCTTGGCTTCCGACAGTTCGGCGCCGTCCTTGACGAAAACCAGTTTTTCGCGCGGTGTCATTTTGGCATGAGCCGGCGCATCGAGCTCTTCTTCAAAGCGGAGATCACGGTTGGTGATAATGCCAACGACCGTCTTGCCTTCCACTACCGGAAAACCGCTGATGCCATGCTGGTGTGATAATGCGATCACATCCCGGATCTGCATCGATGGCGGTATTGTGATCGGATCGCGTACCACGCCCGACTCGAAGCGCTTGACCTTGGCCACCTCGCGCGCCTGTTCTTTGGCGGTCATGTTCTTGTGAATGATGCCGATGCCGCCTTCCTGCGCCATGGCAATCGCCAGGCGCGCCTCGGTCACGGTATCCATTGCCGCCGACAGCAAGGGGATATTCAACGTGATGTTGCGGGTCAGTTTAGTCGTGAGGGAAGTATCTTTCGGCAAAATGGCCGAATATGCCGGAACCAGCAGCACATCATCGAATGTGAGTGCTTTTTGAAGTAGACGCATAGCATTTCCTATAGGCGCAAAGCCGCATTATACAGAAATTGCTTAACAACGTCGTTTTGTCGCACAAGCCGGTCATGGGAATACGGCCAAATCGGTTGACACGGGGCATAAAGCATGGCGAAATCGCAGCATACGGTTTAAAAAATGAATAAGGATTTCTCATGAAGTGCACCTACCTGAAACAAGCCGCCATCGGCCTGGCCTTACTCGGTTTTGCCTGCGCGGCATCTGCGCAATATATCTGGCTCAATGAAAAAGGCATCAAGCAATTTTCCGATATGCCACCGCCGGCATCCGTGCCGAAAAGTCGCGTGCTGAAGGAACCAGGCCAAGCGCTGCGCAGCCCGGCCCAGGCGGCCAGCGATGAACCGGCAGCCGCCGCCGACAACCAGGCTGACGCTGCAAGCGCCCCCAAAGTGCCGCTGACAACGGCGGAAAAGAATGCCGAATTCCAGAAACGACGCGCTGAACAAGCCGAAAAAGAGAAAAAGGAAGCTGAAAAAGAAAAGCTGGCCGCCGACAAGGCAAAAAATTGCGCCCGTGCCCGGGATTATCAGAGCGCACTGGCATCGGGGCAGCGTGTGGCGCGCACCGACAAAAATGGCGAACGCTCCTACCTGAGCGATGAACAGCGCAACCAGGACATACAGGAAGCCAAGCGGATTCTGGCCGATTGCAATTAGCACAAACACTGAAAAGCCCGCGAAATCAGCGGGCTTTTTTACTATTGTTGCCCATTACCCGCTTGTGGCGTGCTTCTTTTGGATCGGCGGTCAACGGACGATAGATCTCAATCCGGTCGCGCTCGCGCAGCACGGTATCGAGTGGCTTGATTTTGCCGTAAATGCCGGTCTTGCAAGTCGCCGGATCGATTTCTGGTGCATGTTTCTGCACCTCGCTGAGTACAATGGCCTGCGCCAGTGTCGTGCCGGCAGCAACTTTCAGATCCAGCAAGAACTGACATTCCGGCCTGGCATAGCAGACTTGCACATGAATGAAGCCGATTTGCTCAGCCATACACGGCCTCGGCGCGCTGGCAAAAGGAATCGACAAAACTGTTGGCAATCATGTTGAATACCGGGCCAATCACTTTTTCCAGGAATTTGCTGGAAAACTCGTAGTGCAGGTCGAATTCGATCTTGCATGCATCGGCCCGCAAGGGCTTGAAGGTCCAGTTGCCATCGAGGTGCTTGAATGGTCCTTCCAGCAAGGTCATCTTGATGGAAGTCGGCGCGACATTGACGTTTTCCGTGGTAAACGTCTGCTTCACGCCATGATAATTGATGGCAAGCGATGCCACCACCCTGTTGCCATCGCGCTCGCGTACCTGAGCACCGCCACACCAAGGCAGGAATTTGGGGTACTCTTCGATGCCATTTACCAGCGCAAACATTTGATCTGCGCTAAATGGCAACAGAACGGATTTATGTACTACTGCCATCGGATATGCACCGTTTGATAGAATCGCAAATTAATCATTTAAAACAAGCGCCCGGTTTTCCACTACATGACTATTGTTGACAATAAAAAAGCTTTTTTCGATTTTCTTATCGAAGAGCGCTTCGAGGCGGGCATTGTATTACAAGGCTGGGAAGTCAAGGCGATCCGGGCTGGCCGGATCCAGCTAAAGGAAGCTTATGTCATCGTGCGCAAAGGCGAAGTATTCCTGTTCGGCGCCCACATCAGTGCATTGCCGACGGCTTCCACGCATATTTCACCGGAAGCGGTGCGCACCCGCAAGCTCCTGCTGAAAGCCGAAGAAATCAAGAAATTGATCGGCAAAGTGGAACGTGCCGGATATACGCTGGTGCCATTGAACCTGCATTTCCTGAAAGGCCGCGTCAAGTGCGAGATCGGTCTTGCCAAAGGCAAGAAGCAGCATGACAAGCGCGACACTGAAAAGCAGCGCGATACACAGCGCGAAATACAGTCTGTCATGAAGCAGCACCGCCGGTAGTTTTACGGAAAATTCGCGCGGCACGATCCGCACAAGTCAAACTGGTATCGCCTTGCAAGGCGATACCGCAGTATTGCCACTACCTACTTCTGCTGTGTCTTCACCACTTGCATTGCACTGGCAATCAAGCCGCTGATATCACCCAGGTTTGCCGGCACGATCAGCGTATTGTTGGTCTTGGCCAGCTGGCTGAATGCATTGACGTATTGCTCGGCAACTTTCAAGTTCACTGCATCCGAACCGCCCGGAGCCTGAATCGCAGCAGCCGTCTTGCGCAGGGCTTCGGCGCTAGCCTCGGCCAGCGCCAGAATCGCGGCAGCTTGCCCTTGCGCACGGTTGATCGACGCCTGCTTCTCGCCTTCTGACCTGGCAATCGACGCCTCGCGTTCACCGTTGGCGATATTGACCTGCTCCTGCTGACGTCCTTCCGAAGCGGCAATCAGCGCACGCTTTTCCCGTTCCGCGGTAATTTGCGCCTGCATCGCATGCAGGATTTCTTTCGGCGGCGTCAAATCCTTGATTTCATAGCGCAATACCTTGACGCCCCAGTTGGCGGCGGACGCATCAATTGCACTGACAATCGCCGTATTGATGTGGTCGCGTTCTTCAAATGTCTTGTCGAGCTCCATTTTGCCGATCACCGAGCGCAAGGTGGTTTGCGCCAACTGCGTAATGGCGGAAATATAATTCGAGGAGCCATATGATGCGCGCATCGGATCGGTCACCTGAAAATACAGAATGCCGTCGACCTGCAGCTGGGTATTGTCCCTGGTAATGCAAACCTGCGGCGGTACATCCAACGGAATTTCTTTCAGGATGTGCTTGTAACCGACACGGTCAATGAAGGGCACCACGATATTCAATCCAGGGCCCAATGTCGCATGGTACTTGCCCAGGCGTTCAACTACCCATGCATGCTGCTGCGGCACTACCTGAATGGTCTTGAATACAAAGACCACCGCCAGAATGAAAATTACCAACGATACGCTGCCAAAACCGAATTCCATTTTGCTCCCCTTTTAGTGATTGGACTTGCTGCTCGTGACAATCAATCTGCTGCCACGTATTTCCCGGATCACAAAAATGCCGGGCTCAGGTATATTTCCAGGTATTAATTCCACGTCCCACATCGCATCGCGATACATGACACGCGCAGTAGCTTGACCGCCTTGCTGCTGGTCCCATTCTTTGACGGTGACTTGTTGCCCGATATCCAGATTGATGTTCGGGTCATGCGCTGCATCCATCTTGCCGGATTTGCCGAATTTGCTGCGGCGCAGGATATAAGTCGCAATGACCCCAACCACTGCCGCCATAATCAATTGCATGGAATTGCTGCCACCGGCAAATGCAGTCAATCCGCCCGCACCCAAGCCGATGGCGATCATCAGCAGATAGAAAGTGCCGGTAAACATTTCTAGAATAATCAAGACCCCCGCCATGATTAACCACATCATCCATTCTGTCATTGCTTGCCTTTCTTTTTATAGTTGACAGTATGCATCAAAAAACAAAAACCCCCGGAGCCAAAGGCAGCGAGGGTTCAAATACCAGCAGTAAAACTTTTTTCAACTTTTTATGCTATGTAAGCACAGACGTAGTCTAGCGGAAAATTGAAGAGCGTCAACTTCTTTTGACTGAGCTGTTCCATTGCAACAACGAAAAATGCGTACCTTGTTACGACACGCATTTTTGGGAAAACAACAATTTCTTCTGAGAAATTATTTAATGCTAGCCAATTTTTGCCAAGTATCAATCACTGAATCGGGATTCAGTGAAATGGAGGCAATTCCTTCCTTCATCAGCCATTCAGCAAAATCTGGATGATCCGACGGTCCCTGGCCGCAAATACCAATATATTTGCCTTGTGCCCGGCAGGCTGAGATTGCAAGTGAAAGCAATGCACGCACCGCGGGATCGCGTTCGTCAAAATCTGCCGCCAGCAATTCCATGCCCGAGTCGCGGTCCAGACCCAACGTCAGCTGGGTCAAGTCATTCGAACCGATCGAGAAGCCGTCAAAATGTTCCAGGAACTGTTCGGCCAGGATGGCATTCGATGGCACTTCGCACATCATGATCAGGCGCAAGCCGTTTTCACCACGTTTCAAACCGTTCTTGCCGAGCAAAGCCACCACCTTTTCCGCCTGGCCCAGCGTGCGCACGAATGGCACCATGATTTCGACGTTGGTCAGCCCCATGTCGTTGCGCACCCGCTTCATCGCCAGGCATTCCATTTCGAACGACTCGGCAAAATCGGCTGCCAGATAGCGCGCCGCGCCACGGAAACCCAGCATCGGGTTTTCCTCGTCCGGTTCATAGCGGGAACCGCCAATCAGCTTCTTGTATTCATTCGACTTGAAATCGGACAGCCGAACGATCACCGGCTTAGGCCAGAATGCGGCGGCAATCGTGGCAATGCCTTCAGCCAGCTTGTCGACATAAAACGCCTTCGGTGAAGCATGACCGCGCGCCACCGACTCGACCGCCTTCTTCAGATCGGCATCAATATTCGGGTATTCCAGGATGGCCTTCGGATGCACGCCGATATTGTTATTGATAATGAATTCCAGGCGTGCCAGGCCAACGCCGTGGTTGGGCGTCGACTGGAAATCGAATGCCAATTGCGGATTACCGACATTCATCATGATCTTGAGCGGCAATGGCGGCAATTCTCCGCGCATGACTTCAGTCACTTCGGTTTCCAGCAAGCCGTCATAGATCTTGCCTTCATCGCCTTCAGCGCAAGATACAGTCACCAGCGTGCCATCTTTGAGCATATCAGTGGCATCGCCGCAACCAACCACTGCCGGCACGCCCAATTCACGCGCAATGATTGCCGCATGGCATGTTCGGCCACCGCGGTTGGTCACGATTGCCGACGCGCGCTTCATCACCGGTTCCCAGTTGGGGTCGGTCATGTCGGCGACCAGCACATCACCTGGTTGGACCCGCTCCATTTCAGACGGGTCGCGAATCACGCGTACCGGTCCGGCGCCGATTTTCTGGCCAATGGCGCGTCCGGACGTCAGGACGGTGCCGCTACCCTTCAGCTTGAAACGAACCTGTGCATCGCTTGCCTTTTGCTGCGACTTGACCGTCTCGGGACGCGCCTGCAGGATGTAGAGCTTGCCGTCGCGGCCATCCTTGCCCCATTCGATATCCATCGGCCGGCCATAGTGCTTTTCAATGATCACCGCATACTTGGCCAGTTCGACGATCTCATTGTCATTCAAGGAGTAGCGATTGCGCAGCTCGATCGGCACATCGACGGTTTTCACCGAGTGCCCTGCCTTGGCTTCACCGGTAAATTCCATCTTGATCAGTTTGGAGCCGATATTGCGGCGAATGATCGGCAGCTTGCCTTGCGCCAGCATCGGCTTGTGCACATAAAATTCGTCGGGATTGACCGCACCCTGCACCACCGTTTCACCCAAGCCGTAGCTGGACGTGATAAACACCACTTCCTGGAATCCGGATTCGGTATCCATGGTAAACATCACGCCGGCAGCACCCACATCGGAGCGCACCATGCGCTGCACGCCGGCCGACAAGGCCACTTCCGCATGCGTGAAACCTTTGTGCACCCGGTAAGAAATCGCACGGTCGTTGTACAGCGAAGCAAACACATGCTTGATCGCTTCCAGCACATTGTCGATACCGACCACGTTCAGGAAAGTTTCCTGCTGACCCGCAAATGATGCATCCGGCAAGTCTTCGGCGGTGGCAGAAGACCTGACCGCAAATGACATTTCACTTGAAGAATCTGCAACAAGACGTTGATAATATTCGGAAATTTCTTCCTGGAGACGATCTTGAAACGGTGTTTCAATAATCCATTGACGGATTTCCGCACCGGCCTGGGCCAGTGCACGTACGTCATCGATATTCAATGATTCCAGGCGATCGGCGATACGCTGCTCCAATGCCGGACCGCCATCGATGCTGTGCTCCAGAAAATCGCGAAATGCCAGTGCCGTCGTGGCAAAGCCACCCGGCACGCGCACGCCGGCGCCAGCCAGTTGGCTGATCATTTCACCTAACGATGCATTTTTACCGCCGACCGATTCGACATCGGTCATTCGCAACTGCTCAAAAGGAGCGACGTACGTTCCCTCCTGGCTTGGGGCCGGCTTGGCCCCGGCAGACACTACATTGGACATAACAACCTCTAGTTTGATGATAAGAAATCTTCACGCAGGCGTACTCGCAACGAATGTTTTTGTTATTCTTGATGGAAGGAAGCAATGCCATAATTAAATCGCATTTTACAGTGCGCAATGTGATTTTGCTTTATACAATGAAGACTTTTTAGTTGCTCAATCTACAAATTTGATATCGATTATGCCCGACTCGCCCCTGCACGCCGTTCCTGTTGCCGACCGTACGGTATTTTTTGTCTCCGATGGCACCGGCATCACTGCCGAGACTTTCGGCCATTCGGTATTGACGCAATTTGAATTGCGCTTCAGGCAGATCCGTCTGCCATTCGTCGATACGCTCGACAAGGCTTATGAAGCGGTGCAAAAAATCAATGCGGCCTTTGCCAGCGAAGGCAAAAAACCGATTGTCTTTTCCACATTGGTCAAGTCCGAGCTTGCCGCCGTAGTACGGCAGTCCAAGAGCATGCATATGGATCTGATCCAGACCTTCGTGGATCCGCTGGAGCATGAACTCGGGGTGAAATCGACCCATACCATCGGGCGCAGCCATAATATCGCCGATTCGGATGAGTACAACAAACGCATAGAAGCGATCAATTTTTCGCTGGCACACGACGATGGCCAATCCAACCTGAATCTGGCTGCCGCCGACGTGATCCTGGTCGGCGTCTCGCGTTCCGGCAAAACCCCGACCAGCCTTTATCTGGCAATGCAGTACGGGGTCAAGGCAGCCAATTATCCATTGATTCCGGACGATTTCGAGCGCGGCAAATTGCCGGGCGAATTAATGCCGCACAAACACAAGATTTTCGGCTTGTCGATCGCAGCAGATCGCCTGGCGGAAGTGCGCAATGAACGCAGACCCGGCAGCAAATACGCAGCGCTGGAAAACTGCCGCTATGAAATCAATGAAGCAGAAAAAATGATGAAAAAGGAAGGCATACGCTGGATGTCTTCCACGGCAAAGTCGATTGAAGAAATTGCCACCACAATCCTGGAAGAATTCAAGACGGACAAGCGCTCATATTGACGCTGGCTGCTCGCGGAGGCATGCCTGCGATGCAGCGGCGAACCGGTTAGGTCCCGCCGAATTGGCTATTTATTGGGGCGCGGGGCCTTGGCTGCGGATTTTTTGCCGCAACTGTTCGAACAGGCAGACCGCGGCGCTGGCCGCCACATTCAATGACTCGACTGCGCCCAGGTGCGGGATCGCCACCTGACGCGTGGCGTCGGCCAGCAAGGTGTCGGCAACCCCCTGCCCTTCGTGGCCGAACAGCCAGGCCACCGGTTGCGACAAATCCACGTCATAGATCGTTTGCCGTGCATGTGAACTGGTTGCCAGTACCGGCACTGTCGCCCCCTGCATCAACGCTGCCAGATCGACATTTTCGAAAATCGATAACAGGAAATGGGCGCCCATGCCTGCCCGCAGGACTTTGGGCGACCATGCGAATGCCGTGCCAGGACTGCAAAATATTTGTTCAATGCCAGCCGCTGCAGCGCTGCGCAGAATCGACCCCAGATTGCCCGGATCCTGTAACTGGTCCAGTAATACCGCCGATTGTGTCAAGCGTGCCGGCATGCTCACTTGCGGCGTATCGATGACGAATAATAGGCCGACACCCTGCTCGACCTGGCTCAATGCATGGTAAAGCGCATCCGGCAACACAATGCATTGCGTCTGGCGCTTTTCACACTGCGTGATTATTACAGCGACTTCCGGCTGGATGCAAGCCGTCTCGCTTGCCACGCACAAGGGTGGCGCACCGACCTGCTGCAGATAAGCTTCGCACAAATGTATGCCGTCGAGCAGCGTACGGCCCGCCTTGCGCCGCACCTGCGAGCTCGAAGCGAGGTGTTTCAATTCCTTGTAAAGCGGATTGTCGCGCGAAGATATCGCTTTCACGGCAGCTTCACCGATAGCAGCGCCCGCACCGGCGCATACGACTTGCGATGCACCGGCGACACGCCATGCAGGCGCAAGCGCTCCAGATGCAAGGCAGTCGGGTAACCCTTGTGCTGGTCGAATGCATAATGCGGATATTGCTGGTGCAAAATAGCCAGCGCGGCGTCCCGCGCCGTCTTGGCCAGGATCGAAGCGGCGGAAATTGCCGGCACCTTGTCATCGCCCTTGATGATGGCTTCCGAACGCACTGCCATGACCGGACAGCGATTGCCATCGATCAGCGCCAGCGTCGGTTGCAGGCCCAAGCCTTCCACTGCGCGGCGCATCGCCAGCATGGTCGCCTGCAGGATATTCAATGCATCGATTTCCGCTTCCGAACACTGCGCAATCGACCAGGATAATGCGCGCGCCTTGATCTCGATGGCAAGCGCATCGCGCCGTGCCTCGGTCAATTTCTTCGAGTCGCGCAAACCTTCAATCGGCTTGCTTGGGTCGAGAATCACTGCGGCAGCAAATACCGGCCCAGCCAGCGGCCCGCGACCGGCTTCATCCACACCGCACATCACTTCTGCAGCGATGGCAAACAAAGACAGGTTCTGGTCATTCTTGATCATGATGCCGTGCTCTTGGCCGGCGACTGTGCAATCAGGTTCAGTACCGCCTGGGCACTTTCCTTGGCGGTATTGCGCAACAGTGCATGATGCATGTCGGTAAAGCGCTGCTGCAAGGCTGTCCGATGGCTGGTGTCATGCAGTTGTTTCCACAAGGCATCAGCCAATGCCTGCGGCGTCGCGGCATCCTGCAGCAGTTCCGGGACGATGAATTCCTGGGCCAAGATATTCGGCAAACCAATCCATGGCTGGTAACCCATATGGCGCATCACATGCCAGGAAGCGCGCATCATCTTGTAGGCGATGACCATCGGTTTCTTGAATAGCGCCACTTCCAGCGTTGCCGTACCGGAGGCAACCAGCACCGCATCAGCGGCGGCAAGCGCAACATGCGACTGTCCCTCAATGATCTGCAGCGGCACATCCTGCAAGCCGGCCTCGATCATCAATTGCCGGAAATAGCGTTGTTGCCGTTCGCCGGCCATCGGCACTACAAACCGGATCGCAGGATCACGTTCGGCCAGCAATTTGGCCGCACCGATAAAGGCGGCGCTATTGTATTTCAGCTCAGACATCCGGCTGCCCGGCAGGATGGCGATGACCGGCGCATTCGCTTGCAGGCCGAGCGTGGCGCGTGCCGCCCCGACATCGGGCAGCATCGGGATCACTTCAGCCATCGGGTGGCCGACATAGGTCACTGGAATGCCAGCCTGGCGGTACAGCGTTTCCTCAAATGGAAACACCACTAGCATGTGCGAAACTGCCTTGGCAATCTTGTTGATGCGCCCGCCGCGCCAGGCCCAGATCGACGGGCTAATGAAATGCATGGTCGGGATGCCGGCCTGCTTGAGCTGCATTTCGAGGCCAAGATTGAAATCCGGCGCATCAACGCCGATAAACACCGCAGGCTTCTCAGCCAGCAGCTGATCGCGCAAGGCGTTTTGAATTCCCTTGATTTCACGGTAATGCGCCAGCACTTCGAACAGGCCGCGCACCGCCAGTTTTTCCATCGGCCAGTCGCTGACAAAGCCGTGTTGCAGCATGTGCTTGCCACCGATGCCATGCATATGCGCGTGCGGCAACTGCGGTCGCAATCCGGACAGCAGGCGGCTCGCCAGCAAGTCGCCGGATGTCTCCCCGGCAACCATGGCAATGGACTGTTCAGCGGATGATGCCACGAGTATTGGTAGCCAAAAACTCGCGCATCAGGCGAATATGCGGTGCGGCATCCGGAGAAGCGGATTCTTGCTTTTCCAGCGCGGTTTTTGCATCTTCGAGCGACAGCCCGGTGCGGTAAATCGATTTATAGGCGCGCTTGATGGCGGCAATCTGTTCCGGTGTAAAGCCGCGCCGCTTCAAACCTTCGGAATTGATGCCTGCAGGCACAGCCCGGTTGCCGGCGGCAGTCACAAAAGGCGGCACGTCCTGGCTGATTGCTGCGCTGAATGCCGCCATTGCATGGGCACCGATACGGCAAAATTGGTGTACACCGGTAAATCCGCCTAGAAACACCCAGTCACCAATATGTACATGACCGGCCAGGGTCACATTATTGGCGAGGATGATATCGCTGCCGAGTTGGGAATCGTGAGCGATGTGGACATATGCCATGATCCAGTTATCGTTGCCGATCCTGGTGGCGCCGGCATCCTGGACGGTGCCCAGATTGAAAGTACAGAATTCCCGGACCGTGTTGCGGTCGCCGATTTCAAGACGAGTCGGTTCGCCCGCATATTTTTTATCCTGCGGTGCGGCGCCGATCGATGAAAACTGGAAAAATGTATTGTCGCAGCCAATGCTCGTATGGCCTTCGATCACGACATGCGGACCGATCTTGGTGCGCGCGCCGATCCTGACGTCGGCTCCGATCACCGCATACGCGCCAATCTCAACTGAATCGTCAAGCTGGGCCTTCGGGTCCACAAGGGCGGTCGTATGAATCCTGGTCATTGTTAGCCCGCCGGCTGAGTGGGATCGCTGGCGCTACGCATGGTACACATCAGTTCCGCCTCGACCGCGATCTGGCCATCCACCGAAGCAACCGCCTTGTATTTCCAGATGCCGCGTGCATTGCGCAGGATTTCCACTTCCATCCTGAGTTGATCGCCCGGTTCGACCCGACGCTTGAAGCGAGCGCCATCGATGCCGAGGAAATACACGACGCTGTTTTCATCCGGCTTCAGTCCCATGGTCAGAAAGGACAGCAGTGCCGCTGTCTGGGCCAGCGCTTCGATCATCAATACGCCCGGCATCACCGGCATGTGCGGAAAATGGCCATTGAAAAACTCTTCATTGATGGACACATTCTTGATTGCAGTAATCGATTTTCCGGCTTCCCAGTCGAGCACGCGATCGACCAGCAACAATGGATAACGATGCGGCAGATATTGCTTGATCTGGCAAATGTCGAGGCTTTTCTTTTCAGGTGCGTTCATTCTGTATCTTCTGAAGATGATTTGATATTCTTTTCAAGAACCCGGATTTTCTCACGCATTGTCGGTAAATTGCGCACGATTGCTGCTGATTTTTCCCAATCCGCATTTTTTGACAAGGGATAAAAACCGGTGTACATGCCCGGCTCGGCAATCGAGCGCGACACCATGCTTCCCGAAGAAATGGTGACATGGTCGGCAATACTCAGGTGGCCAAGCACCATAGCAGCACCGCCAAAGGTGCAGTGCTTGCCGATTTTGGCGCTGCCGGCAACGCCGGTACAACCGGACATCAGTGTATGCGCGCCAATATGACAGTTATGCCCAATCTGGATCTGATTGTCGAGCTTGACGCCGTCTTCAATCACGGTATCCGCCAGTGCGCCGCGATCAATGGTGGTGTTGGCGCCAATTTCGACATCATCGCCGATGACGACGCGTCCGGTCTGCGGAATCTTGACCCAGGTACCGCCATCATTGGCAAATCCAAAGCCATCTGCCCCGATCACCGCGCCTGAATGCAGAATGCCGCGCTGGCCGATTTCACAGCCGGATTGGAACGTCACGCGCGCATGGAAATGAGTGCCGGCGCCGATTTTTGCAGCGCGTCCGATAAAGCTGCCGGCACCGATCACGGCTTCACTGCCGATGACAGCATCTGCTTCAATCACGACCAGCGGCCCGATACTGGCATCTGGGGCGACACTTGCCGAGGGATCAACCACCGCGCTCGGATGAATCCCGACAGAAGCAGGAATGGCTTGCTGACGGGCAAAATATTGCGCCGCTCGCGCAAAGTAGGCATACGGATTATCGGTAACAATCCGCGCGCCACCATAGGCGGCGCCGATATTGTCATTGTCGGCAGGTGACAGGATCATCGCCGCCGCCTGGGATTGCGCAGCCTGGGGGCGCAGCTTGGGATTCGAGAGAAAGGTGATATGCGATGCCTCCGCATCGCTTAACGGCCCGATGCCGCTGACTTCAATCGTCTCGTCACCGATCAACTGGCCGCCCAAGCGTTCGACCAGTTCCTTTAGCCGGGTGCTCATCGTGGCCTTCCTGGGATGTACGGGGCAAAGCAGCGTTCATTTGCTCCCGGGTTGGATTGATACTTACTTGTTCAGCGCCTTCAGCACCTTATCGGTGATATCGATGCGCGGACTGGCATACACTGCCTCCTGGAAAACGATATCGTATTTCTCGGCTTCGGCAATTTGCTTGATCACCTTATTGGTTCGCTCAAGGACTGTCGCCAGCTCTTCATTGCGACGCTGGTTCAAGTCTTCGCGAAACTCGCGCTGCTTGCGCTGGAAATCTTTATCGAGATCGGTCAGCTCGCGCTGACGCCGGATGCGATCGGAGTCGGAAAGCACTGCGGCATCCTTGTCGAGCCGTTCGGAAGTTGTTTTCAGCCGTGCCGCCAGCTCCTGCAATTCGCGGTCACGCTTGGAGAATTCCTGTTCAATTTTTGCCTGGGCAGCCTTGGCTGGCACTGCTTCGCGGAAAATCCGCTCGGTGCTGACAAAACCGATTCTCGATTCCTGCGCATGCGCAGCGGCGAATGGAAACAGGCATGCTGCCATCAAGGCCGCACATTTGATCCAGTTTTTTGATTGAGCTATCGACATCAGGGTGACTCTCCGCAATTCAAAGGACAAATTCTCCAAACGACTATTATGCCATCAAGAACTTAAAACCCGGTACCGAGCTGAAACTGGAAATTCTGGATCAAGTCGCCTGGCTGCGAATTCAATGGTTTGCCGTAACTGAGCTTCAATGGGCCGATCGGCGATATCCAGCTGATACCTACGCCAGCAGAATAGCGCAAATCGCCGACTTTCATTTTTTGCCCTTCGGCAAAAACGTTACCGGCATCCAGGAAGGTGAACCAGCGCAGGCTACGGTCACGACCGGAACCCGGGAACGGGAACTGCAGCTCCACATTGCCAATCAAGCGTTTCGAGCCACCCAAAGCATCGCCTTCCGGGCTTAAAGCTGTACGTGGAGTGCGATCACCCAGTGAAGAGCCCTCGAAGCCGCGCACCGAACCAATACCACCGGCATAAAAATTCTTGAAAACGGGGTAAGGCTTACCGCCCAATCCGGCGCCATAATCGACTTCGCCATTAAACGCCAGAGTCAGCGCCCGGAACACCGGCAGATAATGCTGGTATTGATACACAGCGCGGTAATAGCGCTGGTCGCCGAAGGCAGACACTTCGAAATTGGCGCGCTGGTACTGGCCGGCACTTGGCGTCAATACGCTATCGCGACTGTCACGCTGCCAGGCTGCAGTCAATGGGAAACTGACCGTGGTAGCATTCCTGGTGCAGTTTGCATTTGCTCCGGCAGGACATGCTCCGCCCGAACCAAATGCTGAAACATAATTTTGATATACCTCCGGGCTATCAATAATGCCGGGCACGCCTTTATAAACTTCCACCATCGTGCGCTCAACGCCAGCACCGAAAAATACTGTGTCCAGTTCGGTAAACGGCACACCAAACCGGATATTGGCGCCGGTGGTCTGAATTTTGTATTCACCGGTATTAAGCAATGGAGGACGGCTGGTCCGGTAAAACAATTCATAGCTGCGGCTGATGCCCTCATCCGTAAAATACGGATCGGTCTGGGAAAGCGCAATCGTCCGGTTATATTTGCTGGTGTTGACGTCGACGCCTAGTGACTTGCCGCTGCCGAACGCATTTGCCTGGTGAATCGAGGCCGACATTGTCAGACGTTCGCTGCTCGAAAAACCTGCGCCTAGCGACAGGCTGCCGGTCGGCTTTTCCACCACCGACAGATTGACATCGACTTGATCGGTCGTGTTCGGCACTTCGGGCGTCTCGATATTAACTTCATTGAAATAGCCGAGGCGGTCCACACGATCCCGCGAACGTTTGATTTTGTCGCCGTCGTACCAGGAACTCTCGAACTGACGGAATTCACGGCGCACCACTTCATCGCGGGTCACGGTATTGCCGGCCACGTTGATCCTGCGTACATATACCCGTTTGCCCGGATCAAGATACACGGTAAATGACACTTCCTTTTTGCTGCGGTTGATCTCGGGATTGGCATTGACATTGGCGAAGGCGTAGCCGAATGTGCCCATGCGCTCGGAAATTTTCTTGACACTCTCGGCAAGTTTTTCACCCGAATAAACATCACCTTTCTTCAGATCCACCAGCGATTTCAATTCTGCTTCACGTCCGAGCAGCTCGCCTTCCAGCTTGATATCGGCGACGGTGAATTTTTCACCTTCATTGATATTGATGGTGATGTAAATGTCTTTTTTGTCCGGGCTGATCGACACCTGCGTCGATTCAATCTGCATTTCCAGATAACCGTTATTGAGGTATTGCGACTTGATGGTTTCAATGTCGCCGGTCAGTTTCTGCTTGGTATACTGGTCGGCCTTGGTGTACCAGGTGAACCATCCAGGTGTTGTCAGGTTCAATAACTTGCGCAACTGGCTATCGGAATACACCTTGTTGCCGACAAAATTGATTTGCCTGATGCGCGCAGTATCGCCCTCATCCACCGTGAAGTTGACAGTGACGCGATTGCGTTCGATCGGCGTGACGGTAGTGGTGACTTTTGCGCCATACAAGCCGCGCGACAGGTACTGACGCTTCAATTCCTGTTCAGCGCGATCAACCAGCGCCTTGTCGAAGATACGCGATTCGGCCAGGCCGATTTCTTTCAATGCCTTGGTCAGTTGTTCCTTGTCGAATTCCTTGATACCCGAAAAGTCTACGCCTGCGATTGCCGGCCGTTCTTCGACCAGTACCACCAGGACATCGCCTTCGGCTTCAATCCGCACATCCTTGAAGAATCCGGTTGCATACAATGACTTAATTGCAGCAGCGCCTTTTTCATCGGTAAACGTTTCACCCACACGCACCGGCAGATAGCTGAAAATCGTTCCAGCTTCAGTACGTTGTATGCCTTCCACCCGAATGTCTTTGACGACAAAAGGATCGAGCGCCATTGCATGCCCGGAGCAAAGGGCAAAGGCAGCAGCAGCGATGAGACGACGAGGGGAAACCGGCAGGGCAATGCGAGCAGAATATAATTTCATTAGCTATCGTTAATTTTCAATTTTTTGTGAAGCGACTCGCGACATCAGCCGTGCAATCAGGACAACAGGCGTGCAATATCATTGAACACGGCGACCATCATCAACGCCATCAATAGACCGACGCCTGCTCGCTGGGCAATTTCCCCAACACGCTGCGACAATGGCCGTCCGGTGATAACTTCCAGCGAATAATACAATAGATGCCCCCCATCCAGCACCGGAATCGGCAGCAAATTCATCACGCCCAGACTGATGCTGATGAGCGCCATGAAGCTCAAATAACTGATCATGCCGATACGCGCAGTCTGTCCGGCATAGTCGGCAATCGTGATCGGCCCTGAGATATTTTTCCAGGAAAGATCGCCGACCAGCATTTTACCAAGCATTTTCAGCGTCAACACACTCGAATCCCAGGTGCGCTGAATCGCTTTTCCCACGGCGGCCAATGGCGGTGAACTGGCAGTGGTCATTTCCGGCGCAACTGAAATTTCCACCTTAAGCTGCCCTATCGTCTGCTCTTTGACGGTGTGCGACAGCGGTGTAGCCGCCAGCGTGAGTTCCTGCTGGCCGCGCTGCAGCCGAATGGCGATCTGTTTGCCGGGGGCAGCGCGCACCTGCTCAATGAATGCCAGGCCGTCGGCCACAGGGATGTCATTGACAGCCAGGATCAAGTCGCCTTCACGCAATCCAGCTTGCATTGCCGGCCCGTCAGGCACGACCTTGCCGAGAACAGCCTTGGGCCGGGCCAAGTCCAGCCCCAGCTTGCCCAAAAAATCTGTTTCAAGATCCTTGGATGAAATGCTGTCGAGTGGCAAGGATGCCGAAAAACTACCGGGTCCGGTCGCTGTCGGGGCAGTCACATCCAGCACCGCCGGCTTGTTTGCGACAGCCAGCTGAATCAGCTTCCAGCGCAAATCAGACCAGATCTGAATCGGCTCGCCATTGACTGCAGTGATCACTTCACCGCCACGCAGCCCGGCATCATGGGCCACCGTTTTTTCCGGCACCGCCCGCAAGCGGGGGACCGGCTCGGGAATGCCGTAGCTGTACAATCCGGCGAAAATCACGATCGCCAAAAGAAAATTCGCCAAAGGACCGGCCGCCACAATGGCAATGCGCCGCCACACCGATTGCCGGGTAAATTCCCGCGCCAGCTCCTGCGGCGGCAGTCCGGAGACATCCTGTTCACGCGCGTCGAGCATCTTGACATAGCCGCCGAAAGGCAGGGCCGACAGCGCCCATTCGGTCTGGTCCGGGCCAATGCGCCGCGAATACACGATCTTGCCCATACCCACCGAGAAGCGCAATACCTTGACGCCGCACCAGCGCGCCACCCAATAGTGGCCCAACTCGTGCACCACGATCAGGATGCCGAGTACGAAGATGAAAGCAAGTATGGTTTGCAGAAGTATCATGATGTTATGAACGAACGTGTCAGTTCCCGCGCAGACCGGTCTTCTTCAAGCAATGCGTCGATGTCAGCGATGGAACGGCTGGGCAACCTGTCCATGACGCGCTGTATCAACTGATCGATCATCCTGAATCCTATTTCACGGTCTAAAAATGCTTGGACTGCAACTTCATTGGCTGCGTTCAATACCGCGGCTGCCGAACCGCCCTGCTCCAGCGCATCATAAGCCAATTTCAGGCAGGGGAAACGCTGGAAATCCGGCGCCAGGAACTGCAGCTGGCCAATTTTAGCCAAATCCAGCGCATTGACGCCCGATGCAATGCGTTCAGGGTAAGCCAACGCATGAGCAATTGGTGTACGCATATCCGGCTGGCCTAATTGCGCCAGCACCGAGCCATCGGTATACGACACCATCGAATGAATCACGCTCTGCGGATGAATCAGCACTTCGATCTGGCTGGCTGCGGCACCAAACAGCCAGTGCGCCTCAATGACTTCCAAACCCTTGTTCATCATGGTCGCGGAATCGACCGAGATTTTCCGTCCCATGACCCAGTTTGGATGCGCCACCGCTTCCTCCGGCGTCACGCTTTCCAGCGTTGCCACATCGCGCGTTAGAAATGGACCGCCGGACGCCGTCAGCAAAATCCTGGCGACACCATGCAAGCCCGGAGATCGGCTATAGGATTCGGGCAGGCACTGGAAAATGGCATTGTGCTCGCTATCGATCGGCAGCAGCGTGGCGCGGTGTTCAGCCACCGTATCCATAAAAAGCTGGCCCGACATGACCAGCGCTTCCTTGTTTGCGAGTAATATTTTTTTGCCTGCGCGTGCAGCCGCCAGACTTGGTGCCAGGCCGGCCGCGCCGACAATCGCCGCCATCACGGTATCACATCCGGAAGCAGCTGCAACCGAGCACAAGGCCTGGGCGCCGTGCTCCACCTGCGTGCTAACGCCCAGCTTTTGCAACAAAAGCGATAATGCCTTTGCCGCTTCGGCGGTGCCGATCACCGCGACTTTCGGCTGAAACTCCAGGCATTGCGCCGCCAGCTCTTCCACCCGCGCGTGCGCAGTCAGTGCATAGACCTGGTAACGATCGGGATGGCGTCGAATGACATCCAGCGTTGAAACACCGATCGAACCAGTCGAACCAAGAATGGAAATGTGTTGCATGCAGCCAGCCTACCCCGTTAAAACCAGGAACCAAAAAGCACCGCAAGCGGTAACGTAGGAATCAAGGCATCAATCCGATCAAGTACCCCGCCGTGGCCGGGCAATAAATTACTGCTGTCTTTCATGTCGGCACGCCGCTTCAGCTGCGATTCGAACAGATCGCCGGCAACGCTGGCAACCACCAGAACGGTCAAGGCCGAGGCCCAACCAAACCAGCCCCAGTTTTCCAGCAGTTGAACAGCAAAGGTATCATTAAATACCGGCAGAAAAGAACTGGCCCCGGCCAGGATCAATACCGCCAGCCAGCCGCCGATGGCACCTTCCCAAGACTTGCCGGGAGAAATCGATGGCGCCAGCTTGCGCTTGCCAAATGCCTTGCCGGAAAAATAAGCGCCGATATCCGCAATCCAGACTAATGCCATGACTGACAACAGGTAAAACGGTGAACGCTGGAATAATATCAAGATAGCAACAAAGCAGCCCAGAATAGCGATACAATAAATGCCATTCAGCAAGCGATTATTCAAGCCTTGCAGGGGAGGCAAACCGAGCGCCAGAGATGGTAGCAGTCGCAACGCCCAGATCGCGGCACAAAATGCAAAAAGCCAGAATGTGCTCATCTGCGACTGGTAGTAAATGACGATACTAAAAAAAACTACCCAGATGGCCGCACCGACAACCGGTTGACGATTGCCAAACAGACGAAAGCATTCCCACATCGCAGCTGCAAAAAACAGCGCGGTGACCAGAACAAACGCCAGATAAGAACCGGAATACGCGACCAGCAAGAGCAAGGCCAGCAAGGCTAATGCTGTAATCACACGCGTCCTCAACATCAGGAAGCCTTTTTATGCTCGATCAATTGCTCGCTGGTGCGCCCGAATCGCCGTTCCCGCTTCTGATAGGAGGCAATCGCCAGATCCAGTGCCGCCGCATCAAAATCCGGCCAAAAAGTATCGGTGAAATGCAGTTCGGCATAGGCCAGCTGCCACAGAAGGAAATTCGATATACGCTCTTCCCCGCCGGTGCGAATGAACAGATCCGGTTCCGGCGCATACGCCATTGCCAGGTGCGGCGCCAACTGTTCTTCAGTAAATTCCGTGGTGCCAGGATGTGCCGCCGTCATTTTATTGACGGCCTGCAGAATATCCCAGCGACCACCATAATTTGCGCAAATGGTCAGGGTCAGGCGTGTATTGTTAGCAGTTTTGCGCTCAGCATCGGCAATCATTTTCTGCAACTTCGCATCGAAGCGCGACAGATCGCCGATGACCCGCAAACGGATACTGTTGACATGCATCTTCGCCACTTCCCGGTCCAATGCAGTGACAAAAAGCTTCATCAGAAACGAGACTTCATCGTCCGGGCGGCGCCAGTTTTCCGAACTGAAGGCAAACAGGGTCAGATATTCGACGCCCCGGACTGCGCAAGCCTCAACGATATCGCGCACCGTCTCGACGCCCTTGACATGACCCGCTACGCGCGGCAAGAAACGTTTGGTCGCCCAGCGTCCATTGCCATCCATGATCATCGCAATATGGCGAGGCGTTGCGGAAGCGTTCGGAATCGCCTGAGTTGAACTCGAATGCGTCATACGGAAACCATGCAGAAGTGTATGTGAAGAAAGAACTATACGCCGTTATCACACGGTCATGATTTCTTTTTCTTTGTCGGTAATTAATTTATCAACTTCAATGACAAACTTGTCGGTCAGCTTCTGTACATCGTCTTGCGCACGACGCTCTTCGTCTTCCGAACAAACCTTGTCCTTGAGCAATTTTTTCAGGCTTTCATTGGCATCACGCCGGATATTACGGATTGCAATTTTTGCATCTTCCGCTTCGCCTTTGACCATTTTGACGATTTCCTTGCGGCGCTCTTCCGTCAAGGCCGGTGTCGGCACCCGGATCATGTCGCCCTGTGTCGATGGATTGAAGCCCAGGTCGGATTCGCGAATCGCTTTTTCAACCACGGCAATCATCTTCTTTTCCCATGGCTGCACGCCGATGGTGCGAGCATCGATCAGCGTGATATTCGCCACCTGAGTGATCTGGGTCGGGGTACCGTAATAATCGACCTGGATATGGTCGAGCACGCCGGTATGGGCGCGGCCAGTGCGCACCTTTGCCAGATCCGCCTTGAGCGTATCGATCGACTTGTGCATTCTTTGTTCGGTATTTTTTCTTACGTCAGCAATACTCATGCTGTCCTCCTCGCATCCAACAATAGTTATAAATGAACCAATGTGCCTTCGTCCTCGCCCAAAATCACGCGCTTTAATGCGCCAGGCTTGACGATGGAAAAAACCTTGATCGGCAATTTCTGATCGCGGCACAGCGCAAATGCGGTCGCATCCATTACCTGTAAATGCTTGGCAATCGCTTCATCAAAGGTAATCGTCGCATAGCGCGTCGCGCCCGGATCTTTTTTTGGATCGGCGCTGTAGACCCCGTCGACCTTGGTCGCCTTCAGCACGATTTCCGCGCCGATTTCCGAGCCACGCAAGGCAGCCGCGGTATCGGTGGTGAAAAATGGATTGCCGGTGCCGGCAGCAAACACGACGACCTTGCCTTCTTCCAGATACTGCAATGCCTTGGGCCGGACATACGGCTCGACCACCTGCTCAATGCCGATTGCCGACATGACGCGCGCGACAATGCCGACATGACGCATGGCATCGGCCAGTGCGAGCGAATTCATCACCGTGGCCAGCATGCCCATGTAATCGGCAGTGGCTCGGTCCATGCCCTGCGCACCGGGAGCGACGCCGCGAAAAATATTCCCGCCGCCAATCACAATCGCCAGCTCAACGCCAAGGCTGGCGACTTCTGCCACATCGGCAACCATGCTTTCAATGGTAGCCCGGTTGATGCCATAGGCATCGTCACCCATCAACGCTTCACCGGAAAGTTTGAGGAGAACGCGCTTGTAGGCAGGTTTTGTCATGAACAGAGCTCCTTGGAATTACCCGGTTTAAATATTTACTTTGATTACTTTAGCTCATTCAACGGCATGCCGCTTTGCCGGACGCCATGAACAATGCACAAAAGCGAGTTGCAACAAGTGCAAACTTTCACTCAAAAAAACGGGCCTTTCGGCCCGCTTGCTTGCGCTTAAGCTTGTTTTGCTGCTGCGACTTGGGCCGCAACCTCGGCCGCGAAATCATCCTGTTTCTTTTCGATGCCTTCGCCCACGATAAACATCGTGAAGGATTTCACGCTGGAATTCGTGGCTTTCAACATTTGCTCCACTGTCTGCTTGTCATTCTTGACGAAGCTTTGATTCAGCAAGGAAACTTCCTTCAGGAATTTCTGAACCGAACCTTCGACCATCTTGGTGACGATTTCAGCCGGCTTGCCGGATTCGGCTGCTTTCAGCGTGGCTACCGAACGCTCTTTTTCGATCAAATCGGCAGGCACTTGGTCAATCGACAAAGAAACCGGTTTCATGGCTGCAATATGCATTGCCACATCCTTGCCGGCCTGCTCGTCAGCGCCTTCGAATTCGACCAGCACGCCAATCCGGGTGCCATGCAGGTAAGAGGCCAGCTTGGACTTGGTCTCGAAACGCTTGAAGCGGCGAATCGACATGTTTTCACCAATCCGGCCTACCAGTGCAGCGCGGACTTCATCCACCGTTTTGCCATCCAGTGGCAAGGCCGACAGGGCAGCCACGTCAGCAGGATTTTTTTCCGCGATCAGTTTGGCGACAGTCTTGGTCAGCGCAATGAAATCATCGTTCTTGGTGACGAAATCGGTTTCGCAATTGATTTCTACCAGGGCGCCGACGCCGCCGGTAATATAAGCAGCCACGACGCCTTCCGCAGTAATACGGGAAGCTGCCTTGGAAGCCTTGCTGCCGAGTTTGACGCGCAGAATTTCTTCTGCTTTTTCCATATCACCATCGGCTTCCGTCAATGCTTTTTTGCACTCCATCATCGGCGCGTCAGTCTTTGCGCGCAGTTCGCCAACCAGTGCTGCGGTAATTGCCGCCATATCATTCTCCTAACTAGATAACGTCCACCGGACGTCCATATTGCGATCGGTTGAGGACAGAGTACGCGTCGCTTGAGCTGCGCTTAACTCTGTCCCGGATTTCTAAAGTGTTGGGGACAGAGTACCGCTTTGCTTAACTCTGTCCCGCAATGAATAAGATAGTTCAAAAAAAGGGGCGAACCGCAGTTGCCCCTTGGTCAAAGCCTGCTACGGCAACGGCAGAATTATGCCTGCTCGTTGACCTCGACGAATTCGTCGGCGCCGGTCTTGACTGCTTCAACCACTTCGTTGACGGCATTTGCACGGCCTTCGAGGATGGCATCTGCCACGCCACGGGCGTACAACTGAATCGCCTTGGAAGAGTCGTCATTGCCGGGAATGACATAAGTCACGCCTTCTGGCGAATGGTTGGTATCGACTACGCCGATGACCGGGATACCCAGCTTGATTGCTTCAGTGATGGTGCCCTTGTGGTAGCCGACGTCCACAACGAAAATCGCATCCGGCACGCCGCCCATGTCCTTGATGCCGCCGATGGATTTTTGCAGCTTGTCCATCTCGCGCTGGAACATCAACGCTTCTTTCTTGCTGAATTTCTCGATCGAACCGTCGGCAACTGCTGCTTCCATTTCCTTCAGGCGCTTGATCGACGTCTTGATGGTCTTGAAGTTGGTCAGCATGCCGCCCAGCCAGCGCTGATCGACATACGGCACGCCGGCGCGTTGCGCTTCGGCGGCAATCAGTTCGCGCGCCTGGCGCTTGGTACCGACCATCAGGATAGTGCCGCGATTGGATGACAACTGGCGGATATACTTCATCGCGTCCTGGTACATGGCCAGGGTTTTTTCCAGATTGACGATGTGGATCTTGTTGCGATGGCCGAAGATGTACGGGGCCATTTTCGGGTTCCAGAAGCGGGTTTGGTGGCCGAAATGGATACCGGCTTCGAGCATTTCACGCATTGTTACGGACATATTAATCTCCAGGGTTGGGTCTGGAATCCGTCCAGTCACCCGCCGAATTTACATCCGGAACGAGCACCCTTGTCGGGCGGATTCGCGATTTACTAAGAATTAGCTCAGATAACATTCCAAGCTAACCCGAGATTCTACCCTAAAACTGCTCATTCTTTCAAGCTGCGCTCTGTTTCGACGCGGCGAGTATTCCGTGGCTCGACTATAATTATCAATTGACTGATATTTATTGGTTTTTCCCAGGCTAGTTATGGCATCTATTAAAACTCCGGAAGACATCCAAGGCATGCGGATCGCAGGCAAGCTTGCCGCAGAGGTGCTGGATTTCATTGCGCCGCATGTAAAGGCGGGCGTCACTACCGGTGAAATCGACCGTTTGTGTCACGAATACATGGTAAATGTGCAAGGCACGATTCCAGCCCCTCTGAATTACTGTCCGCCGGGCTATACACCTTTCCCAAAAGCAATCTGCACTTCGGTCAACGACGTGGTCTGCCATGGTATTCCCGGCGACAAGCTCTTGAAGAATGGCGATGTCATCAACCTGGATATCACAGTCATCAAGGATGGTTACCATGGTGATAACAGCCGCATGTATTTTGTCGGCGAACCGTCGATCATGGCCAAGCGTTTAACTGAAATCACGTATGAATGCATGTGGCTTGGCATTTCGAAGATCAAGCCCGGCGCGCATTTGGGCGATATTGGCTATGTCATCCAGCAACATGCGGAAAAGGCTGGCTACAGTGTGGTCAGGGAGTTTTGCGGCCACGGCATCGGCAAGGTGTTTCATGAAGATCCGCAAGTATTGCATTACGGTCGCCCGGGCACGCTGGAAGAACTGGTGGCTGGCATGATTTTCACGGTGGAGCCGATGATCAATGCCGGCCGCCGCGAAATCCGGGAAATGGGTGATGGCTGGACAATCAAAACCAAAGACCGCAGCCTGTCGGCGCAATGGGAGCATACTGTGCTGGTCACTGAAACCGGCTACGAAGTATTGACCGTGTCGCCGGGCATGCCTGCGCCGCCGGCATTCATCCAGCAAACGACGCCGGCAAACCCTGTTGCAGCCTGACGATGGCTTCGCTTGCGCTATCCCTCAAGGACCAGCTCAAAGCCGAACGACACGTCGCCATTGCCGCCTTTGAAGCTGCACACAAACCGGAAAAGCTGCTCACCAGCTTGCGCCAGATCGTTGACCGGATTCTGGCCCAGGCTTGGCGAGACTCACGAATGCCTGCCAATAGCACCCTGGTCGCGGTCGGCGGCTATGGCCGAGGGGAGTTGTTCCCCCATTCGGACGTCGATGTGCTGGTCTTGCTGGAAGCAGCGCCGGATGCTGCTCTGCAAACCAGGCTCGAAGAACTGGTGCAGCTGTTCTGGGATGTGGGTCTCGAAATCGGCCACAGCATCCGCACCGTCGCAGAATGCCTGACCGAATCAGCGGCCGACATCACGGTGCAAACCAGTCTGCTGGAAGCGCGTTTTATCACTGGAAACCGCAAGCTGTTCCATTCGCTATGCGAACAGTTCAAAGCGGCGCTGGATCCGCAAGCCTTCTTCGAGGCGAAAACGCTGGAAATGCGCCAGCGCCATGTGAAGTACGAAGATACCCCGTACAGCCTGGAACCCAATTGCAAGGAAAGTCCCGGCGGTCTGCGTGACCTGCAGGTGATCCTGTGGGTGGCCAAGGCGGCCGGCCTTGGCGAATCCTGGCGCCAGCTGGCGCAGCGCGGCCTGATCACTTCCACCGAAGCACTGCAATTGATGCGTACGGAACGCATCTTCAAGGATATTCGCATCCGGCTGCACCTGCATACCGGCCGTCGCGAAGACCGCCTGGTGTTCGACGTGCAAACGCCGGTTGCCGAATCTTTCGGCTTCAAGGCGACCGAGACGCGCCGCTCCAGCGAATACCTGATGCAGCATTATTACTGGGCCGCCAAGGCAGCGACCCAGATGAACACGATCCTGCTGCAAAACATTGAAGTGCAGCTGTTCCCGCAAACCGCCGATCCGCAGCCGATCAACCAGCGCTTCAATGAAGTGCAAGGCTTGATCGATATTGCACGGGACGACACGTTCGAAACCACGCCGTCGGCGATGCTTGAAGTGTTTTTGTTGCGGGCGCAGCACCCGGAACTCAAGGGAATGACGGCACGCACCCTGCGCGCGCTGTGGCATGCCCGTTTCAAGATCGACAGCCGGTTCCGGCGCGATCCGCAAAACCGCGCCCTGTTCCTGCAAATCCTCCAGGCGCCGCAAGGCATTACCCATGCCTTGCGTGCGATGAACCAGACCAGCATACTTGGACGCTACCTGCCGAATTTCCGGCGTATCATCGGCCAGATGCAGCACGACCTGTTCCATGTGTACACCGTGGACCAGCACATCCTGATGGTGGTGCGCAATGTACGGCGCTTCACGATGAGCGAGCATGCGCATGAATACCCGTTCTGCAGCCAGCTGATGGCAGATTTTGCCCAGCCCTGGCTGTTGTATATCGCGGCACTGTTTCACGATATCGCCAAGGGCCGCGGCGGCGACCATTCGAAGCTGGGGATGAAGGATGCCCGCAAATTCTGCAAAGACCATGGCCTGAGCACAGAAGATACCGAGCTGATCGTGTTCCTGGTCGAGCAGCATCTGACCATGTCGCAAGTCGCGCAAAAGCAGGATTTGTCCGACCCCGACGTGATCAGCGGCTTTGCAAGGCTGGTCAAGGATGAGCGGCACCTGACCGCACTCTACCTGCTGACGGTGGCTGACATCCGCGGCACCAGCCCCAAGGTCTGGAATGCCTGGAAAGGCAAATTGCTGGAAGACCTGTACCGCATGACGCTGCGGGTTCTGGGCGGCGAAGCACACTCGACCGCTCGTGAATTGAAGAACCGCCAGCAGGAAGCGCTCAAATCGCTGCGGCTGTATGGCTTGCCCGACAGCGCCCATGAAAAACTGTGGCAGCAGCTCGACGTCGTTTATTTCCTGCGCCACGATGCATCCGATATCGCCTGGCAAACCCGCGCCTTGCACGACAAGACCGAAAGCCCGGTACCGGTCGTCAAGTGTCGGCTGGCGCCGATCGGCGAAGGCTTGCAAGTCACCGTCTATGTGAAAGACCAGCCCGATCTGTTTGCCCAGATCTGCGGCTATTTCGACCGCAAGAATTTCAGCATTCTGGACGCAAAGATCCACACTACCCGGCACGGCTATGCACTGGATACCTTTCTGGTCACTGAACCGGCATTCGCCAACAGCTATCGCGACATCATTAACCTGATCGAGCATGAATTGACCCGTCTGCTGCGCTCGCATGAACCGCTGCAGCCCCCGATCAAGGCACGTCTGTCGCGTCTGTCGCGTACCTTCCCGGCCACGCCCACCGTCGATCTACGTCCTGACGACCGAGGCCAGTATTACCTATTGACCGTGTCAGCCAATGACCGCACCGGCCTGCTGTATTCGATTGCCAATATACTCGCCCGCTACAAGATCAATCTGCACACCGCCAAAATCATGACCCTGGGCGAGCGCGTCGAAGACGTCTTCCTGATCGATGGTCCGATGCTGGCGCATGCGCGCAGCCAGATCCAGCTGGAAACCGATCTGCTAGATGCATTGCGCGTTTAAATTAATTTTTCAATTGCCAATACCTTTGCAACATGACTGAACTTTTACGCCTCTCAAAACGCATGTCGGAACTGGGATTGTGCTCCCGACGTGAAGCCGATGAATGGATCGCACGCGGCTGGGTCCGGGTCGATGGCACTGTCGTGTCCGAATTGGGCAGCAAGGTGTTGCCGTACCAGAGTATTACGATCGAACGCCAGGCCAGTGCGCAGCAGGCCAGGCGGGTCACCATCCTGATCAACAAGCCGATGGGCTATGTCAGCGGCCAGGCTGAAGACGGTTACCAGCCAGCCATGGTGCTAGTCAATGCAGAGAGCCGCTGGAACGAAGACCAGGCATCGATCGAGTTCCACCCCAGCCAGTTGAAGAACCTGGTGCCGGCTGGCCGGCTTGATATCGATTCAGTCGGCCTGTTGGTGCTGACCCAGGATGGCCGCATCGCCAAGCACCTGATTGGTGAAACCACCTCAGTGGAAAAGGAATATCTGGTACGAGTGCAGTACAGCAAGCCTGGCAAGTTGCCGGATAGCGCCTTACGGCTGCTGAATCATGGCCTGGCGCTGGATGGCAAAAAACTGTTGCCGGCCAAGGTGCGCTGGCAAAACGAGGATCAATTGAGCTTCATCCTGCGCGAAGGAAAAAAACGCCAGATCCGGCGCATGTGCGAAGCGGTCGGCTTGAAGGTGCTGGGGCTGAAACGGGTACGTATCGGTAACGTCAAACTGGGCAACTTGCCTACCGGCCAGTGGCGCTATCTAGGCAGCGACGAACAATTCTGATCAATCATCCTGGCCGGCATCCAACCCGGGAAACAGGATGTTCGTATAACCGAATTGTGAAAAATCACGGATCCGCATCGGATACAGGATGCCGGCCAGGTGATCGCATTCATGCTGCACCACGCGTGCATGAAAGCCATCTACCTCGCGACTGATCGATTGACCGTGCTGATCGACGCCCCGATAATGCAACCGGGTCCAGCGCGGCACCATGCCGCGCAAGCCCGGCACCGACAGGCAGCCTTCCCAGCCCTCTTCCATTTCTTCCGACAAGGGTGTCAAGACCGGGTTGATCAGGATGGTTTCCGGCACTGCAGGCGCATCCGGATAACGGGCATTTTGCTTGAAGCCAAAGATGACCAGTTGCAGATTAACGCCGATCTGCGGCGCCGCCAGGCCGGCGCCCTTGGCTGCATGCATGGTGTCGAACATGTCGGCAATCAGCGCCTGCAGTTCGTCGGTGCCAAACCGGGAAACCGATTCGGCTTGCAGCAACAGGCGCGGATCGCCCATTCTCAGGATATCGCACACGCTCATTGCAAATTCTTTACATATTCTGCAAATGCCTTGCCGGTTTCCGGGTGCTTCAATCCCATGGCCATTGTAGCCTGCAGGTAACCCAGTTTTGAACCGCAGTCATAGCGCTGGCCGCTATAGCGATAAGCCAGCACCGTTTCATGCTGCATCAAGGCTGCGATGCCATCGGTCAACTGGATCTCTCCGCCGGCGCCTGTTTCCAGCTTTTCAAGATAGTCGAAAATCGAATTGTTCAGCACATAGCGGCCGACCACCGCCAGTGTCGAGGGCGCTGCTTCCGGCAAAGGTTTTTCGACAATGCTGTCGACCCGCTCCAGGTTGGTCATGTAAGGCGCAACACTGACAATGCCATACTGCCTGGTGTCGGCGCGCGGCACATCCTGTACTGCCAGTATGCTGCTGCCTTCGCGTGCATACACCTCGGTCATCTGGGCCAGCACCGGCGTCTGGCCAGGCTCGACATCCATGAAATCGTCGGCCAGCAATACTGCAAACGGGTCGTCATTGACGACCGGGCGCGCGCACAATACCGCATGTCCCAGTCCCAGTGGTTGCGACTGGCGAATGTAAATACAGTTGATGTGCTTGGGAATGACATTCTGAATCATGTCCAGCAAAGCCTGTTTTCC
>JAKFFK010000162.1:0-9215 GCA_036675285.1 Paucimonas sp. | reverse complement strand
TCAACGCATGAGCTTACATTGGTATCAACCGGACAATCCGGTCAGCGGTCCGGCTTACAGCCGCTGGTTCAAGCTGGTGGCCACCGTGGTGTCGATCGGCATGGCCGCCTATGGCATCTCGGTTGCGCTGCGTTTTCCATTGCTGCAGTTCGGTTTCGGGGTCCAGGCGCTGCTGTTGGGCGCGGCGCTGATGCTGGGCGTGAGCTATTACTGGTTCCTGCAATCGCGCACCACGATCGATGCCAGCGGCATCCGGCAAACCTGGCTGTATAACCGGCAGGTGGCATGGCGCGATGTGCGCGGCGTCAAAATGGTCGGCATCCCGTTTGCCGGCTGGCTTTTTCCGCCGCGGCTGGTGGTGCGCACCGGCAATTCGTTCATGACCTTCAACGGCGGCTCGCAAGCCTTGCTGGTCGAATTCGCCAAGATCGCACTGGCGTACCAAAACACCCGATGAGTACCCGGTGAGCGCGCGATGACTGCGGCCCTGGATTTGCCGCCCACCATGCAAGTGTTCGAGCGCGGCTGGCTATCGTCGAACAATATCTTGTTTACCGGCGCAGCCACGGCGCTGGTCGATAGCGGTTATGCCACCCATGCGCCGCAAACGCTGGCACTGGTGCGCCATGCGCTTGCCGGCCGGCCGCTGGAGCAATTGATCAATACCCATCTGCATTCGGACCACTGCGGCGGCAATGCGCTACTCCAGCAAGCATTCGATTGCCGCACCAGCGTGCCGGCGGCGGAAGCGGCCAAGGTGCGCGCCTGGGATGAAGCCGCATTGAGCTTCCAGGCGACCGGCCAGCAATGCGCGCGCTTTGCCTGCGATGCAGTCATCAGCCCGGGCGACGTGATCGAGCTGGGCGAGCTGGACTGGCAAGTGCTGGGCGCGCCGGGACACGATCCGCATGCGCTGATGCTGTATTGCCCGCAGCAGCGCATCCTGATTTCTGCCGATGCATTGTGGGAAAACGGCTTTGGCGTGATTTTTCCCGAACTGGCTGGCGAGCCCGGCTTTGGCGCAGCCCGCGCCAGCCTGGAACTGATCGCTGGGCTCGATGTCAGGCTGGTCATCCCCGGCCATGGCAAGGTGTTTGCCGACGTTGCGTCAGCGCTGGAGCGGGCCTTTTCGCGCATCGATTACCTACAGGTCGACCCGGCGCGCAATGCCCAGAACGGCGTCAAGGTTTTGCTGAAATTTCTGTTGCTGGAGCGGCAAAGCCTGGCGCTGGCAGCGTTGCCGCAGCTGCTGGAGGCGATCCCGGTGATCCGCGCCGCCAATGCGCGCTACCTGGTAATGGCGCCCGACGTATTGGCAAACTGGGCGGTGGAGCAGCTGGTGCGCGCCGGCGCCGCGCAAGTCATCGGTCCCGCCTTGGTCAACGCCGAGCGCTAGGCCCGGTACCCTGCCGCACTTCCTTCCCGCTGCCTGCCTGCGCTGATCGGCCCCGATTGGCGCGGCATTGCATCGGCGCCATAGCGGTACGCTGCCGTGGCGCATTCCCGGCGCTTGCATTAGTGGATAACTTCTAGCACGACCGTACTTTTTCTCGCCTATAATCGAGTGCATCCCCTGTCACTGATGAATCCGAGGTCGCCATGGCATTGCCTGCCGTATTGCAAAATCTGCGTTTGCCGGTCATCGGCTCCCCAATGTTTATCGCCAGCGGTCCAGAGCTGGTATTGGCTCAATGCAAGGCTGGCATCGTCGGCGCTTTTCCGGCATTGAATGCGCGCCCGGCCGCCATGCTCGATACCTGGCTGACCGACATGCAAGCCGACCTGGCGGCTTACCAGGCGGCCCATCCGCAAGCAGTGATCGGGCCGATCGCGGTCAACCAGATCGTGCATCAATCCAACGACCGGCTGGCGCAGGATGTGGCGGTGTGCGTGCAGCACCGGGTGCCGATCATTATTTCCAGCTTGCGCGCGCCGCCGCCCGAAATGCTGAAGGCGATTCATGGTTATGGCGGGATTGTGCTGCACGACGTGATTTCGATTCGCCATGCGCAAAAAGCGCTGGAAGCCGGCGTCGATGGCTTGATCCTGGTGGCCGCCGGCGCCGGCGGCCATGCCGGCGCCTTGTCGCCGTTCGCGCTGGTGGGCGAGGTACGGCGGTTCTTCCAGGGGCCACTGGCCTTGTCGGGCGCGATTGCCAGTGGCGACGCGATCCTGGCGGCGCAGGCGATGGGCGCCGATTTCGCGTATATCGGCTCGCGCTGGCTGGCGACCAAGGAAGCCAATATCAGCGATGCCTATCGGCAGGCGATTATGGAATCCAGCGCTGCCGATATCGTCTATACCAACTTGTTTACCGGTGTGCACGGCAACTACCTGAAAAAATCGATCATTGAAGCCGGGCTCGATCCGGATCAGTTGCCGCAGGCAGACAAGACCGCAATGAATTTCGGTTCCGGCGGCGCCAGCGCCGCCAAAGCCTGGCGCGATATCTGGGGCGCCGGCCAAGGGGTCGGCTTGATGGATGACGTGCCCAGCGTGGCCGAGCTGGTGGAACGCCTGCGCAACGAATACCTGGCGGCCAAACAGCGTGTGCTTGCAGCTGAATAGACTAATAGACCGACTAGTCATGTTACTGGCAGCATGACGGAGCAACGCCGGCCTGCTGCAGTTTGCTGAGTATGAGCGGGCAAGCATGCCGCTGCAGCCAGCAAGCATTACGTCGTTTTGTAATTGTTACTCATGTAAAATGATTGCCGTATGGCCAGCATGCAGCATGCTTGTCCGGACAGCGGCCGATGGCTATCGTAAAACGCTAGTACGGGCATTGCATGCAAACGGTTTTTCTTATTTAGCTCGCCTTGCCATGCGACCACCATTCGGTTTTTTCGGATGATACGGTGTGGCCAACTGAGAGACGTACGCGTTGTGGGCCGAGCCGGTCTGGATGTGATAACCACACAGATGCATTAGCTTACACTTGTATTTACCTTCATTTCATTCGCTCAAAGGCCCCGATGACCTCCATGTTTCATGCACTCAAATCCGCTGCGACGGCGCTTATGCTGATCGGGTCAATAACCCTGACCGGATGTCATGCACTGATCGCCCAACCATTGAGAACGGCGATGCACGGTGAGTCACATAGTGACCTGGAATCGAAGCGAATCCGTGGTCTGAGCTGCGACCATTTGGCCGGCGAAATTGGCTCGCTGCAAAAGGCGATTGATGGGGGGGCGGCGCCAGTAGTACTCGATGCCTGGCGCGACGGAATGAACGAACGGAAACAGGCAAGCGCTGCAAAGGGCTGTGCTTCGTCGCAGGGCATGGCTGCCACCCAGCGACCTGCCAAAGTTGAACCAGTCTCGGGGGCTGCCGGCATGACGGACAGCATGGGCTACCTTGGCGTGCGCATCGGAAACGTGGATGCGACGATGGCCAAGGCACTCGGTCTGAAAACGCCACGAGGCGCAATGGTGGTCGAACTGGACCCGAAGGCGCCTTCGGGGGGCAACGGTCTGAAGCCGCTGGACGTCGTGCTGGAAATTGCCGGTCAGGAGGTCATGAACTTCACAGACCTTCCACCTATAGTGCAGCGCATGCGCCCTGGCTACAAGGCGCCGCTACGCATCTGGCGCGACCGGGCCGAAAAGGAATTGCTGGTCGTGATCGGCGCCGCGCCGCAAGTGCAGCAAGCAGCAACGCCCGCAGCAGCGGTGCCGGATCGCGCGTTGCCAGCCAGCGCGCCTCCGGCGGGACCGCCCCGTTTTTGCTACGCGTTTTTGTATTTGGTACAGATCGGCAAGCCAGTGGGTGTCCAGTCCTCCATTTGGGAGGAACGCGGCCCCGACTTCAGTCATGCCGCCCAGCTGCGATCAATGTCGAGCTTCGTCGCCCATATGCGTCAGATGCAACCCGGGATCTGGCACGACGATTTTCCCGACGGCAAGTGTCATCCCGGCTTGAATCAATGTGACGCCAGTTCGACGCGGATCTTCGGCGCCACGCAACAAGTCAACCAGTTCTGCCATGAAACACGGGAACAGGCCGAGGGAGCCAGGAAGCGTCAAGGCATAGGATTGCCGGTGATCGAGTGGACACCGCCAGTCGCACCCTGAGGCATATCCGATTGCCCGCGCCGAACCATGCTGGCGCGTGCGGTGGATGACCAGCATTTCAAGAACGGTCCTCTCGTGAAATGCTGAGTTTGGTCTGCCCGGAGAGGATCGAACCCCCGACCCTCAGCTTGGAAGGCTGATGCTTTATCCAACTGAGCATGTGCAGGCAAGCATGCCGCTGCAACCAGTAAGCTTTGCGCTGTTTTGTAATTCTTATTCATAAAAAAATGATTGCCGTATGGCCAGCATGCAGCATGCTTGTCCGGACAGCAGTCGAGGGCTATCGTAAAACGCTGGTACGGGCATTGCATGCATACGGTTTTTCTTATTTTGATTGCCCTTGCCATGCGACCATCATTGAAGCAGCGCCAGATCAAGACCAAGCGACCTACAACTCCGGAAACTACGCCGCGTCTACCTCATGAACGCGATGAATCGGATGACAGCCAGGCCAGCGGGCCGCGTGAAGACATGCAGCAAGCTTATAAAGATATCGAAAACGGCTTGGTGGATACCGATTTGCGCGGCAGCCTGGGGGTCGATGAAGCGACTCGCGCCCGCCACAATACCCCGGATAAGACGCCACATGATACGGGTCGCGCACGCGATCCGAATACGACCAAGCTTCCTGACGGAAGCAAGTAAGCGCATTACCCTCTTGTCTACGGTGCCGGATTCGGATTCGTTCCAGCCTTTGATAAAGGCTGGGCGGAGCCGGAACTTTTTAACCGCCGTCAAACAACTAACAGTTAATCTGAAAAGCTGACCAATACTTGGCGGCAGAGTATTTCAATTGCCTGATTAAGCTCTTATCCTCACCGCTTTATATTCCGGCAAAAAACAGTGCAGGTCGGTCCCGGCTGCTGGCAAAGGGCTGGGTTGCGCACATGCGCTGCATGCCAGGAAGCCATAGTCAGCCATTTTCTATTTCCCTAAAACATCGGAATGCTTTATGTGCAATGAAGATTGTTCTGAACGTCCGCAACCCGCTGGCATGAGCGGCCTTAACGCCGGCGCACAAACGGGCGAGCAATTTTCTGCGAGCAGTGAACAACAATACCCACGTGAGGCGTCGCCGGCAAAAGAAAATTCAGTGGTCGGCAACGGTGATGCGCCAGAATTGAATGGTCGGCTGTGCGATGTTGCGGTGTGCCTGGATGCGGCGATTGAACAAACGCCATTGCTGGCAGTGCAGTGTCTTGCCCGTGACGGCGTGATCCGTATCTGGAATGACGCCTGCGAAAAATTGTTTGGGATTGCACGAGAAGACGCGGTCGGCAAGCGCCATGATGGATTGCTGACAGTCGATGTTCCGGATAGCGACTTCGCCACAATGCTGGTTGATATCTGGGATAAGGGGCAGCCGTCAATGCCAAGCGACTGGAGAATCACCACAGCGAGCGGCAAGGTCGTCTGGGTAGTGGCCACCATGTTTCCGGTCATCAGGAACGGCACGACACTGCATGTGCTGTGTACGCATGTCGACATCACGCTGCGCAAGGAACAGGAACAGCGCTTGCGGGCCAGTGAATTCTGGTTCCACGAATTTTTTGAAAAATCGTCCGATGCGATCATTGTGTTGCGCAATGGTCAGTTTGTCGAATTCAATCCGGCGGCGCTGATCTTGTTTGGCTATGACAAGGTGCAATCCGGCATGAATAACATCGAGCCGCACCATGTGTCGCCGCTGCACCAGCCTGATGGCCAGCTGTCGCGTGAAAAAATGGCACACATGCACGCATTGGCGCAGGCCAACGGCAATCACCGCTTCGAGTGGCAATACTGCAGTCATGACCGGCGCGCATTCTGGGGCGAAGTCGCGTTGACCGCGATCACGGTAGCCAATGAAACCCTGTTGTACGCAATCGTGCGCGATATCACCGAACGCAAGACGGCGGAACAGGCACTGGGGCTGGCGGCACAGGTATTTGAAAGCAGCCATGAAGCGATCGTGATCCTGGACCGGGACAAGCGCATCATCTCGGTCAACCATGCCTTTACGGCAATCACCGGCTATCCGGCAAACCAGGTACTCGGGACCGATGGCAAGATGATGCGCTCGGCGCTGTCCGATGCCGGCGATTACGACGAGATCTGGCTGCAAATCGAGCAGGACGGGCACTGGCAGGGTGAAACGCTGCGCCAGCGTCGGAACGGCGAAAGTTTTCCAGCCTGGGCATCCTGCACCGCGGTCAAGAATGCTGCGCGCCAGGTGGCCAATTACATTGTGATCTTTTCCGACATCACCCAGCGCAAGGAATCCGAGCGGCATATCCGCCACATGATCGAGCATGATTTCTTGACCGGTTTGCCAAACCGGGTATTGCTGCTTGACCGCTTGCAGCAAGCGATCGCGGCGGCGCGGCGCAACCGCACCAAGCTGGCAGTCTTGTTCATCGACCTGGACCGTTTCAAGCACATCAATGATTCGCTCGGTCATCATGTCGGCGACAAGCTGCTGCAGGCAGTGGCCGAGCGCCTGAAAAAATGCGTGCGCGGCAACGATACCGTGAGTCGCCAGGGCGGTGACGAATTTGTGGTGATGCTGGCCGATATCGGCGGCGTCGAGCAAGCCGCCCATATTGCCGACAACATCCTGCAAGTGATTAATATGCCGTACCAGATCGACGAATATGCGCTGTCGATCACGACTTGCCTTGGCATCAGCATGTATCCAGAGGATGGCCAGGATATCGATGCGCTGACCAGGAATGCCGATACCGCGATGTACCACGCAAAGGCGAGCGGGCGCAACAGCTACCAATTCTTCAGCCATGCAATGAATCTGCGCATCGTCGAGCGGCTGGCGCTGGAAAACCATTTGAAATCGGCGTTGGAGCAAGGCCAGTTTTCACTGCAGTATCAGCCGGAAATTGATATCGCCAGCGGCCGCACGGTCGGCGTCGAGGCATTGCTGCGCTGGCAGCATCCGGATGCAGGACTGCTGACGCCGGTGCATTTTCTGGCGGCGGCTGAACAGTGCGGTCTGATGGTGTCGATCGGCGACTGGGTCTTGCTCGCCGCCTGCCGCCAGGCGCGCCTGTGGCATGACCAGGGCATGCCGGTGGTGATCGGCGTGAATCTGTCGGCAATCCAGTTCCGGCAAAAGGATTTTCTGGACAAGGTGGAAACGGTATTGCGCCAGACCGGCCTGGCGCCGCAATTCCTTGAGCTGGAAATCACCGAAAGTATCCTGATCGACAGCAGCGCTGCGGTCATCGAAACCATGCATGCATTGCGGGCGATGGGCGTGGCGCTGGCAGTCGATGATTTCGGCACCGGCTATTCCAGTCTCAGCTACCTGAAGCATTTTCCGGTCGACAAGCTGAAGATCGATCAATCCTTCGTGCGCGATCTGGGCGACGACGCCAACGACGCCGCGATTGTCCGTGCGATCCTGATCATGGCCAAGAGCCTGAACTTGAAAGTCATTGCAGAAGGCGTTGAAACCATCGACCAGCTGACTTTCCTACAGTCGCAGGGCTGCGATCATTATCAGGGTTACTACGTCACGCCGCCGATGCTGGCGGCGGATTTGCCCGGTTTTTATCAACTGAATTAAGTCTGAACCTTATGCCTGCGGCGTGTCCTTCTGTTTCATTTGCCGCACCAGCATCCATACCATGCCTGCCAGTACCAGCACGCCGGCGATCAGGATCGCCCACAGCGCGCCTTTCGATACCGGTTGGTCCGGCGCGCTGACGATGGGCGTTGCGGCCTGGGCCGGCGTGACGGCGGCGAGCGTGGCCGGTGAGGCGGTTAGCTTTTTGTCGCTGCGGTAGCCGGGTATCAGTGTGGCGACCGGCAGTGCGGCATTGGCTGTATTCTGCGCACCCCAGGCCAGCGTGAAAGGCCCTTCGCCGCGCGCCAGGAACACCAGGATATGCGGCACGAAACCGACTTGCAGCGATGGCGGCTGTGTGCCGAGGCCGCCGCTGCGCGCATCCGCAACCAGTCGCAGCCGGTGCTGGCTGGGCCAATCAAGGGCGATATCCGGCGAGGTGATTTCACCCTGCGGCGAGTTCAGGCGAAACGCCACGGCCTGCGTGATGGTTTGCCAGCCGGCTTGCTCGCGGTGCCGGCGCCGGGCGCTGACCGCTTGCTGGAGTTCGACTGGCGCCAGTGTATTGGCCTGCGGCAGATTGATGCGCAACAGTTCCAGCGGCATGCGGCCCGGCAGCGTGTAATCATAAATATTGTTTTGTGTCAGCGCTGCTGAGATCGGCGCCGACCAGATGGTCGGTGCATTATCGGTGGCCTGTTCCTGCATCCGGCCGGTCACTGCAGTAATGGCTGGCGCCTGCTGCGGATCGGCCCACAGGATGCGCAAATACTTGCCGGCTTCCCCGGGCCACTCGGCAAGGTTCTTTTCAATCCGCTGCCCGGCATGTTCCAGCCGCACCAGTTGCGCATCGCCTTTCAACAGTCGCCACTGTTGCAGGTCATCGCTGGTTTCAATCGTATATGCATGGAAGGGCGCAGCGACCGGGCCGGCATCCAGGCGCAGCGACTGCAAGCCGCGTTCAAGTTTGCTGGCGTCGACTACCACGCCGCGCAGCAGGGCGCCGCCGCCGGCCGGCTGTGGCGCTTGCCGCACCGATACCAGCGTGCCGTCGGCATGACGGCGCACCAGCACCGACAGGTCGGGGGCGCCGGTTTTGTCCTGGCTGGCATGGATCGGAAACAGCGGCAACGGCATTTCATGGACTTGCGATACGCTGCTTGACTGACTGCGCAGCAAGGCGTGCGGCACCGTTTCACCCTGGCCATTGAATACCCGGATGTCGCCCAGGTCCTGGCGTTCGACGCCCTGGTACAGCGCCATCGGCAGCACGGCCTGGTGAAACGGCCCGGCGCCGGTCAGCGTGATGGCGCTGGTATGGTTGAAATTATCGGCCCGCAGCGGCGCTTGCTGCGCGGCTGCGGGGGCCGCCAGCAAGGCGGCAAAAGTGAGGGCACAAGCTTTCATCATGCGGGGATCTCTTCGGCAGGTTTGGCAAGCACCGCGCGCTTAGGCGGCAGCGGTGCAAAATAGCCGACCAGCAGCAACAGCAGGCCGACCACGATAAACGACACGATGCGCGCCAGGCTGCCCTTGGCGGCCAGTTCGACCATGAACAGTTTGGCCACCACCACGGC
>JAKFFK010000053.1:0-9243 GCA_036675285.1 Paucimonas sp. | reverse complement strand
AGCACGCCAACGCGGCAACCGGACTCGATTGCATGAAATACCGATTCGGAAGTCGGATGCTCGATCAGCTGGACCCCATGCTTTTTCAGCATGGCAGCGTAAGGGCAATAAAATCCATGGTGTTTTGCAGGCCGTAGCATGAGCACGGTTTGCTCTTGCCGTACCGTTTTCGAGACATCCAGCACGTCCATATTTCCCCTTAGGATTTCAATGGCCAGGATCGCAAACCGATCCATAAGCCTGACTGCCCGATGTCATTCAAATTGCCGCCGCATGCGGGACCAGATACTGCTTAGAGTCTTCCTGAAACTATTGCTTGCTGGCGCGGATCGCCTGTCTGTAGCTGACAAGCAGCTGTGCTATGAAGCAACAGCAGGCATTTTTTACTTATGCCCTGACGCTTGCCAGCAAAAGTTGCCTGTGCCGCAGACATTACACAGGGTAGTCACCGCTTTGGTGTCAAGCTTGTGCTAGCGCAAACGATTGAAGCTTACCTGGAAGGTTGGTGGTGTGTGCTTGATCCAGCGCGACGTGGCATGTGCAGCTGCAACATGGGTGCAGCATAATCGTTACCGCAATCAAGATTTCTGGCACATTAGCCAGTCAGCCGGCTTGACAAATTCATGCGTGGAAAAACTGCGCTGTAACGCGCAGCCGCATCCTATCTTGGTGCAGTACTTGGAAGAATAATGAAGGCAGTTGACAAAATCATGCATCATTCAGGCAGCAAAAAATGCATGATCTGGCAATTGAAGAGGGCGCGCACTCAGAGATAAACGATAGCTAAAGAGTGCGACGATAGAGCGCTTTTAATACATTAATGCAATACCACAGGCTGGCTCATCAAGGCATCGTATTTGCCAAGGTAAGTGTCGATATCTTCTACCGTTGGTTCGGTGGCAATCAAGTCTTCGACATCCTTGCGGAATGCTTCGGCCAAGACGCCGCCAATGAAAATTTCACGTTTGCCGGATTTATCCATGATTTCATAACCGCCAAAACGCAAGGCTTCCAATTCGCCATCGGCGCCAAATTCCACGACGCTGTATTGTTCGCTGTTATAGATTAAGTTCATGTGCACTCCTTAGCGGCTGCATTGCTGTTGAAGGACCAGTATGCCTTTGGCTTGAACATGGCGGCCATGTCATGCATTTCAAGCTAAAGGGCTAGATTAATTCGGTTACCAGTTGTTACAGCAAGTCCTGTGTTGCAAAAGAAATTCATCCGGCGCACAGCTTGTCAGTCTGCATATCAACCATCGTCTTGGTTAAGCGGTGTGCCTCGCAAACGATTGAAAATAACTCACATCATCGCGCGCCAATTCGAGTTTTCTATCCATACAACGCACTCTCCATAATAGAAAAAACCGTATTCCTTGTCATGGCCACTGCACCGGCTTTCTGCAGAAATGCATGCGGACGACCTGGTTTCGATCACTGTCTGTCCATGCAAGACATCCAGTACGCCAGCGGGTTCGGTCGGCAATAAAGCTTGCACCTGATGAGGCGCAGCACACTGTCAAGAGGGCCTGTAGCAGTCGGTCTTCAAGTCAGACTCAGCCATTTGTCATATGGTTCCTGCAATAGAAATTGCCGGATCGATGGTAAATGTTCCGCCGACACTAGGCTGATGAAGAGTCGTTGTGGATGGGTACGCAATATCCGGTTCAGGGTCACCCGCATGGTGAGGTTGCCGGTGCAGCAAATACATCCCGGAGCAATGCGGATGATCGATAACAGTGGATTGGCTTGGGCAAGATCCGCTAGTGTTGATGTGCCGTCAGGCAAGCCTTCCAGAATCAGCGCGGTGGATAGTTGTGCATCGAGCATGGTGCGGATGGTCGCTTCCCGGATGGCAGCCGATGCGCCGGTGACTAGGGTAGTGACAATGCGGGTCATGGCAGTTTGCCGTGGCAATATAGGGATGCGATGATTGCCCGAGCCGGCGCTGCCGGCATGGCGGGCGAATCGGGTGCCGCGCAAAAATCAGTGATTCTTTTTGCCCAGCTTGCTGGGTTCGACACCCAGTTGCTTTAATTTGCGATACAGGTGCGTGCGTTCGAGGCCGGTGCGTTCCGCAACCCGGGTCATGCTGCCGCCTTCGCGGGCCAGGTGATGTTCGAAATAGGCGCGCTCGAATGCATCGCGCGCTTCACGCAACGGCAGATCGAACGACAGACTGAACATGTTCGGGCCTGCCGGCACTGCCGGTGCTTGCGTCGGCGCCGTGCTGGGCGCCAGGTTGGTGGTTGCGGACACCGTGACCGTATGGGTCAGCGGCGCGGCCGGCTCGGATGACACTACCGGCCGATTGAAATAGGTCGGTGGACGGATGGCTTCCTGACCGCGCGACAAGCCTTGCTGTACGGCTTTCAATAGCTTTTGCAGCGAAATCGGTTTTTCCAGGAAATTGAGGGCGCCGATGCGCGTGGCTTCGACTGCAGTATCGATGGTGGCATGGCCCGACATCATGATCACCGGCATGGTCAGCAAGCCGTCGCGCTGCCATTCCTTCAACAGGGTTACGCCATCGGTATCGGGCATCCAGATATCCAGCAATACCAGATCGGGCAAACCAGCCACCCGCATTTCGCGGGCTTGCTGGGCATTTTCTGCGGTCTCCACCACATGTCCTTCATCGCTCAAAATTTCTGAAAGCAATTCCCGGATGCCCATCTCATCATCGACTACCAATATATTCGCCATCTGCCGCTCTTTCTGATTTCCATTGCCGCGTCGCTTGTTATAAATATTTGACTGCGAGCAACTATTACAATTGATTTAGGAATTAGGCGCTAACTTTAACAGCAATATTAATACTTTGGCACCACTTCCATCAACCCGGTTCTGAATATCGATGCGACCGCCGTGTTCGTCGATGATTTTTTTGACCATTGCCAAACCCAGGCCGGTGCCGCGCACTTTCGATGTCACGTAAGGTTCGAACGCGCGCGCCAGGATCTTGCTGGAAAAGCCGGGACCATTGTCGACAATCGATAAGCGTACTGCGCTATTCAAGATGCCGTCCGAGCTCGGATAGTGAACTGCTTCAGTCGTCACGTCAATCCGGGCCGGTGCACTGTCCTTGCTGCGGTCGGCCACTGCGTCCTGCGCATTTTGCAATAAATTATGAATTACCTGCCGCATCTGCGTCGCATCGCCCATGACTGACGGCAATTGTGGAGACAGATGAACATGAATGATATCGCGTTCATCGCCGCCGATATACAGATGCAGAATTTCTGCAATCAATGCATTCAAGTCGAGTGGCGCCAGCACCGCCGGCGGTGTCCTGGCAAAGTCGCGGAAGTCGTTGACCATGCGCTGCATTGCTGCGACCTGGTTGACGATGGTCGCGGTGCCGCGCTTCAGGATGCCGGCATCGACCTCATTGAGCTTGTCAGCCAGTTTCATTTGCATCCGCTCGGCCGATAACTGGATCGGCGTCAGCGGATTCTTGATTTCATGCGCCAGGCGCCGTGCCACTTCACCCCAGGCAATCGAGCGCTGCGCTGAAATCACATCGGAAATATTGTCGAACACCACCACATAACCGGCGCCGGTGGTCGACGGCAGCCGTGATCCGCGCGCCAGGATCGTGATGTCGTCGGCTTCGCCGGCGACGGTCGCGCGCGGGATTTCGATCTGTTTTTGCCAATGCCGGCTGGTGATCGTGTCATCGCCGGCCGATTGCGCATTGTGTTCGGAAAAGGCCTTGGTCACAGCTTCGGCAAACGGCCCGAGGCCGCCGATGGCCGACAGCGGCTGGCCGATCACGCGGTCGAAATTCTGTTGCAGAATGCGTTCGACCGAGTCATTGCAGGTGAGTAGTTTGAAGTCGTGGTCCAGCACCATCACGCCGGCCGACATGTTGGCCAGCACCGATTCCAGATGGGCTTTGGCATTTTCCAGCGCACTGCGGTTTTTCTCGACCGCCGCGCGCGCATCCGACAATTGCCGGGTCATCATGTTGAAGGACTTGGTCAGCGTGCCGAGTTCATCCTTGGACGCAATGATCGGGCGCGGCGACAAGTCGCCTTCGGCCACCGCCTTGGTGCCTTCGGCCAGCAGCAGCAGCGGCTGCGCCAGGTTGCCGGCGATCAGAAAGGCGCTGGCGACTGCGCCGAAAATTGTCAGCAGCAATGTCAGTGTCAGCGTCACCAGATAAATCTTGCGCAAACCGGTGCGTGCCAGCGAGCGCTCCTGATATTCGCTATAGGCCGCGCGCAGCGCTTCTGCATTGGCCGCCAGCGACGTCGGCACGCGCTGGATCAATTGCAAGAAGCGCGCTTCATTGTTCAGCGAGGTGGCATGCAGTGGCGCCGGAATCGCCACCACGACCCGCATGCGCAGGTTAGTGGCGGCGTCCAGGCTGCCGAGTTCGTTGCCAGCCGGTGCAGTGACAAAGCCGGTGCCATCGCCGCTGATTTCGGCGCCGCTTTCAATGATGGAAAAGCTGCGTGTCAGGCGCGCCTGGCGCAGCATCGTCTGGGTCGGCAGGTTGGGCACCAGACTGCCGAGCCGGCCGCCGTCGGTGGCCACAATGCGGCTGTTATCGGTGACGATGGTGGCTTCCTGCAGGTTGTTCTGGCCGCGCAGGCGCGACAGCTGCGTGGCTTGCGCGGTTTCCGACAGATCTGCCATATCAAGCGCAATGCTGCGCGCCTTGGCTTCCAGGTCTGCCAGCTGCGCTTCGAGCGCCGAGCGCCCCAGGTTCAAGCCGGATTCGAGCGCCGACTCGACCCGCACATCGAACCACGATTCGATCGAACGCGACACGAATTGCACCGACACCAGATAAATCATCAGGCCCGGGAGCACTCCGACCACCGCAAACAGCAGCACCAGCCGCGTCATCAGGCGCGAACCGAACAGGCCGCGCCGGTAGCGGCTGTACAGACGGGTCAGCAGCAGCAGCACCAGCACCAGCAGCGCCACCGCGACCAGTGCATTCAGGCTCAGCAGCCACGGATAATGCTGGTCGAAGGCGGCCGAGTTTTCCGAGGCCGAGGCCAGCAGGAACAGCAGGATGCTAACGACGGCGGCACCGACCACCAGGAAATACCGAAACAACCGTGTCACTTACTCTGCCTTGAAGGTAAATGTTTTCCAGTCGGAAGACAGGTGCCAATCGCTATCGTTCATCGCATTGACCTGGAATGGTTTGGGCAATTGCGTCACATCGAGGCGCATGCGCACTGCCACATTGTAAGTGGCGCCGGACTTCAGCGCATCCTTGTCGGCAACCAGCCAGCGGCTGGGCCGGCGCACCAGCGACATCGCATCTTCCAGCGTCGGAAAACTTTGCCGCAGGCTGCCGACGGTCGCTGCATAATATTGCCTGGTCAATACATTATAAGAAACCCGGATCGTGTGCGCAGCGCGTACCGCATTTTCATCGAACCAGTACCAGCGCGGCCGGGTCAATTCGACATCAGTGGTGAAGTACAGTGGCATACCGCGGTTGAGCGCGGCTTCCAGCGGATGTTTCAATTCAAACGCAAATTGGCTGGCCAGCCTGTAACCTTCTTCGGTGGCTTCCAGTTGTGCGTGCACAATCTCGATTTCGGCCGCATGCAGCGCTGGCGTACTCCATCCGCAAGCCAACAGAAGAGCCGTCAATAACCAGCGTGTTGCAATATGATAAAGGCGGCTTGTCACTAGTCTGTTGTCAGGAGGTTAAGGATTCATTGTGGCCGGATTCATCGGCGGGTTTCTGGAAGAGCGCGTAAAACAGGCCGTCATGGTCCAATCCCGCGCTTGCAGTCGGCAACAATTGGCCTGGGGCAGCGAGGGACACCGCATTCTGCCGGCAGGCAAAAGCGGCTGCCTGCTTGGCGGATTCCTCGGGCCAGAGCGAACATGTCACAAACAGCAATTTACCATTGGGCTTGAGCATTCGCCAAAGATTGTCCAGAATTTGGCTGGAAAGTGTTGCAAGCTGCACAGCATCGCTGGGCCGGCGCAGCCAGCGGATGTCTGGATGGCGGCGCACGATGCCTGATGCGGTACAGGGCACATCTGCCAGAATACGGTCGAATGGCACGCCATCCCACCAGTCGGTGCGGCTGGCGTCGCCCACTTGCAGGCGCGCAGAAAGTTGCAAACGTTGCAAGTTCTGATCAATTTTTTGCAGCCGTTGCGCATCGTTGTCGAGCGCCAGCAAGTCAATCGCCGCGCATTCGAGCAGGTGGCCGGTTTTGCCGCCCGGTGCGGCGCAGGCATCCAGCACCCGCATTTCGTCTTGTACATCGAGCAAGGGGGCGGCTAGCTGGGCTGCGGCATCCTGAACCGATACCAGCCCGTCGGCAAAACCGGGAATGGCTGCCACCGGCACCGGTTGCTCCAGGCGCACGGCTTGCGGGCCGATCTGCCGCGCCGCCACCCCCTGCTCGGCCAATTGCTGCAAATAGGCGGCGATCGTGGTCTTGCGGCGATTCACGCGCAAGGTCAGCGGCGGCATGGTATTGCCCGCTTCTAATATTGTTTGCCAGTGGGCAGGATAAGCGGCTTGCATCGTATTGATCCACCACACCGGATAATTCCAGCGCGCGCCCGGCTGTTGCATGGCCGTGGCTAGCAAGCTTGCGCGTTCACGCGCAAAGCGCCGCAATACCGCGTTGACCATGCCTTTTGCATGAGCGATTTTCGGATCCGAAGTGGCCGCCGTGACCGCCTGGTCGACCAGCGTAAAGTCGGTATAAGGCGCAGCCGCCGTCTCGGCTTCGCACATCAATGCCAGGCTGCAGCCAAGCAAGCTGTGCAACAGCACCGGTTGCGGCGCACGCGCCGTCAGCAGGGTCAGCAGCGTTGTGGCCCGACCCCACTGCCGCATGCTGCGGTAGGCGATATCCTGAGTGGCGCCGCGCGCTTGCTCGGACAGCGCCATTTTTTGCGCGACGCTGGCCAGCGCCTGTGGCAACGCAGTGCCTTCTTGCACCATGGCGATTGCCTGGGAAGCGCTGTAGAGCGCCAAGGCAAGGGAATCGGGTTTTAACAGTAATTTCGGCACAAGGATCCAGTCCAACGAGGAATAATTTGTCACCAGTCAATGACCGGCAACTGCAGCAAGCGAGATTGTAGCGGGCATCAGGCACCCGCATATGACTTTGATTCAACTTATGGAGGGATGCGCTACTAGTGCAGGCATGCACTGCTGCCGGACTCGGGGAATTTATTGGCCAACAGGAAAAGCATGACGCGGTGGCGTCGTAACGGCCATGCTTGCATCATCCGTAGCACTAGAGAACTGGCTCAGCCAGTGCTGCATGTCTGCGCAGACATGCCGGCGCTCCACCTCGGTTTCATTGAAAATTTCATGGTACAAGCCATGGTAATTGTGCAATCTGCCAATGCCAGTGGCCAGCCTGGTAAAAAATGCCGCGCTGCCGCGCGCATCGACGATATGGTCATCGCCGGCGGTTTGCAACAGCACTGGCAAGCTCAAGCGGGCGGCATGCTCATGCACGAAAACAATCGACGCCTGCATGGCCTGCAACAGGCGGGCGCTGATCACGCCGTGCACCAATGGATCTTTTTTATAGGCATCCACCACCGCAGAATCGTGCGATAGGTAACGGCTTGGCAAGCCATTCGGCGCACCCCATTCGGGCGCCACGGCCGACAGCAGCCGCAATAACAATTGTTGTATGCCTGACAGTTCGAGTGCCAGCGCCGGCGACGACAGCATCAGGCCGTGCAGCGGCGCCAGCCTGGCACAGGCAAAATGCGCGGCCACCAGACCGCCCATGCTATGCCCAAACAGCAGCGGTGCGGCGCCGAGTTCTTGCGCATAGTCGTCCACCACCAGTTTGGCGTCGTCCAGTAGTGCAGCCGAATGCGGAACATCGCCGCGCGCGCCCGCCGAGCGACCATGGCCGCGCTGATCATAAGCGCGTACCGACCAGCCGCAGTCGTGCAAGCAGCGCACCACATGGGCGTGGCGCAACGCATGCTCGCCCAACCCATGCACGATGACCACGCCGCGTGGCTTGCCGGTAGCAAGGCGCCAGTCGTAGACTGCCAGCGTGATGCCGTCGGCCGTCTTGCGCGCCGAGCGCACAGGCTGCATCAAACGCCCCAGACGACATCCTTGCCACTGGCGCGCGCCGCACGCAGCATTTCCAGCAATGGATAGGCGCGCGTGGCAAAAGAGACGGTTTCGACGGGTTCGAGTTGATTGTCGTCGCCGGGTGCGCTATCGACGTCGCTGCCGGAGGCCGTTTCCTGTTCCGCAAGCTTGGCGCGTTCGACGGCAATTTCCGTCTGTAATTTCTCAATCGCCTGGTCGGTTTCCGCGGCCGTGATGATGCCGCGCTGGAGATCCTTGTCGAGCAAGTCGAGCAGGCGCCTGGCGTGTTCCTTGTACATCACGATATCGGATGCCGCTTTGGATTTGAAAGTGATCAGCATAGAGCCTCCGTGCGTTAGAGTGGAGCGTTTTCAGACATGTCACCGCATCAGTGGTGCAAGTAGTTGCAGTAACGCTCATGCCAGTGTAGCAGGCTCGGCAAATCGGCGGTTGGCGACGGAAAGCGGGCTTATGTGTGATGCGCGATAGCTGGCTGCGTGTCGGAGGCAAGCCTGGCTTCGAATTCGGCAAGCGGCACCGCTTTGCCGAACAGGTAGCCTTGCCCTTCATCGCACAGTTCATGGTTCAGGAATGCGCATTGCGCCTCGGTCTCGATGCCTTCAGCCAGCACTTCCAGGCCCAGCGTATGCGCCAGCGCAATCGTGGCTGAAGCAATCACCGCATCGTTTTCATCGTTTTCGATATCCTTGACGAAACTGCGATCGATCTTGATGCGGTCGATTTCAAACAGCTTTAAATAGTTCAATGATGAATAGCCAGTGCCAAAATCGTCGATGGCGACCTGGATGCCGCGCTGGCGCAACTGGCGCAGCAATTCGCGCGTCTGTTCCGGGTCCTGCATCGCGGCGGTTTCGGTGATTTCCATTTCCAGCCAGTGCAAATTGACCTGGGTTTCCACTTGCAAGCGGTCGACGCAGGCAATCAGGGTGCCGGAATGGCACTGGCGCGCCGACAGGTTGACTGCCAGCCGCAGCGCTGGCATTTGCCGGCGTTGCCAATCTGCCAGGATGCGCAATGCTCGTTCCAGCACCCATTCGCCGAGCGGCAGAATCAAGCCCGATTCTTCGGCAATCGGGATGAAGCGGTCCGGGGCAATGAAGCCGAGTTCCGGATGGCGCCAGCGCAACAGCGCCTCGGCGCCAATGATCTGGC
>JAKFFK010000177.1:0-43571 GCA_036675285.1 Paucimonas sp. | reverse complement strand
GCTCCCCTTCGCGCTGGCAGGCGCTCGGGCGTTTGCAGCGCGCCGCATGCGGCGCGAATTCCTGCCAACGTTGCATAGTTCGCTACGCACTGAAGCAAGTCCCTTTGGGGGATGCGCTTCCTCGCGCCTTGCCAGACAAAAAAATCCATCAATTTCTATCCCATCAAACTAACTGGACGGTCTACTAGTTTTGCCTTTGCTGTTACTCAGCAAGCGAACGGCAAACTCAGGCCGACTGCCATGGCGTGACCGGTGGCGCAATCACGCCAACCGGCCCCGCGTGCGGCACGGTGCCAAAGTTTGCTGGTGCACAGATTTCCAGATATTCCATATCCGGCGAATAATCGAAAAGATAATGCACCATGCCTGGACGCTGATGCACGACATCGCCGGCTTCCACGAGCGTCACCTTGTCCTCGTACATGAATTTCGCCCATCCCTTGTTCATGATGACGATCTGAAATTCCAGCACGTGAAAGTGCCAGCCCGTACCATCGGTAGGCGGCTTATGGGCCTTGACCAGATGGGCGGTGACCTTGCCATCGGTCGCGTCTTTGATGCCCAGGTCCTTGTACAGAAAGAAGTCGCGCAAGCCATCTGCGCGCCATTCGGTGTCGGCGGGTTTGGTATGTGAAAGGTACATGTTGTGATTCCCTGGTTTTGCAAGCGCCAGCCTGCGGCCAATAAGATGGAGCGCCCGTGGACTACTCTGCCATCTTACCGGCATTGCCCTGCAGCCGTGCCGGGTGTCGAGTATCGGATCGTCCGTAATCTGCTGCAAGAGCACAAGTCAAGGCCGGCGGCCTCTTTTTCGTGTCCACGCGCTGACAGAGGAAGGTGCCGTGGCAACGGCTTGAGTATGCTCGGGGCGCCTATTGCTTGGCGCCGGCAGTTTTCATCGATTCCAGCTTGTCGAGATCGATGGCGACAACCGCTTGCTTGAGCGTGTCCATGTCGATTTTCTGGCCACGTGCTTCTACCAGGAAGCGGCCTCCGACCACGACGCTGTATTCGCCTCTGCCATTCTTGTTGAATTTTTCATGGGTAGGACGGCCATCGACCTTGCCGGTCTTTTCATAGCCATTTTCGCTTTCGCGTTCCTGCTCTACCAATGCCCAGCCGGCCATGGCGCCAAACATGGCAGCGCCACCGGTATCGGTCAAGCTCAGGCTGACACTGCGGCCCTGCTCGTCGCGGTAGCCGCTGTTGGCCTTGGAAATCTTGATGCCGGCCATGCCGACTTTTTCTGCTTCCAGCTTGGTGCGCTTGAGACCGTCCAGCGCCTCAGGCAGCATGGCCTTGAGCACGCCCTGGTCCACCGTTTCGAATTGCGCGCCGCCCAGTGCCGCGCCGACCATTGCGCCGGCTGCATCTGCCTGCGCCTGCGGATTGCCGGACTGCTTGGCAACTTCCATTTTCTTGCTGGCGGCTTCCATCCGCTCGCCCATCTGCTTGAGCCTGGCGAGCGCGGCATCGCTGTCGCCGGAAGTGCCCATGGAGACACCTGACGGCTTGCCATCCATGCTGGCGCCTGCGCCGCCAGCGGTAAACAGGCTGGCGACTGTGCCGAACACCAACGCCAGCACGATGGCGCAGACCACGATTATCGCCGTATAGCCTGCAGCCTTTTCCTTGGGCGCCTTCATCAGCACGGGCAATCCGAGATAGAGCAGATATAGGCTGTAGAGACTCGCCAGCAAGACCAGGATGGCGAGCGATGGCAGGATGTACAGCACGCTGGCGATCCAGGCCGGCGTATACGAAAACGCGGCGACCTTGAAAGCCTGCATCTGATTTTTTTCGCCACCAAAAGTCGGCGCCAATGCATTGATCAGCAGCGCCAGCAGATAGACGCCGACCAGCGCGAATACAAAGGAAATGACGGCGCTCGACAAGCCCGACATGAACGGTACGCGGTGCGTGCCGATGAATGGCAGGCTGATGCCGACAATCGACAAGCCGATAAAGCTGGCAATCGGACCGATGGCGGCCAGCGGCGCGATGTATTCCTTGTAAAGAGCCGCGTGCGATGTGGCTTCGCTGCCAACCACTTCCCATTCGGTTTTTGGCGTCAGAACGATGTTTTTGGCGCGTTCAAGCAGGTTCATGCATTTCTCCCTTGTTTTGTTTTTAACTTGTTGATTTGGCATGGATGCAGCAATTCGCATATTACTCCGGATCGTGCCGCCTGCCCCAATATCCAATGCCATCAGAGGCTTCCTCGTTGAAAAAATGCTGGCCGCTGGCGTTGGATGAATACCATTTTTCTTGAATAAGAATCTGAAACATCGCTGCTTCAAGCAGCAATGACGATTACCGCAGCAACGAGCATTCTCTGAGTCGGCACGACTGTGTGATGCCAAAAACAACAAACCCGCCGAAGCGGGTTTGCAAAATCAGGCGAGCGTGTCAGATCAACGCTGTTTGCGGCGCCGGCGCATTGCACCGATACCGGCAAGCCCCAGGCCGAGCAGCGCCAAGCTGGCCGGTTCCGGTACAGTGCCGCAGCCATTCGGACCGCAATCACCTTCGCGCACGTACAGGGTCAGATGCGACAGATCGGCAATGTTGCCGCCTTTGTTAAGGATTTTCATGGTCCAGGTGCCGCCATTGCTGCCATCGAAAATCACATCATCGAACAGGTATAGTGCGTAGCCGGTGCTGCCTTTCAACACGCCGATGAAATCCAGCGCGGTCGGCAGGTTCAGCGGCAAGACGCCATTGGTATCAACGCCATTCAATGTCCAGCCGCCGGTCTTGCCGCTGGTCGATGCCAACGTGAAATCCAGACCCATGAACGAACCACTATTGACGCCAGCCTCACCGATATCATCCTTGACCAGCTGACTCCAATCCGTGCCCCAGCTCAGGCCCAATGCATTGACGGCGGCTTGACTGTCATTGCCGGCAACAACGCCATAACAGTCGTTCGCAACCGTAGCGCCATTGTTGTAAGTCATGTCGCTCAATGCCAAGCCAGCGCCATTGGTGAGGTTTGGCGCGCAGTAGCTTGGCGCAGCCTGGGCAATCCCGTGCAAGGCCAACAGCAATGTGGCTGCAATGCAGGTTTTGATGGTTGAAGGGAAGATCATTTTTTACTTTCAATAATTTGTTTGCTGCCCCAGCTCATGCAAGCCTTGTGCCAATCGCATAAGTCATTGATTATAAATGATTTTAATATTTACAAAAAGACAATATGTAAAGATTTTCGACGTCCTTGGAACGCATCAAAATCTGGATTGGCCGAGCGAATAAATCAGCTTACTTATCGGAATTGGAATCGGGCTGACGACGCAGCGATTTGCCATCTGTCTGACGGCGTTTTGGCATGTCATGCCGCAATTTTTGCAATTCGGCCAGCGCCCGATTGGCAAGCGACCGGGTGGTCACGTCAGCAGAAGACGTTAGTTGTGCCACCATGCGGATGGCGGATTCCAGCACACCTGCATGGGACATGCGGCGTCTTTCCTTGACTTGATTGCCGGCATCAGTAGGGTTTTCCATGTCGCGATACTAACATCCATGCTCATGTGCAAATAGCACTTTTGCATTATGTAATAACATTTAACAAATGCATAAGACCTCATGAGGTTTGGAACAGTTGTAATCTGCTTTGCAGGATAAAAGCAAATTTTTGCCAAGAAATCCGGCTTTGTTTCCAGTCAAGCCTCCTTTCCCAACAGAACTGTTGGGAGCGCCTATTGACGATCGCGCGAATCCGCAAAAAACAAGGGTTTATCAAGTAAATGTGCAATGCAAATGCCGACATGAAAAACAGACGATAAAAAAACCCGGTTCATGATTGAACCGGGTTTCTTATCTGGAGCGTGCTGCTTCCCATGCACATACTTTACCGCCGACTTCGTTTGCTCTCCGCGCAGCTAGATGCGCCAAACCGAGCTAAGTGCAAACTTGCCCTATAAACGCAAGTTGCCAGCGCCAAGCAGTCCGATCAAGCCGATTGCAATCAGATAAATCGCAACAATGATATTCAACAGGCGCGGCATGACCAGAATCAGGATGCCGGCAATCAGAGCCACCAGTGGCGCCAGGCTTAAATGGATATTCATCGCAGACTTCTTTCAGTAGGATGGAATCGTTTGAACTGCCACCGATGGCACAAAGGCGTCTTGCTTCAGCCAGGCCTCTGGCTTCAGGCATATCCTGCAACATGGCCGGCAACCAAATCACGATCCGAGACGAGCAGACGTCTTTCCATTGCCATTTCATCTTCTTCAAATGCTTCGGCACACACCTTATTACAAAACCGTCCGGTTTCTTTCAAAGGCCCGTTACAGTACCAGCATGAGCAGCCAGCAGTCATTAGCCATGCATGTGCAACCGGGTGAATTTCTTTTTTCATCGCTGTCTCCGTGTATTTGATTTTATTGGCATTTGGAGCAGAAAGAGTAATTGCTGGAAACAAATCAGTCATGACAAATGTCAAGAATTGTGTGGTGTGTTAGTACGAACTAGGTGCAACGTGAATCACGTCGCAAAAATTGCAAAATAGCACCCACGTTCAACCCGATTTTCCCCTGGACAAACTTACTGACACAATCAATTCAAAGGCATGTTTTCCTGCTTGACAATGTTTGCGGCACTGTTAACGATGAAACATCAAAGAATGGATTTTTCGGCAAAAATCGATCGCGCTGTCTATACTGGAATGACCGTGAACCAATGCCAGATAACTGGTGTGGATGCCAATCGCTTTTTCATATTTTAGGAGTTTTTTATTATGGCAACGATGGATACACCGATAACGGATCGCCGGCACATGCCGGACCGCCGCACTTCTATGCACAGCGCACAACATCATCGATCGCGCATGTCTGCAGTTGATTGGATCGCCATGGCCTTGTTGATTATCGGGGGCTTGAACTGGGGCTTGGTGGGCTTGTTTAATGTAAACCTGGTTGCATCGCTATTCGGAGAACAGAGCCTGATATCGAGGATTGTGTACCTGGCAGTCGGGCTGTCAGCACTTTATTCGTTGTATCTCAGCAGCAAGATGGCCAGCGATCGTGATTGAAGATCACAGTATTGCAAGCTAATGCCTACTATCAGCTAGGATTTCTGGATTGAAACCAGTTCGGCGCTCTTGCCTGAAGATACGTGCATGATCGCCTGCGTATTTTGTTAGCAGAAAAAGCCGAATGCCCGATTTTTATCGGGCATTCATTTTATGGGATTTCAAACGATTGAGAAACGCTCTACCCAACTGCGGCTTGTAGCCGAGATATTCTAAGCATCGCAGGTTTTTCTAAAAATCGTGCGATTTGCAGGAAGGATGCGATGTTGCAAAATCTTGGCGCTTGATCAAACCGTGAAAAACAGCGCCACACACTTGCTCTATTGCAACTGCAACCAGCCAAGCAAGTGCGATTGATGGCAACCAACCCACTGCCATCCCCAACCACCATCCGTAATAGACGATACCGCAGATATAGCTAGCGAAGAAGGTCATGATTGCGGCAAGGACTGCCAAACGGCCACCAAGGACCGGGGCGAGGCGACCATAATCAAGCTTGACCGGGATTGCCGGACTACGTCGATGTAAGGAATTGAAATGCATATCGTCCATTACATTCAAATAAGGCCATTGATTTATTTTCATGCTTGTCTCCCCTGGTTGTCTTCGGCATTTCCGCCTGTTGACTACTCAGAGTATGAAAATATCAAAAAGTTTCCTTATTACCATTGAGACGGCTCACAAAGTCAGGCGCGTCGTTTGCGGTAACACAGCTTTCGTAGTCATTTCAAATGATTGCATTATTGCAACAGTGCTTGCGTTGATGCGGAGTCTTCAGACAATTGTCTGTTACAGCGCATTGGGGAAGGTCGTTGGAAAGAAAAAGAATTGCTATTCGTTCATAGCCCGGGGAAGGGAAAGCAGCTTACTGCGTGAAGGAAACCTTGGGACGTGCCACTAAATGGGAACTGCAAGCGAATCCTAGAAAAAAGAACGTACGGCCCAAATAATCAATGAAATGCTGACTGCAGCTGAGAGAGTCATGCAAATCACTGCCTGTAGCTTGTTATAGTTAAAGGCATTCACCTTCTTGTTTGAAAGGTTTGGCATGTCAAGTTCTGCTGTTTGCTCAATGGCCTTGTGCATCATGTCTCCTTGAATTACAGCAATCAATTGATGCATTTGATTATAGACAGTGATTTCTCAGGGTCAATAGCTCTCTGGACAACTATTAAAAATTTTTAATTGGCAAAAAATCTTGTTATAGCAAGCTTGAGCTTTTTATGGAGATAAAAGCTGAAAATGTTATAAATAATGCAGCTTTTGTGAATTCATACGGATTTACCCAAAACCAATATAAATTTTGAAATTTATTGCTTACCAGCTAGACGTGGTCGAATGAATCCCAGTATATTAATTGCAATGAATAAATTTCTGCAAACTGGCCAATTCATTCATTGAGCAGTTTCGCATTCCTGCAATTACTTTACTGCACAGGTAAGGACATCTCGCTATGCCATCTGTAACAGCGTCATCCTGGCTATTGTATTTAGGCATCATCAATATTGCGGCGTTTACTGCCTATATCGTTTTTTTGCAGTTGCGCATACGTCAGCGCAACCGCCAAGTCGGGTTGATCAATGCCATCATCCTCGACCACTTCCGCCGCAGCGGTGTAGAAGTAGTGGTCGGCAGCATTAGCCTGATGAACAATAAGCGCTTTACTGCATTGATTGAATCCGAACCGATGAAACGGTTTCGCCTGTCGCACATCATCGAGATGACGCTCCGTGAACATATCGCGAAAACCTGCGGCTTGGCACTGGAAAAAATTTACTGGCGCTTCCCGATCAAGGATGCCGAGCCGAATGGCGCGGCAAGCAGCGACAACAACGACAAGGTTCCGCCAAAGAATGCCGATGACTATATCAACGAAGGTCTGGTCCCATACCGGGATTTGCCGAAGGTCGACGTCAGCGAAAGCTCCTGGGAAAAATTCGAGGAATTCTCCACCAAAGACCCGAACCATGCCGTTGCCGCCGAGCGCTGAACGCCATTAACGGCTAGATAGTGTCGTATTTGCTGATGCATTCGATGCTATCGGCAGGTATCCTTGCCCTCTCCTCCAGACATGTCGGCAGCGGCACCGATCCACTGTTTGCTGTATCCGGCCTGCAGATCGATGACCTTGGGTGCAGGCCTCAATGCGATGACCGACAAGCCTTAAGCTTGCACAATAATTCTTCTTTATCTTTGCAACATTTTGAATAGGTGCCTATATGCACCTACTCCATGCTGCCAATGCTTGATGTTGCTGTCTGAACCTTGTTATGCGACGAATGTCGAAAATTGATTCTCGATCGCGCCTCATACTGATATTGCGGCTGACAAGCAAGGCTACAGAAGATGGAAAAAGAAATAGAAAAGCCCAGTGCCGCTGCAAACGCCCTACAGGACGGATGCGGCATGCATGGTGCTGCACCCGATTTGCGCACCATGTTCGATGCCATGATTGACGGTTGTGCGATTGTCGAGATTGTGGCCGGAAAATATGGCGAAAGCGACTTGCGCATGGTGGAAATGAATGACGCTTTTTGCCGGCAAAGCGGGCTGGATCGCAACATGTTGGGGCGCCCAGCACGTGCCTGGCCTGACCGCCCGGCACCAGCCTGGCTGGCCCGATGCCGGGTGGTTGCCGAAACCGGGCAGCCAGCGCGGGTTGCACAGCGCAATGCCGATCACGACCGGTGGTACGAAATGCAGTTCTTCAATGTCGCGCCAGGACGCGTCGGCATCGTGTCACGCGATATCAGCGCACGCAAGCGCGCGGAAGAGAAGCTGCGCGAGGGTGAACATCACCTGTGGCAAATACTGGCCGGCCTGCCCGGCATGGTATGGTCAGCCAGGGCCGACGGGCAAGTCGATTTCGCCAGTCCGCAATGGACTTCCTATACCGGCCTCAACCATATCGGCCAGCGCGGCAGTGAATGGACGCGCGTGCTTCATCCCGAAGACCGGGCTGGCGCCCTAGCAACATGGACCGACGCCATCACGACCAGCAGTGCCTGGCATCTTGAGTGCCGACTGCGCCGGCATGACGGGCAATACCATTGGTTCGCATGGCGAGGCACGCCGCTACACGACGGCAACGGCAAGGTGGTGCGCTGGTTTGGCGTATGCACCGACATTGATGACTTGAAGCGCACCCAGGAACGACTCCAGGAAAGCGAGCGCCGCTATTCTGTCCTGTTCGGCAATCACACCATGGGCATTGCTCATTATCTGATTCTGACCGACGCGACGGGCCAGCCGGAAAATTTAATTGTTGAACAAGTCAATCAAGCCTACGAGCGAATTCTGGACGTTGCCAAGGCTGCCATCGAAGGTAAAATAATTACAGAGGTGTTTCCTCAAATCCGGCAACACGAATTCGATTTCATCGGCACCTATGGCAAGATCGGCCTGGAAGGCGGCGAAGGCCGATTTGAAGTCCAGACCGGCCATAATGACCGCTGGCTATCGGTTTATGCCTACAGTGCGCGACATGGCGAATGCACGGCCATGATCACCGAAATCACCGAGCAGAAACGGGCAGCAACTGCCTTGCGCGAGAGCGAGGAAATTCTGCGCGCAACCTTTGAGCAGGCAGCTGTCGGGATTGCGCTCGTGAGTCCGGACGGCCGGTTTAATCGGGTCAATCGCACGCTTGCCGAAATGACCGGTTTCTCGGAGCAGGAAATTTGCGGCAAGCATATCCTTGACTTGACTTATCCGGCCGATCGCGAGATCGGGATTGCCGATTTCAAGAGAGCGGTAGCCGGCGAAATTGCCAGCTTCAGCGTCGAGAAGCGCTACCTGCGTCGGAACAAGTCCATCATGTGGGCCCGCATCACTGGTTCATCGGTACGCGACCAGAAGACCGGTACGACAAAATACAATGTTGCAATTATTGAAGACATCTCCGCTCGCAAGCACGCTGAAGAGCGGCATGCAAGCTTGATGGAGCAGCTGCACGCGGCGGCCACCCATGCCGACCAGAGCCGAGCCCAGCTCGAAGCCGTATTTCAGTCGATTTCCGACGGGATCGCCGTATTTGACATGGACGCCAATATGGTCCTGCTTAACGATGCGCTGGCACGGGTCAATGGCTTCCCTACCCGGGATGACATGCAACGGCCTCTGAATTATTTCACCAAGATCTACGAGTTGCATCTTGCCGATGGCAGCCTGCTGCCGGTCGAGCAATGGCCGATATCACGCGTTCTGCGCGGTGAGACGTTGTCCGATTGGGAGCTGCATGGATACCGGCGCGACATCGGCCAGTCATGGTTCTTTAGCTACAGCGGCGCCCCGGTGCATGATGAACAGGGCAAACAGGTATTGGCGGTGGTAACCGCTCACGATGTCACCGAACGCAAGCGCCTGGAACAGGCGCGCAAGGAGAGCGAACGGCGCCTGCAACTGGCCGTCGCCATTGCGCACCTGGGTTTCTGGGAGTGGGAAGTCGCAAGCGGCAAATGCTATTACTCGCCGGTTTGGAAAAAGCAGCTGGGCTACCAGGATGACGAGTTGCCAAACACGCCCGAGCAATGGCAATTGCGACTGCACCCGGAGGATCGACAGCGGGTGCTGGCCGCAGTGAAGGATTATCTTGCGCATCCGTCGCCCGACTACCGGCTTGAATATCGGCTGCGCCACCGTGATGGCAGCTACCGCTGGATGATTGCCAATGCAGTCCAGCTTTCCAGGCATGAAAATGCGGGCGTCAAGCTGCTCGGCACCCAGCTTGACGTAACCGAAAACAAGCTGGCCGAACAGCGCGTGCGCGAAGCGGCACAGCATGACCCGCTGACCGGCCTGCCGAACCGGGCGCTGATTTTCGAGTATGCCGGCCATCTGCTTGCCGCCTCCCGGCGCAACCATGGAAAAGGTGCTTTCCTGTTCATCGACCTTGACCGCTTCAAGCCGGTCAATGATCTGTATGGTCATGAAATCGGCGACAAGCTTTTGCAGGAAGTGGCCAAGCGGCTGGTCAGGTGCGTGCGTAACGAAGATCTGGTCGGACGGCTTGGCGGCGACGAGTTCGTGGTCGTGCTGCCGCATGCCGGCAAAATGGATCCGGCAGCCACCGTCGCCCAGCATGTTCTGGACGCCTTGGCATTGCCGTTTGAGATCGAGGCGCTCGACTTGTCAATCTCGGCATCGATCGGCATCAGCTATTTCCCGCAGCATGGCACCGATGTCGATGCGCTGATCCATGCAGCCGACCTGGCCATGTATCAAGCCAAACAAAACGGCCACGGCAGCGCACAGGTATTTTCAAACGCCTTGACTGCCCGTGCCGACGCCTCCTCGTCGATTGAAGCCAGACTGAAGCGCGCCCTGGCGCGCGGCGGACTGATATTGCATTATCAGCCAGTGATGGATATGAAAAGCAAGCGGGTCATCGGCGCTGAAGCGCTGTTGCGACTGGCCGACGACAGCAGGCCCGTTGTAGGCCCGGACCGCTTTGTGCCGATTGCGGAATCTGCCGGCCTGATCGGCCCGCTTGGGGAATGGGTGGTGGCCGAAGCATGTCGGCAGCACGCGGCATGGTGCAGCGAAGGTTTGCCACCGCTGGCGATTGCGATCAATGTTTCGCCGCTGCAGTTCAGACAGCGCGGCTTTGCCAGCAAGCTGGCGGATATTATCCTGGATTCTGCGGTCGATCCGGCATGGATCCAGATCGAGGTGACGGAAAGCACGGTCATGGACAATGTGGACGATGCCATTGTCACGTTAAACAAAATTCGTGCCGCCGGCATCCGGATTGCGCTGGATGATTTCGGCACCGGTTACTCAAGCTTGAGCCACCTGAGCAATCTGCCGCTCGACAAGCTCAAGGTCGATCAGTCATTCGTCAAACGCATCGTACACGACAAAGCAAGCCGGGCAATTACCGGCGCAATTATCATGATGGGAAGAACACTCAACTTGGAAGTGGTCGGCGAAGGCATTGAAACCGAAGAAGCGCTGAACTATCTGCAGCAACATGACTGCGATCAGGCACAGGGATTTTTTATCAGCCATCCACTGCCTGCGGCTGAATTTTCGCAATGGTATCGTGAACGCAGTCACTAAGCAACAGGCAACGAAGGGCCTGCTGCCGGCACGCCAGCGCAAACTGTCCGGCATCGTCCCTGCGGAAGGTCGAACCTAAAAGTCGCTCATCGTATCGACAACTGCGAGCAGCACAACAGACACTGTTGCGGCAACACCAATCGTCAGTGCAGTAATCAGAACGATCGCCATTTCTTCCTCCGGCAGGTTCAAGTCATGACTATTTATAATCCTGCCGGCGGCGATTAGAGTTGCGCATTCTCAATAACTACACCCCTCTGCTTTTCCATTACACGTAAAGCTGCGGTGCCTCAAACCAAAGCACGCAGTCGGCCTTGATGCTGCAGCATCAAGGCCGGTCCTGGTCAAGGGATTCGATGTGCTGAACGTCGGCAGCTGCGCTATCGCAGAGACGGTTAGGCTTTCCTGCCAATCAGACTGCCGACAGCCAGACCGAGCGCCAATACACCGTAGATGCCTGCCAGTGATTTTCCTGAGAGCCGCTTTTCAAAGCCAGGCGTCAATCGCTTGGGCACCAGATAGTAATCGGTCAGATATGCGCCGGCGGTTACCACAGCACTGCCGACCAGCGGCCGCAACAGCGAGCCCTGGTTCGGACCGCGCGCACGGGCGCCGAAGAAGCGTTGATGAATCGCGGCCCAGAAAATCGCAGAAGCATGATTGAGCATAAATCCGGTTAACGTATATTTCAGCGACGGCGCATTTCGCATCGCTGCCTGGTCGCCCCAGACGATATGACTGGTGGCGTTCAGCGGTGCTGCGTAAGATCCGGTTTCCCGTCGTCCGGCCAGTCCGGCAGCAAGCGCCGTGGCCAGACCAGCGACGGTTCCGGAAGTGACGGCCTGTTTGAGTGAAGTCGGCATGGTTTGCAAAATAAGTCTCCTGGTTTGATTCGTGACCGGCAAGGCGACGCGCATTTTCTGCGGGATTCGCTTGTGCTGGCCGCAAGCTAGGTTCGCACGTTATCCCGTCTGGCATACAGCAACGACCGCCAGCCTCGCAGGCTTTATGAGTGATGTCGCAATTGCCGTGCTCGTGATGATCGGCTGACAAGGTAGCTGCCGGCCAGCAGCGCTCCGGCTGCCATCAGCATCGAACTGGCAGGCATGGTGCGCACCGTATTCATCGCGATTTCACCTGCATGCGGCGCAGCGAGCTGCAATCTGCGCTTGGTCATCTGGGCGCCCAGTTCGTTCAACCTGCCGGCGAGTACCCGCTCCGCTGTCGGCAGCAAGCTGGTTTCTTCGTCGGCAACGTGATGCATGACATTGCGCATCAATTGCATGAAGGTGTCGTCATAGGCGGCGTCATCGGGTGTCATCGTGCGCAACTGGGCAATCAGCTGACGCAGTTGATCATGCTCGGGAACGCTTTTATTGAGGACCGGATTGTCGGCAATTTCTGCTCGCAGCGCGGGATAGAAAATCTCTTCTTCCAGCTGTGCATGGATTTCCAGCGCAAGACAGACGGTTTTCACCAGCGCCTGCTTGGTTTTTGCCGCGGTATCGGCTTCATATTGATGAAAACTTGCGAGCACATGCGAGTGATCCATGCGGATCATGTGCGTAATGGTCGGTGACATCTTGCTGGTGAAGGTATTCATATCGAGACCTTTTAATGTAAGAAAACCGTGCACATGTATGTCAGCATGGTTTGCATAACCATCGCCAACATATTGTGCACTGCAAAAACAGCCCGACAAGATGTGAAATCCCGACGAAGTAAAGGTCCTTGCCTGACTGTCAATATTTCATAATTCGACACGGCTTGCCAAGCTTAGTTCTATTCATTGCAAAGGCTGCACATGGCATATGAATTGCAGCAGTAAAGGCGGCAATTCATTCGCCACCACACTCACGCTCATGCGCCTTTGACTGGGTACGTCATGGAAAACTTACAAACCGCGACAGCATTTCTGGATCAACATGATTTGACTGTAGTGACTGCAGAGTCCTGCACTGCAGGCTTGATTGCGGGATCACTGGCCGATTTGCCCGGATGCGGCAAGTGGTTCAAGTCTGGATACGTCACCTATTCACCAGAGGCAAAGAACCGGATCCTCGGCGTGCGTATGGAAACCATCGAATGCTTCAATCTGACCAGTGAACAGGTTGCGCGTGAAATGGTGCAAGGCGCACTGCAGATCAGTGAAGCCAATATTGCAGTTGCCAATACCGGCGTGGCCGGCCCGGACAACGGTGACGGCAATATTCGTGCAGGAACAGTATGCTTTGCCTGGGCCTTTCGCCTGCAAGGCGCCATCAGACTATTTTCAGAAACCAGACATTTCAACGGCGATCGCAATGCGGTGCGCCAGGCAGCTGCCGAATATGCGATTACCAGAATCCCCGCGCTCTACCAGACATGCGATGGCAGCCCCCTGGAACCGGGTGGCCCGACATGACTGCATGCGCGCCAGCTTTTATCAGGTGACACGGATACTGGATGCGCGATTGAACCAATACAGTGATTAATCGGTCATGCCCTGAGACGTTGACCATTCCGATCGGCATACCGATTCCATAGCAGCCGCACGATAAAAATCAATCGGCTTGATTGCGTCCCTGCCCTGCGTGCGGCGCTTTGCCTGTGCCTGGATTGCGTGCATTGTCCGGCTTAGGCAGTTCGATCGGCGTGACAGCCACCGGTGCCACACCTTCTTGCGTCATCTCCAGTTTTTTTGCCACTTTGGGCGATACGTCGACAATGCGGCCATCGACATAAGGACCGCGGTCGCGAATATCGACGACTGCACTTTTGCCGTTATCGAGATTGGTTACTTTGGCCTTGGTGCCAAGGGGCAGTGTTTTGCTCGCTGCAACGTTAGAGTCCGGGTTCATCGGCGTGCCATCGGCCATAGTCTCGCCTGCCAATTTATTACTGTAAAAGGAAGCCTTTCCGGTCCGGGTCTTCCCGGAGTAATCTGGCGCATACGCTTGCTGGCGGCTTTTCCCCTTGAGTGACGGGATCGGCGGAGTCGGCGTATTGTCACTGGCGTCACTGGCGACGGCCGGAACCAGCCACAAGCAAAAACCCAGCGAAATAATGACGCACAATGCGCCAGGGGGCCGGAGCAAGGCAATCATCATAGGCATATTTGCAGATAACAGGCGAACGCAAACCGAAAGTCAGTAGGAATGCAGGATGCCGGACAATCGGCTGACGGTCTGCTAGCCAGATAACATAAGTCATAAATTCCAGTGACAAGTGACGACTTTCCAAATCGTGCATATCGCTAGCTGCAAATGCAGGCATGCAGATTGCGCATCTGCATGCCTGCATTTGCAAGAAGTGCGCATCAGCCTCATGCGGCAAAATTGTCTAATCTAACTTGCCTGTGCTCTCTGGCCCTTTTTCAATCGCCGCCAAATGTGCCTGTAACGCGCCCATGGCGTCAGTTTGATTGGCACTAGTCGGATTCGAACAAAACCGGGTAAAAGCGTCATGAATCGCATTGGCCGTAGTAATGGCAGCCGGAGTCTGCATCGGCAGCCGAATACCGGCAGCGCAAAGGTTCTCTTGCATTTTTTATTCCCAATTCAGACTGGTGGAAGGATTCAAGCCGTTCAGTATTTAAAAACTGGCGGCATGCAGTCTTGATGTTCCACAAACCTTCTTCCTTCTTGAACACGGATTTACCTATATGAAAACTGGTTCGGTCTTCCCAAAAACACATATTGCCGCCAGCCGCATACAATAAGGCCCTTTCCATATTCAGCGTCAACTGACGCAAGCTTTAGGTCTTACCCAATGAAAACACCTGCCACGCAAGCAAATCCCGACATCCGGCCCGGCCAATCAATTGAGCTACTGAAAGAACTGCACATCCTGACCCGCGATGGCAAGATGAACCAGGACAGCCGCCGCAAGCTCAAGCAGGTCTATCACCTATACCAGTTCATTGAGCCATTGCTAAAGGAAATACAGCAAGACCATCCGGCCATGCATCTGGTTGATCATGGCGCCGGCAAATCGTATCTGGGCTTTATCCTGTATGACCTGTTTTTCAAGGACCAGTTGAATGGCTCGCGTATCTATGGCATCGAAACCCGCGAAGAACTGGTAACGAAATCCCGCACACTGGCACAGCAACTGGGGTTCAGCGGTATGGAATTTTTGAATCTATCGGTGGCGGAATCGATTGCAACCGGCCATCTGCCGGCCACGGTGGACATGGTAACTGCGCTGCATGCCTGCAATACTGCAACCGACGACGCGATCCGTTTCGGATTGCAAAAGCGGGCAAAATTCATGGTGCTGGTACCGTGCTGCCAGGCGGAAGTGGCCTCCGTGCTCAACCGGAATAAAGGCAAGTCATTGGGAAAAAATGCATTGACTGAAATCTGGCGCCATCCCTTGCATACCCGTGAATTCGGCAGCCAGGTCACCAATGTGCTGCGCTGCCTGCAGTTGGAAGCGCACGGTTACCAGGTCAGCGTGACCGAACTGGTCGGCTGGGAACATTCGATGAAAAATGAATTGATTATCGCGCGCTTCCAGGATTTACCGCGCAAGCGTCCCGGCGAACGCCTGCAGCAAGTGCTGGAAAACCTTGGGCTCGAAGAAATGCAGGAACGGTTCTTTACGCCGCAGCAATGACAATGGCGACATCATTTTCCTCAACCTCTCTTCGGCAGGAATGCATGTGCGGCGCAGCTGATTTGATCGGCTGCCGCCGTTCAATGACTAATGATTGTTTTGCAGCTCGGCCAGCGAAGCGGCATCCAGCAATTGTGCCGCCAGTGCGCGTGCCTGATGTGTGCTCAGCTCGCGACACTGGTCGTCGGTCCATAGCCTGACGACTGCCGGCGCATCCTGGGTTTGCGTCTGACTGCCGGCAAACCGTGTGACTCTGAGCGCACCGCGGTTGCGTACATCGATGGCATCCCCAAAGCGCGTTATCAGCGGTTTGCGCAATTCCGATCCGGGCTGCGCAGCAGAGGCCGGCAAGCTTGACAATAGTCGAGGCGCATTAAGCAGAGATGGTTTCATGAAGCTCTCCCTTGGCATTTAACTGTATGGATGCACAGTATATACAGCAAGGTGCCGTATGGCAATTCGGCAATTGACCGTGGCAAAATTGTGACACTTTTTTGTCTGCGATCTTTTCTCTGCAAGTTGCTGAATCAGTCATGGTCTGCGAGCGGAGACAGTAAAACACAGCTGAAATTTGATTGATGCGCCAATCAGGCGGCATGGCGTGCGCTATGTGTTTAGATCTGCAGCGGGTGAAGCCAGCGCAGCCGCGATCAAAGCGGCATTCATCACCATGAGATTTTTGCATGCCGAGGAATGGAGGAAGCTGGCAGGCTACGGCCCGCAAGCTGTGCGCTCCGCCATGATCAAATTCCCGTGCCGCTTTTTCACTGCGTAGCCTTGCAGGATTGATACCGGACTGAATTGCTTCAATCGCCCTTCTGTTCAGCCGGCGCGCCCTATTTCCAAGTCAACTTTATCAAGCCGCTGATTCAGCTTACAAGGCAGCTGTATGCCGGCAAATTGGCACGGCGTACTTGCCGCGTCAGACGCTGAAAATGCAAACCAATGTTAAATCAGCTTGGCATACAGTGCATCTTTGTCGCATGCTGCCTACCGAATCAGGCCGCCAGTCGCCGCCCATTACAAAGCAGTGCTAGCGCGCAGGGATTTTTGCGCGGCGCACCAATTTGACTGGTACTTTGAAATATCGACACGACTGCAGAAAATCCTGCATTTACGTGCTCAATAGGGATGTTCATCCGCGCACAGGAATACTATGATAGCGGCCATGCAATGCGTATTCAACAATGCGCAATTCGATTTTCGAGCAATACGGTTATTCCAGCAAAAGGACACCATGCAGACGGCTGAACAGGAATTCACGCGCGGCAGCGGCAAACGCATCAAGATTGTAAGCGCGCAAGATGCAGTACGGCTGATCCATTCCGGCAATACGATTGCCACCGGCGGCTTTGTCGGCATCGGCGTGCCGGAAGAATTGTTGATTGCATTGGAGGATCTGTACCTGGCCAACCAGGGCGAAGACGGCCAATCCGCCGGACCGAATAATCTGACGCTGATGTATGCGGCCGGCCAAGGCGACGGCAAGGAAAAAGGCTTGAACCATCTCGGTCATGACGGCTTGCTCAGTCGGGTGATCGGTGGTCACTGGGGACTGGTGCCGAGAATCCAGCGGCTGGCAATCGACAACAAAATCGAAGCCTACAACCTGCCGCAAGGCGTCATTTCGCACCTGTATCGCGACATTGCCGCCAAGCGGCCCGGCCACTTGACGCGCGTCGGGCTGGGCACCTTTGTCGATCCGCGCAACGGCGGCGGCAAGCTGAATACCAAAACCCAGGAAGAGCTGGTGCGCGTATTGCAAATCGATGGCGAAGACTTCCTGTTGTACAAGGCATTTCCGATCGATGTGGCACTGATCCGCGCCACCACTGCCGATCCGGATGGCAACCTGACCATGGAGCGCGAAGCGTTGACGCTGGAAATGCTGTCGCTGGCCATGGCAGCGCACAATTCGGGCGGCATCGTCATCGCTCAGGTCGAACGCATCGCCGACAGCGGCACGCTCAATCCACGCCAGGTAAAGATACCCGGCATCCTGGTGGATTGCGTAGTGGTAGCTGAGCCCCGACATCACTGGCAAACGTATACCGAACCGTATAACGCCGCGTTCAGCGGCGAATTGCGGGTGCCGTCCAACACTCTGAAAGCCATGCCGCTCAGCGAGCGCAAGATCATCGCGCGCCGCGCGGCGCTCGAACTGTCGGCCAACAGCGTAGTCAACCTCGGCATCGGCATGCCGGAGGGCGTGGCCAGCATTGCCCATGAAGAGCGGGTGATTGACCTGTTGACGCTGACCACCGAGCCCGGCGTCATTGGCGGCATCCCGGCAAGCGGCCCGAATTTCGGCGCAGGCATCAACACTCAGGCGATCGTCGACCAACCTTACCAGTTCGATTTCTATGACGGCGGCGGCCTCGACATTGCCTTCCTTGGCCTGGCCGAAGCTGACCAGAATGGCAGCGTCAATGTCAGCAAGTTCGGTACGCGGCTGGCGGGCGCCGGCGGCTTTATCAATATTAGCCAGAGTGCGAAAAAAGTGGTGTTTGTGGGCACCTTCAGCGCCGGCAAGCCGACCATTTTGATCCGCAACGGCCAGTTGGTCATCGAGGGCAAGGATGGCCCATGCAAGTTCGTGGAATCGGTCGAACACCTGACTTTCAGTGGCCAACTGGCCAAAAAACTCGGCAAGCACGTTCTTTACATCACCGAACGCTGCGTGTTCGAACTCGCCAGCGACGGCCTGGAACTGATCGAAATTGCGCCCGGCCTGGAGCTGCAGCGCGACATTCTTGACCACATGGCGTTTGCGCCGCGGGTCTCGGCCCATTTACGCATCATGGATGAGCGCATCTTCCAGGCCGAACACATGGGCCTGCGCAACATCATGCTGGAAGTGCCGCTGGAACAGCGGGTGCGCTACGATCGGCCGCGCAAGACTCTGTTTATCAATTTCGAAGGCTACAATGTGCGCAACCTGGGCGATGTCAATCATATCCGCCGCCAGGTAGCGCATGCGCTGCGCGACGTGCATGAAAAAATCCCGGCAGTGGTCAACTACGACAATTTTTCGATCGACCAGCAAGCCTTGGATGACTATGCCGAAATGGTCAAGGAACTGACCGACAAATATTATTCAGCCGTCACCCGCTACTCGACCAGCGGCTTCTTGCGCGCCAAACTCGGGCCGGATCTTGCCAATCGCGATGTGCCGCCGCATATCCATGAAAAAGCCGATGAAGTGCCAGCCGCTTTCGAGGAACCGAAAAAAATTCCGGCCGCATAAGAGCCGGGCAAGGGATAGACGCGGATGTCGTCATTGAAAAGACGAATGCTGTTCGGCCTGTTTGGCTTGTCGCTGCTGTCCATTTGTTTATGGACAGGATATGAATTCCTGCACCTGGCGCGGATGAAGCAAAACCAGAAGATGGCAGGCGCCTTCTGTGCAAGCATGAAACCCGGGCTGCCGATGGCAGATGCCGTGGCGCTGGCAAACGCCAACAAGGGCAATTCCCGGATCGACCTGTCCGGCGATGACATGCACGTACATTTTGGGCAGCAGTGCCATTGCCGGGTCAGTTTTTCCGAAGAAAAGGTCGCGCTCCAAAAATCCGGCTGCAGCCGCTGAAATTGCAGAAACCCGCATGAAAAGTGCGATAATCGCACGCGCCACTCCACTGACTGTAATCCAGCAAGGAAAAACTCCGATGCCGCTCGCCGATCTGACTTACCTGGTTGTGGAAGACAATGACTTTCAGCGCCGCTGGATGATAGCGATGCTGACCAGTCGCGGCGCAAAAAGAATCATCGAAGCCGCCGATGGCCTGACTGCACTCAACATCCTGCAGGACGCATCACAAGGCATCGATATCTGTTTCATCGACCTGAATATTCCTGGCATGGATGGCATGGAATTGATTCGCCATATGGCCCGCAGCGACAGTCCGGTTTCGATCATCCTGGCCAGCGCGCTCGATCCGTCACTGGTATTTTCGGTCGAGACCATGTCGAAAGCATATGGGGTCAACCTGCTGGGAACGATTGTCAAACCGGCAACGCCGGAAGCGCTGGAAGTCATGATCGCGCGCTATGTGCCCCCTGCTGCGCGTCAGGTAAAAATGCCTGGCAGCCTGCCGCCGCTATCGCTTGCCGAAATACTGCAGGGATTGCAGGAAAATCAATTTGTCCCCTACTTCCAGCCCAAAGTGGAAATTGCCAGCGGCAAGGTCAAGGGCGTCGAAGCGTTCGCACGCTGGCTTCATCCACAACATGGATTGATTTCTCCAGCCGCCTTCATCCCGCAACTGGAAAAAAATGGCCAGGTAAACATCCTTACCTGGGATATGATCAAAAAATCGGCGGCAGCCTGCCGCGCATTGCATGACAGCGGCCATCCGATTTCGATGTCGATCAATCTGGCGTCGGCGCCGCTGTGCGAACTGGAGTTTGCCGATCGGTTTGCCGAATGCGTGGCGGCGCATAAGGTCGATCCGCAATACATCACGATTGAAATTACCGAGTCTGCTTCCAAGACCGACGTGCCGATTTTTCTGGAAAATCTCGCCAGGCTGCGCATGAAGGAATTTGTGCTGGCGGTGGACGATTACGGCACTGGCGACGCCAGTATGCATCATCACTTGCGGATTCCATTTTCCGAGTTGAAAATCGATCGGTCGTTCGTGCTCGGCGCCTCGGACAACGAAGCTGTCAGCATGGCACTCAGCTCCAGCCTGGAGCTGGCGCAAAAGCTCAAGCGAGAATCGACTGCAGTCGGGGTTGAAACGCGGCAGGACTGGGACTTGCTGCAAAAACTGGGCTGCACCAATGCCCAGGGGTACTTTATTGCCAAACCGATGGAATACAAAGTGCTGCCCGGGTGGATTGATGAATGGGCACAGTTTTTCTAGGCGTAAAATAAACTGCTGCAAAGCCGCACTGGCTGGCCACTGACGCGCAGCCGTCTCCAAACTCAAAGGCATTACTGAAACAACGCCATCATTCCTGGCGCCATCAATAGCCTAACACTGATTCTGCGTCAGGAAGCAGCCTCTAGTCAACGGTCGTCAACTACAACTGCCGTCGCAGGCACCGGCTGCAATGCATCCCGCACCATAAGCAATCACGCGTGAAGCTAAGCATCACGGTGACATCCCAGGCACCATTGCCTGCATCTGCGCTGGCCGATCAAAAAATGCCGGGGGTGAATCGAACCAAGCTGTGACGCGTCGCTCCAATCAGCAATGCAAGATTCCAATCCACCTGTAGATTGCGTGATTGTGGGTGCCGGGCCGGCGGGTATGACGGCTGCCATTTATCTGAAGCGGTTTCGCAGAAATATTCAGCTGATTGACGCGGGCAACAGTCGTGCCGCACTGATCCCTGTGTCTCATAACTATCCCGGCTTCCCGGAAGGCATCAGCGGCCATGATTTGCTGGAGCAGTTGCGGATACAGGCGGCGCGCTATGGCGCAGAAATTATTGCGGCAGCGGTTGAAAAGATCGAGCAATTACCTACTGGCAGCTTTATGGTCCATTACGGTGAGAAGGTAATACACACTCGCACTATTTTGCTGGCAACAGGCGTGATCGATATCGAACCTGATTTGCCAAATCTCAAGGATGCAATAAAACAAGGCTTTTTGCGACATTGTCCGATCTGTGACGGCTATGAAGTAATCGATCAAAAGGTGGCAGTGATCGGCAACGACAGATACGCAGTGAATGAGGCACTGTTCATTCGCCGCTATACGCCGAATTTGACTTTATTGAGCCTGGGAAAGGAATTGAAATTAACTGACAAGGACCGCAAACTTTTATATGAAGCAAGCATCCAATTCATTGAACAAGCGATTGTTGCAGTCAAAACTGAAGGAGCGCGGATCAGTGAATTGACAATGGCCAATGGCAAAACCTTGCACTTCGATACGATGTATTCAGCATTAGGTTCCAGAGTCCGCTCCGATTTAGTATTGTCCCTGAAGGTTCATTGCGATGACAATCAGGACTTGATTGTTAACAAGAGCATGCAAACCTCAATCCAAGGTTTGTATGCGGCAGGTGACGTGGTGCATGGATTGAATCAGATTTGTGTTGCCACCGGCCAAGCGGCAATTGCAGCGACAGCGATTCACCATTATTTATAACCGTATGTACCGGAGGAATTTCATGATTGAATCAAGGAAAGACGAGCAACGACCAGTACCTGCGAATGAAAATCAAAACTCTGCCAATCTGCCTTCTTCAGCGGGCGACTCACCACAGCAGCTTCCGCCCGGGGATGTTTCGTCAAAAGAAGCTTCGGTAGCTGAGCGTACCAAGCAAAAAATTGCTTCCGCAAATCAGCAGCAACATGATGAAGCGTTGCTGGACGATGCAGTTGAGCAGACCTTTCCAGCCAGTGACCCGGTCGCCGAATTACCAGCCGCGCATGAGCACGGTCAGTACGGTGCCGGGTGTGATGAAGAGGAAGAGTCGCTTGACCATGCGATTGAAATGACCTTCCCGGCCAGTGATCCGATCGCAATAGCAACCAGTGAAGAAACCGCGCATGAAAAAAACCTGAGGAATAGCAAACCGAATTCCAAACCAAATCGCCCATTGGCGCAATCGCATTGAGTGCGTCTAGCAACAGTCGTAGTTTCGATTTTATCGTACAGTAAGGCCTTGCCGAGATGGATGGCGGGCGACATAAACGCCTGGCGTCAAGGTGGCATGCTAATCACATGCTGCGCACGCGCTTACCGTGCAACAGTACCGGTTCACAGCGAATCCGCTCTTTTAGTCAGTCCTATCTTGTGCAATCACGTTCCTTCACCTGGACCAACGCGCAGCGCTGGTCCAGGTACCTTTCATGTCTCCAGTTTTGCATCCAGCGTAATGCTGGCGTTCAGCAGCTTGGATACCGGACAGCTTTCCTTGGCCTTGTTTGCCGCGGCTTCAAATGCTTGCTGATCGGCCCCAGCGATTTTTGCAGTCAAGTCAAGATGAACTGCGGTAATCGTAAAACCGTCGGCCTGCTTCTCGAGCGTTACTGCAGCGCTGGTCGCCAGCCGCTCTGCGCTTAGCCCCGCTTCACCCAGTTGGGCTGAGAGCGCCATCGTAAAGCACCCGGCGTGGGCAGCAGCAATCAATTCCTCTGGATTGGTACCCGGACCATTTTCAAAGCGGGTCGAAAAACCATACTGGGCATTGTCCAAAATACCGCTTTGGGTCGAAAGCATGCCCTTGCCTTCTTTCAGGCCGCCGCTCCAGACAGCTGTTGCTGTGCGTTTCATGGATCGCTCTCCTCATAGATCACAATGGAATGTTTGCAGGCATTATTACAAGTCAGCGAATAACGCCAGCCCGTCAAACTGAAGGCTTGCAATGAATGACACGCAAACCTGATATTGGTGTCGCCGTACGTATGACGACCCCAGTGCCGGTCATTACGAACGCGACTTTTTCCTGCGTTTTGCCTTTGGTGGCGCAAGCCACGTGCTAGTCCACAAGTCAGCCATTTGCTTGGTGCTTTGTGTCATCATGGTCGCGGCCTGGCGTTTGCCCTCTGCTGTCATCCGGCTGCGTGCGGTTCCAGCAACTGCGTTGGCGCCACTTAACCACATGCTTAAAAACGGATTTTTTTTGGCCCAGGGATTTTTCATGGTCGGTTTACTTTCCTGATGAAATATAGATAATGGACAATACTGATTTGTCTTACTTAACTGGTTAGACCGACATCATCCAAAACATTCCGGAGCTAGCGTAAAAACCTTATCATTCTGAGCCTTGCAATCGATTACCATAGCGCAACCATCCATGACGGCATGAAATTCTGCATTGGAAAAAATCATATAAATAACTGAGAAAAATTTCCACGAACTTGCGCAAGGACAGAATCACCCTTGCAGGTTGCGCAATAGTAGAGCGGCGCGCCGCACGGCCAGTGCAGATAAGGAGTGCACGGAAGTAAATTCGTTTTGTTTGTGTAGCATGGCAGGTTCCTCTGGATTTATTTTGGTAATCAACGTCATGCGCATTCCAGCTCAAATTGTTTCATCCGCCCGGCATCGACTTGCCGCGCTGCTGCTTGCAGTCCCGCTCTGCTGCATGGCAGCCGACTTGGCCGCGCTGCCGCCCTATCATGCCGACTTGTCGCACACCACTGTTTCGGGGATTTCTTCCGGCGCATTCATGGCGTCGCAATTCCATATTGCCTACTCAAGCATGGTCATCGGCGCGGGCATCATCGCCGGTGGGCCGTATTATTGTGCGGGCACCGCGTCTGCCAAGCCGTTCCAGATCACGGCAATGACAACCTGCATGCGACCGTACGGCAGCGGACCGGATGCGCGCCGGCTGATGCAGCATGCCGAAGCGTTTGCCGATGCCGACCGTATCGATGATTTGCGCAACCTGAAAAAGCATAAGGTATATCTCTTCAGCGGCAAGGCCGATCGGGTCGTGAGCACCAAAGTGGTCGATCAGGCCGCCGCCTTTTACAAGAGGGCCGGGGTCACGCCAGCAAACATCCGCTATATCCGCAACATCAACGCCGGCCATGCCATCATCACCGACAACCAGGACGACGTCGCCTGCGAGCTGACCGATTCGCCGTTTATCAATACCTGTGGATTCATGCAGTCGCACGATATTTTGAGACACCTGTATGGCAAATTGAATCCTGCTGCGGCAACCGTCGGCGGTACGCTGCTGCGCTTCAGTCAGCGTGAATTCGCGCCTGATTACCGGCTCGGCATGGCCGAGACCGGTTATGTCTACATTCCGCAAGCCTGTAAACAATCCAGCTGCGCAGTGCACATCGTGTTCCACGGCTGCGGCCAGGGACAGGATGTCATCGGCGATCGCCTCGTGAAGTCTGCCGGCTACAATGAACTGGCCGATACCAACCGCCTGATCGTGCTGTATCCGCAAGTGCGTCCGAGCCGCCTGTATCCGTACAATCCGGCCGGATGCTGGGATTTCTGGGGATATGCGAGTGCCAACCCCTACCAGCCGGACTTTTACTCAAAACAGGCGCCGCAAATGGCCTCGATCAGAAGCATGCTGGAGCGGCTCGCCGGGCCGCGCGAGTGATACGCCGGCCCGGCTGTCGTCTGGTATTACGCAACAGTTTGCGGTAAGCCATAGCCGCAAGGCAAATCTTTATGCTAGCCTTGCCGCTTGTCGGGTTAAACAGCCTGTTTTGGCGGCTGGTACGCCTGGAATCTTCTTTTTGCCCATGTATACCCAATTTTTCCAGCTCAAGCAGGCACCGTTTTCCATTGCGCCGGATCCGCGCTACTTGTTCATGAGCGATCGCCATCGCGAAGCGCTGGCCCATCTGCTATATGGCGTGGGCGGCGGCGGCGGTTTCGTGCTGCTGACTGGAGAAATCGGCGCAGGCAAGACCACGGTATGCCGTTGTCTGCTTGAACAAATCCCCGACAAGTGCCACGTTGCCTATATTTTCAATCCAAAATTGTCGGTCAACGAATTACTGCAATCGATTTGCGACGAGTTCCACATCGCCTCAGCACCAGGCATTACAGGCCCGCTGTCAGCAAAAAATCATGTCGATGCGCTCAATGCCTATCTGCTGCGCAGTCATGCCGAAGGCAAGAACAATGTCCTGATCATTGATGAAGCCCAGAACCTGGCGCCCGACGTGCTGGAACAATTGCGCCTGCTGACCAATCTGGAAACCAGCGAGCGCAAGCTGCTGCAGGTCATCCTGATCGGCCAGCCGGAACTGCGCGCAATGCTGGCGCGTCCGGAACTGGAGCAACTGGCGCAACGGGTGATTGCCCGCTACCATTTAGGGCCCCTGTCGCTATCGGAAACCGCCGGCTATATCCATTACCGGCTGTCGATTGCCGGCGCGATTGCGGTGACCCCGTTTCCTGCATCGCTGATGGCGCAAATCCACCGCTTGAGCCGCGGCATACCACGCCGGATCAACCTGCTGTGCGACCGCGCACTGCTAGGCGCCTATGCAGCCAACCGGACCGAAGTGACGTCTGCGATTATCGACAAGGCCGCCCGTGAAGTCTTTGGCGGCAAAGATACGCCATTGCCGGGAATCTGGCGGCGCTGGCGCATTGCTGCTGCCGGCGCCGGCGCCGGTGCAGCGGTGGCCGGCAGCATTGCCTGGGCCATTGGCCATTATGGCTGGGCGTGGGACAGCGCAGCTCCGGCAATCGCCGCGCAACAGAGCGCCTTCAAACTCAGTCACAGCCTTTCCGACCGTGGCGCTGCGCGGTGGCGCCTGTCTGACTCTTTGGGCGATGCCACGGCACCGACTTTGGCGACAACCCTGCCGCGTTCCGGCAAGCCATCGGTGCTGATGTCGGCAGCCGCCGGCCAGGCGATCCCGACCGGCACGCCGATATCCGATTTGAATCATCTGTTTTCCCCCGCCATGCGCGATGAACTCGTCGCCTACCAGTTGCTGGGACAGTTATGGGGAATTGCGCTGAAACAGCAAGAGCCATGTCTGACGGCGCAATCCAGAAACGTGCTCTGCTACCGCAGCAGGCAAGGCCTGGCAGAACTGCGGCGCCTGAACCGCCCTGCCATTCTTGAACTGTACGACCAGCAAAATGCCAAGCACTATGCACTACTGATGGGACTGACACACTCGTTTGCGGTGCTGCGTATTGCCGGCACCATGCAAAACATTCACGTCGGCCTGACGGATCTGGAGCGACATTTTAGCGGTGAATTCGTCACCTTCTGGCGCGCACCGCCTGGTTTTAACCTGAAAATCGGTTTCGGAGACAAAGGCGAATCAGTCGACTGGCTGGGCGCACAACTGACAAAGCTCAACGGCAGCATCGAAACCATTAGCGGTCAACCCTTTGGTTCTGCCATGGCAAGGCAACTCCGTGAATTCCAGACTGCACAAGATCTGCAGGCAGACGGGATCGCCGGACCGCAGACCTTGATGCTGCTGAATGCTGCGGCAGGCGTGAATGAACCGCGTCTGTATGTCAATCAGACGCTTGCGGCTGCCGTGCCAAGGAAATAATACGATGTCCTATATTCTCGACGCACTCAAAAAAGCGGAAGCCGAACGACAATTGGGTAGTGTTCCCAATTTATATGCGCAGCCAGCCGCCGCGTTGCCGGCCAATACCACATCAATGCAGAATGTAAAACCAGCGCTTCTGATCGCAGGCGTGCTGCTAGGCATTGCATGCGCAGCATTGGTCTGGTTCAAGCCATGGCAATCCGTGCCCGGCACTGTCGCACCGGTGTTGCCGACCGCGCCGAAACAGCTGACGCCACCACCGGCAATAGCGCTGGCGCCGCCAAGCGCAATACCAGTGCCATTGACCTCACACGCTGCAGCGCCCGAAATTATCGCCATCAGCCCTGCGCCGGAAATACCGGCAAAACCGCCCGCTGCGGCCAAACCAAAAAAAGCAGCAGCTGTCGCCAAGCGGCGAGAAAGCGCCATTGAAAAACAGCCCATCAGGCAAGCTGCCGTGCCTGCCGCGTCTGCCAAGCCCAGCCAGAACGATGCCGATCTCAAGCTCAGCACCACGCTGGCCCAACAAGAACCGCAGGATACTGGCGCCGCGAGCCTACGCGAGTTACCCGAGCAGATTCAACGGGAACTGCCCAAGATCGCCATTGGCGGCTATATTTATTCGGGAAATCAGCGAGAAAGGCAGTTGCTGGTCAATAAGCGCCTGCTTCATGAAGGCGATGAGGCAGCCCCCGGCGTAGTACTGGAAAAAATGCTGCCCAAGGCCGCAGTCTTCAACTACAAAGGATACCGGTATCGTGTCGCTTATTAAGCATCCAGTGCATCGTCAAGCTTAGCCGAGCGCCCAGGAACGGGCCTATCCATCTGCAGTGCACCGGTGAATCCATCTGGATCGCCTAACAGAGCCGCGTACAAAACCAAATGCTGCCTTCAGCAAGATCGTCGGGGTTCTGCTACACAGCACTACGTTTATGTGGCGAAATTCTCCTTGGCTTTGTCTTGATTTATTGTGCTCAGGTAATTCATTTTCCTTGTCGCATTGAATTCGATGTTTTCAGCCAATCGTTCTTCATAAGCAACAAATCTCTTTCATTCACCCCTTTCAGCGCAGCGCTGAGTGGTAAAAGATTTTTATTACTAATGAATGACTTAAAGAATGCTGTTGTCAACTTTTTGATATTTTAAACAGCGACATCAACAAGCCTGTGGGCCGGATGGCAAGCTACACTTACCGCTGTGAGTTGGCTGTCTGTATTTGTGACCTGGAAATTAATCGCTCTCTGCTCTACAATGGCAAATACATGACATTTTAATATGTTTCCATAAGGAATTTTTTTAGCTGGTATTTACGTTATATCAAGTATATTGTTCCGACCAGATGGTAATTTGATTACATTTCGAGGCAACTATGTATAAAAAAATCCTGATTCCAACTGATGGTTCCGACATATCCAATGCGGCAGCGCTTGCCGGCGTCGAATTTGCTCAGCAATTGGGCGCAGAAGTGATCGGTTTGTTCGTCTCGCCGGAATATCAGTATCCGGTTTTTATCGAAATCATTCCGCCTAATTTTCCGTCGGAAGATGAATACAAGGCATCGATGCAAAAGGTCGGCGAAATCCACCTGCAAGTCATCGCCGATGCTGCCAAAGCGACTGGCGTTAAATCGTCCGGCATCACAGTCTTTTCCGATGCGGCCGCACGTGAAATCGTGCATACCGCGGAACAGCATGCCTGCGACCTGATTTTCATCGGATCGCATGGCAGAAGCGGCTGGGGTCAGGCGCTTCTGGGCAGCACCACGAGCAAGGTCTTGTCTTCCTGCCAGATTCCGGTACTGGTGTATCGACTGGCCAAGCAGCCTGCCGGCGTGATCAGAAAAAAATAAATGCATCTTTCTTTCCGACAGCTACCGAATCCGACCGATTGATGTCCGACCCTTTGCCTTCCTCGATGATGATGCCGGCACCGATGAGCGCGGCCAGCACCTTTCCGATCAATAAAATCGGCACTTGGCTCTCGGCCGTGATCCAGTCGTCACTCGACGGCGTGATCATCATCGATGCCCATGGTCGCATCATGCTCTCGAACCGGGAAGCCGGCCGCATGTTCGGCTATCCGGCCGAACAATTGCCGGAGAAGCCGCTGGATATACTGTTTCCACCCGCCTCGAAAAAAGCACAAAGTACGCAGATCAGCAATTTTGCGACGGCCGAGTTCAGCGGGCGCCGCTTGCGCATCAAGCTTGACCTGCAGGGCTTGCGCGCCAATGGCGAGGAATTCCTGAGCAGCGCTGCGATTGCGCGTGTAATGATTGACGGCGACGTCTTCCTGGCCGTCATCCTGCGGGAATTGCTGGACCCGGCATTACCCGATGCTCAGCGAAAGCTGGCGCAATCGACCCTGCGCAAACTGGCCTTGTCATCCCAGCAGGCCAACGAAATCGAAAAACGCCGCTTTTCAAAAGAATTGTACGATGAGCTGGGCCAACGCCTGAGTGTCCTCAAACTGGACCTGGACTGGTTGGAAAACAGCACGCCGACCGATCACAAGATTCCGGCCAGGATTTCCCAAATGCAGCAGTTGCTCGACAATATCATTGTTCGAACCAGAAATCTGGCTTCCGCGCTCAGACCATCGCTGCTGGACGATTTTGGCTTGTTGCCCGCAGTCGAATGGATGTCGGAATCGTTTGCCAAAAAAACCGGCATTGCCTGCAATTTGGTCAATGAAGGGATCCCGAGCCGGCCCGGTGACCAGGTCGAATCGGCAGTTTTCCGTGTTTTGCAAGAAAGTCTTTTGAATGTTGAGCGCCACGCACAGGCAAGCCATGTCACAATTCATCTGTGGCACACCGATCAACATTTGCATGTGGTGATCGCAGACGACGGTATCGGATTGGGTGAGGACCGCTGGAAAAAACCCGGCTGCCATGGCCTGAGTGCGATGCAGGAAAGAATTTATACCTTGGGTGGCACTCTTTGCATTAAAGACACCAAACCCCACGGCCTGACGATACACGCATCGATTCCGTTCCACTCTTAACCTGGACTTTTTATTTTTATGATCCGCATAGTCATTGCCGACGATCACACCATTATGCGCGAAGGCTTGAAACGCATTCTCGACGGTGCTGACGATATTGAAGTCGTTGGTGAAGCAGTTGACGGTTTCGAAGCGCTCGCGCATGTGCGCAAAGGCGGCTTCGACCTGCTCATGCTGGATCTGTCGATGCCGGGTCGCAGCGGCGTCGAACTGATCCGCCAAATCAAGGACGAAGCGCCCAAGCTGCCGATCCTGATTCTGACCATGCATGAAGAAGACCAGTATGCAATCCGCGCGATTCGTGCCGGTGCGCGCGGTTACCTGACCAAGGAAAGTGCCGGCACGCAATTACTGAGCGCAATACGCAAGGTCGCCTCGGGCCGGCCTTATATCAGCCTGGAAGTTGCCGAACAGTTGGCCATGGATGCCATGCCCTCAAACGAGGATATGCCGCACAAAAAACTGTCGGACCGGGAATTCGAAGTATTCAGCTTGCTGGTAGGCGGTAAAACCATTGGTGAAATTGCCGTGCTATTGCACTTGAGCGCCAAGACGGTCAGCACGCACAAAACCCGCATTCTGTACAAGATGGATATGCATTCATTGGCGGAAATGGTGCAATATGCGGTTGAACACCGCCTGTTAACGCCGCTGAAGATGTAATTTTGTTTTGATCCCACGCCACCCTTTTACTTGCCAAGTTACCAGTCCAGCGGCAAGTTTGTAATTCCTATTGTAAGAAAATCCTTACGCAAGTTACATCTTGCCTACTCGCCTATTCAGCGCCTGCCGATAGTAAATATCAAGCCTGCCCGCCATACTTTCCACTTGTAATTGACGCATGCAATACAGTTTCTAGTCAAACTGCGTTTTCCTGCAACTGCAGGATGCGCAGCACTGCCAAACTGGCAAGGGTACTGACATAGCCTAGCCAGACAGGAATAACAACTGGATTGGTTCGAGCATACGGCGGTAATGAATGGCGATCATTTACTTCCCATCTGTCGGCATTCCGGTCTATTTCATTTGCGGCATTGACTTAGGCACTGCGAGCTTCCGCTTCAATTTACTGAACCGCATGACTATTTTGCCGGCCTTGATGCTTTGGTCGTCATTTTGGAACTGCAAACGGACGCGCACCGTATAGAGCGCAAAGAACGCAGGAGCGGATGGTGTTTTCAGACGTTCGATTAATCGATGCCGAGAAAATTCCGCAGCGCCTGGAGGATTGGAGGTGGCTTAGTTTGAGCTGCCACAGTAAATGAGTCATTTTTTGGAATAGGAGATGCCATGTTGCCCACGCACACATCCGAGATTCGGACCGAATCATCCCACTCAGCGCTACATGCTTCCCCTCATGAAACAGGCTGGCAGCGGCAGGGGAAACTCTGGTCAAATTTAAAGGAATTAAGCGACCTTTTGCGCATTCCCTCGGCAGCTGCATCGATTGCCGATGAAGAGCTGCTGTTTCAACACGTGCAGTTCAAGACCGGTCAACGTGTGCACACCATCGGACAACCTTTCGATACCCTTTATGTCGTCCATTCCGGTTTTTTAAAAACGGTCCTGATCGATGAATTCGGCAACGAACAGGTACTAAGCTTTCCAATGAAAGGTGACTTGTTCGGAATTGATGGCATCCACACCAAACGCTATTCGTCGGAAGCCGTCGCCTTATCCAATTGCGATCTGGTCTTGCTGCCTTTCAAAAAATTGACAGCGCTGGGCCGCACGCATGCCGAATTCGAACACGCGATGTATAGTGTGATGAGCCGTGAACTGGTACGCGAGCAAAGCATGGTCAGCATGCTCGGCGCACTGAGCGCAGAAGCAAGAGTGGCGCGCTTCCTGGTATCGCTGTCTGATCGCTATGCTGAAATGGGCTATTCCAGCAAACTGTTCAATCTGCGCATGACACGTCATGAAATTGGCAGTTATCTGGGTCTGACACTGGAGACCGTCAGTCGCACTTTATCCGCCTTCAATGAAATCGGCCTGATCAGCGTCGATCAACGCTCAATCGGCATCAAGGATTTTGATGCGCTCAAAACATTGCGCCGCCTGCCGCCATCCAGCTCACGTGCCAAGCAACTCGCTTCGCGCAAACTCAAGTCAGCCGCCGCATCTGCCCCGACAGAGACCAGCGGGGAGACGCAAATGGCTGCAGCTTGAAGCATCCTGCATAAAGTCGAAAACCCTGCTCCAACAAGCAGGGTTTTTTATTTTATGGGATCCGGTGACCGACCATAGCATGGACGTTCACTTGCTTCGACGCCTGGGAAAATGATCTGGTGCGCAGTGCCGTGCATCTAAATATCTGAATTGACAGCCCCGCTTCCCCTGCGTCAGCAGCTCATATGAAATCCCTGGGCCGCTTTTACCAGCGCTTTTCAATGATGCAGCAATCCAATGTTGCCCTGCCTGAACAAAAACAAGCCATGAAGATTTATTTGCGCTTATGGTGATTGGCAGCAGGCGATTTCCTGCGATGTCCGGCGCTTGCGTCTTCCGCATCGTCGATTGCTTCGCCGACCATTTCAGACGTCTCGGAGAATGCCGTACCCGCCGTATTTTCAAAAGTATTGCGAGCCGCTTCCATATTCTTGTTGGCAAGCGAAGCGACTTCACGGAACGCCGACTCCCATACGGAAAACATGCCGGTCATCGGATTGAATGCATCGTTCACATGTCCGTCCGTGGCGGCGGATGATGCTGCGGCAGCAGCGCCGTTGACTGCCGTGCTGCTTAACTGCTCAACGTACTTGCGCATCGATTGGCCAAGTTCATTCTGGACTTCGGAAAACACTCGGATCAATTCGCGTTGATAATCCATGGCCCGGTCCGGCCGCTGGGACAAAAACATTGTCTGCGCATCTGTCACGCCCTGCGTATCGCGCACCGCCACCAGAGACTGGGCAAATTTCATTTGTTCGGTAAAGGCGCGATGGGTCGCCTCAAGCAGCACATGATCGATTTTTTCCGTGCCGGAAAAAATCGCGTCGGCAAACTGGCGAGATGCCTCCAGCTGGGTTTGATAGATATTGGCCATCGGGTTAAAGATATTCTGCATGTTTTGCATGGTAATTCTCCTCGTCAAATCGGATATGGAATCGACTACTGAGATTCCCTTGGGTTTCATGATATTTTCATTATCTGTATCTGCAGCGGGCTGATGCCAGTTAAGCGGTCCATTTTGGCATCAGCTCCGTGATCAAGCTTGATCTGCCTCAAATCCGCCAAGCCGCGCCACCGTGCTGGCACTTGCCCTGTCAAATTGCGCGCTGAAACCGGGCTGCCCCGTAATGCGCAATAACACGCCTAATACATATGTTGACCGCCATTGATCGCAATATTGGCGCCGGTGATATAGCCTGCCTGTTCCGATGCAAGGTAGGCAACCAGGCCGGCAATCTCATCCGGTTCGCCCAAGCGGCCAATCGGAATTCCCGGCAGTATTTGCTGCTCCACAATTGCATACGGAATCTTCATGACCATCTGGGTGCGCAGGTAACCAGGTGAAATGGTGTTGACGGTCACGCCCTTGCGCGCGACTTCGAGTGCCAGGGCCTTGGTGAAGCCATGCATGCCGGCCTTGGCTGCTGCATAATTGGTCTGGCCGGCTGCGCCCTTCTGGCCATTGACCGATGAAATATTCAGAATCCGCCCCCACTGCCGCTCGATCATGCCGTCGATTACCTGCTTGCACATGTTGAATACACTATCGAGGTTGGTGCGCAATACTGCTTGCCAGTCTGCTGGCGTCATTTTCCGCAGCGTCACGTCGTGCGTGATTCCGGCATTGTTGACCAGCACATCGATGCGCCCCAGATCCTGCAGTATTGTGCGCACTCCGGCTTCGCATGACGCATAATCGGCCACATCGATCATGTAAGCAGCAAACTGGCATCCCGCCCGGGTCTGCCCTGCCAGCCAGCTTTGTGCGTGATCATTTCCTGGAGAATAAGTAAGCGCAACCCGCAAGCCGATGCCAGAAAGCTTGTGGCAAATTGCTTCGCCCAATCCACCCATGCCACCGGTGACCAGAGCTACTTTCTGCGCGTCCATAATAGATTCTCCGCACGGTTTCATCGGTAGCAGAAGAACGTGGTGAACCTGCGCGCTGCTACGCAAAGATCGTCAAAATTGGAGCCTTGTCAATTAGAGAAGTTCAGAGAACGCTGATAAACCGCGCAGTTTCCAGTAAGCTGAAAATCTGGCGGCAATGATGCTTTGCCTGCCGGCTTGTCTATCCGCATGAAAAATGCCGCCATGTTGCATGCCAGTGAAAGGAAACCGGACATGAGCTACCAGACCATCCTCGCGCATGTGGATGACACCAAGCATGCGGCAAGCCGCGTGCGGATTGCCGCCGAATTCGCATTCACCCATGACGCCCATTTGATCGGCGCGGCTGTATCCGGCATTTCACGGTTTGCGTTTCAAAGTGGCGAGGCAATGCAGAGCGATCCGAATCTGGCAGTACATCTTGAGTACCTGCGCAAACGGGCTCATCATGCCCTCGAACTGGCCGAGCCGATCGCGAAAAACATCGGCGTACCCTCGTTTGAAGCACGCCTGCTGGAAGATGATGCGCTGGACGGCCTTGCCATGCAGGCGCGCTGCAGTGATCTGATCGTAATCGGTCAGACCGATCCAGACGAGCCGGCTGCAAGCTTGTCTGACTTTCCCGCCTATATCGTCTTGAATGCCGGCCGGCCGACATTGATCATTCCGCATTCCGGACAGTTCACCGGCATCGGCAAACGAATCCTGATTGCATGGGACGGCAGTCGCGCCGCCACTCGGGCGCTAACCGATGCCATCCCGCTACTGCAGCGGGCCGATCTGGTGCAGCTCGCAGTATTTAATCAAGCCGTTGCCGGCAGCGCGCCAGGCCCGGCATCCGGTACCGACATTGCCCTGTACCTGGCGCGCCATGGGGTCAAGCTCGAACTGCTGCCGGACCGGGCCAGTTCGGATATCGGCAATGCATTGCTGTCGCTGGCTGCGGATCTGTCCACCGACATGATTGTGATGGGCGCTTACGGTCACTCGCGCTTCCGGGAAATCATGCTCGGCGGCGTAACCCGTACAATCCTGGGCGCCATGACGGTGCCGGTGCTGATGTCGCATTAAACCCGTGTTGCAGCGTTTTTCACGCTGCACAGCCTTCTTATCCCTCTATTCAGCATCCGCTTTCTCGCACAACCGCCGAAAAGGCGGTTTTTGCGTGTTTATGTCGCAGAAATGACGCATTTCCCAAATATTTTTCCATTTTTATTGATTCAGAGTAATATTTCCAGTGCCGGCTTGTCATTGAGAATTAAAAATAAACAGCCGGTACAGATAGCCATTGGCCTGTCTCGTCCATCAACCATCAAATAGCGCGAGTGAGACCATGCAATTAGATCCTTTTGGCATTGGCAATACCTTCCTCAAAATACAGCAAGCCTGGCTCAGCCATCCGAAAGAACAAATGGAAGCCCAGCAGGAATTGGCTGCCAGTCTATGGATGCTCAATCTCAATGCGCTGACCGCCATGGCTGGCGGCACTGGCAAAAATACGGAGAAAGTAGCCGAAGGCGATGAACGCTTCCAGGATGCGGAATGGCAAGCCACGCTTGGCAATTCGCTGATCGTGCAAAACTATCTGGCCTATACCCGCTGGCTGGAACGCACCATCTACGATACGCCCGGCGTCGAAAAAAAGGATCGGCATACGGGGGCGTTCTGGACCCGCCAATGGTTTAATGCCCTCGCACCCAGCAACTTTTTATTGACCAACCCGGTCGCACTGCACAAGGCCATGGAAAGCCGCGGCGCCAGCCTCACCAAAGGCCTGGAAAACTTCATGGCCGACATGAAGGCGGGCGACGTGCAAATGATGGGCAATGAACCGTCGTTCACGATAGGCAAGGAAGTGGCGAATACACCGGGCTCGGTGGTGTTTCGCAATGAATTGTTCGAGTTGATCCAGTATCATCCAGTCGGCAAGAAAGTGCGGGCGATGCCGGTGGTGATCGTGCCGCCGTGGATCAACAAGTTTTACATCATGGATCTGAATGAAAAAAAGAGCATGGTGCGCCATCTGGTGGCGGACGGTTTCACGGTGTTCATGATCAGCTGGAAAAATCCGGGCGCCGACATGGCCGACAACACTTTCGAAAAGTATCTGTTGAAAGGTATGTTGAAAGCCATCGATGTGGCCCGTGACATCAGCAAATCGCCGCAAGTCCATGCGGCCGGCTACTGCATCGGCGGCACCGGTCTGACGGCGCTGATGGCGCTGTTGAACCGCAAGTTTCCCAAGGCGGCCGACATGCCGGTGGCGCACTGGAGCCTGCTGTCGTCGCTGGCAGATTTTGCCCAACCTGGCGAAATCGAGGCATTCATCAATGAAAACAGCCTGGCCACCATCGATGAAATCATGCAAAAGCAGGGCTACCTCGACAAGAAACAGCTGTCTTCCGCCTTTCGCCTGCTGCGCCCGAACAGCCTGATCTGGCATTACGTGGTGCACAAATACCTGTACGGCGAAACCCCGCCGTCGATGGACGTGCTGTTCTGGAATGCCGACAGCACCCGCCTGCCGCGCGCCATGCATACCTTTTGCCTGCGCCAGTTCTATGTCGAAAACAACCTGGCCAAGAAAAATGCGATCGTGCTCGACGGCCACCAGATCGACATGGCCAATATCAAGCAACCGCTGTATTCGGTCGGCACCACCGAAGACCATATCACCCCCTGGTCCGGCACCTTCAAAACCGCCGCCCTGGTCAAGGGGCCGGTGCGCTATGTGCTGTCGACTTCCGGTCATATCCTCGGCATCATCAATGCCCCGAGCCCGACCTCCAAGCGCGAATACTGGGCCGGCGACGCCTCCGGTCAGACCGGCAGCGACACCTGGCTGGCCAGCCAAACCAAGCAGGCCGGCTCCTGGTGGGGCGACTGGACGGCTTGGCTGCATGAAGGCTGCGGCCCGATGAAGGCGCCGCCTGCCATTGGCCAGCCGGACTATCCGGTGCTGTGCGCAGCGCCCGGCGCCTACGTGCTGGAAAACTAGACGCGTGAAAAATCGTGCCGCCAGCCATACGCTAGCGCACAAAATGGACTAACATTGCCGGCTGCAGCGGCCCAGATAGTTTCAGGGCTGCTGCAGCCGGCAATTTTTTTATCTGGCCCTGACGACACCATGCCTATTTCACCTCGCCTGACCATTATTGTCGCCATCGACGCGCAACGCGGCATCGGCATCAACAACGCGCTGCCCTGGCGCCTGCCGGAAGACCTGGCATTTTTCAAGCGCACCACCACCGGCCACCCGATCCTCATGGGCCGCAAGACTTTCGACTCGATCGGGCGTGCACTGCCGAGCCGGCGCAATATCGTCATCACCCGCAATCCCGACTGGCGCCATGACGGCGTCGAGGCAGCCGGCTCGCTGCAGGCGGCTGCATTGCTGGCTGGAGATCAGGAAGCATTCGTGATCGGCGGCGCGCAAATCTTTGCAGAAGCGCTACCACATGTACAGCGGCTGATCGTGACCGAAATCGACAAGACCTTCAATTGCGACACTTTTTTGCCGGCAATCGATCCGCAACAATGGCGCGAAACCGCCCGGGAAACTCATCATTCCGACGCCAATGCCTGCGATTTTGCCTTCGTCACTTATGAACGGGTGGCGACTACATACTGAGCGCCTGCCCGAAAGCTTGCTGCGCATGGCAGAAACCGACGGTTTTCCCCCAAGACAGCGCCATATCTGCGAAAATCCAGTCTTAAAATTTTACCGCGCACAGTGGCTTGTCGAAAGTCGTGCGCTTCCTCGTACTCTGCCCTTACCGGCTGCTGGAGACCGCAATGAAATTCCGTTTCCCAATTGTCATCATTGACGAAGATTTCCGTTCTGAAAATACATCCGGTCTGGGCATACGCGCGCTGGCCACTGCGATGGAACAGGAAGGCATGGAAATTCTCGGCGTCACCAGCTACGGCGACCTGTCGCAATTCGCGCAGCAGCAATCACGCGCATCGGCCTTCATCCTGTCGATCGACGACGAAGAGTTCGGCGGCGGCAGTCTCGAAGAAACCGACAAGGCGCTCAAATCGCTGCGCGCCTTCGTCGAGGAAATCCGTTACAAGAATTCCGACATCCCGATTTACCTGTACGGTGAAACCCGCACTTCGCGCCATATTCCCAACGATATCCTGCGCGAGCTGCACGGCTTCATCCACATGTTCGAGGATACGCCGGAGTTTGTCGCGCGCCATATCATCCGCGAGGCGAAATCCTATCTTGACGGCCTGTCGCCGCCATTCTTCCGCGCCCTGGTGCATTACGCGCAGGACGGTTCCTATTCCTGGCATTGCCCAGGCCACTCTGGTGGCGTAGCCTTTCTGAAGTCGCCGATCGGCCAGATGTTCCACCAGTTTTTTGGTGAAAACATGCTGCGCGCCGATGTCTGCAACGCCGTCGAGGAACTTGGCCAGCTGCTTGACCATACCGGCCCAGTCGCAGCTTCCGAACGCAATGCGGCGCGCATCTTCAATGCCGACCACTGCTACTTCGTTACCAACGGCACCTCGACTTCCAACAAGATGGTCTGGCACTCGACGGTGGCACCAGGCGACATCGTGGTGGTCGACCGTAACTGCCACAAATCGATCCTGCACTCGATCATCATGACCGGCGCGATTCCGGTATTCCTGATGCCGACCCGTAACCACCTCGGCATCATCGGCCCGATTCCGCTGGAAGAATTCACGCCTGAAAGCATCGCGCGCAAAATCGAAGCCAATCCGTTCGCGCGCGAAGCAGTCAACAAAAAGCCACGCATTCTGACCATTACCCAGTCGACCTACGACGGCGTGATCTATAACGTCGAAACGCTCAAGCAGATGCTCGACGGTAAAATCGACACGCTGCATTTCGATGAAGCCTGGCTGCCGCATGCGACCTTCCACGATTTTTACAAGGACATGCATGCGATCGGCAAGGACCGCCCACGCGCCAAGGAATCGCTGATCTTCTCGACCCAGTCAACCCACAAGTTGCTGGCAGGCCTGTCGCAAGCCTCGCAAATCCTGGTGCGCGAATCGGAAACCGTCAAGCTCGACCGGGACACCTTCAACGAAGCCTACCTGATGCATACCTCGACCTCGCCGCAATACGCGATCATCGCCTCCTGCGATGTGGCCGCGGCGATGATGGAAGCGCCCGGCGGCACCGCGTTGGTCGAGGAAAGCATTCTGGAAGCGCTGGAATTTCGCCGTGCGATGAAAAAAGTCGACCAGGAATTCGGCCTCGACTGGTGGTTCCAGGTTTGGGGACCAGACAACTTCGCCGAAGACGGCATCGGCACCCAGGATGACTGGATGATCCGCGCCGAAGACGACTGGCATGGCTTCGGCAAGCTCGCGCCGGGCTTCAACATGCTCGACCCGATCAAGGCCACCATCATCACTCCGGGCCTGTCGCTGGACGGTAAGTTCGGCGACAACGGTATTCCGGCATCGATCGTTACCAAGTACCTGGCCGAACATGGCGTGATCGTCGAGAAGGCGGGCCTGTATTCGTTCTTCATCATGTTCACCATCGGCATCACCAAGGGCCGCTGGAACACGCTGCTGACTGCGCTGCAGCAGTTCAAGGACGACTATGACAAGAACCAGCCGATCTGGCGCATCCTGCCGGAATTCGCCGCCGCCAATCTGCGCTATGAGCGCGTCGGCCTGCGCGACCTGTGCCAGCAGATCCACGACATGTACAAGCTCTACGATGTGGCGCGCCTGACCACGGAAATGTACCTGTCGGACATGCAGCCGGCAATGAAGCCGTCGGATGCCTTTTCCAAGATGGCGCACCGCGAAATCGAACGGGTGCCAATCGACATGCTGGAAGGCCGTGTCACCTCAATCCTGCTGACGCCCTACCCGCCCGGCATTCCGCTGCTGATCCCAGGCGAGCGCTTCAACAAGACCATCGTCGATTACCTGAAGTTTGCACGCGATTTCAATGAGAAATTCCCGGGGTTCGAAACCGACGTGCACGGGCTGGTCACGCGCGAAGTCAATGGCAAGCGCGGGTATTTTGTTGATTGTGTCAAATAAGGGCTGGCGGGGGGATTGCATTGAGTATGCTGTTGTGGTGATTGTGCTTGCATCCGCAGCGAGCATTGCGGGAGCGTTGGCTTACGGGATCTTGTGCCCGGCATCAAATACAGGTGCTGCAAGCATGCTCGGAGCCGGCGGGGGTGCCGATCCAACCACAGGTCGCTGACCTGCGCGTTCGGTGGCTTATCTGCGCCAGAGGTAGCGCCAGGAAGAGTTTTGAATTTATGTTATGTCATCACGTTTTTGGAGTGATGTCATCTTCAGCTTTCCTGGAGGCAACCCAAAAAACATATAATGGACTTCATTTCATAGCTATCAGCGCGATGTGTTTTTATTGATAGCTAGCATCAGGAACACCCTTTATGCGTCTGCGTCGTTCCCGTCTTTTCAAGTGGCTGCCTACGTCGGAATCGATCAAGAAAAACCGTTTCCTCAAACCGTTCGGCCATTATTTGCATCACCATTTTCTATGGCAGTTCAATCGCCGTTCGGTTGCAGGTGGATTTGCAGTCGGCTTGTTTTTCGGCATACAGGTTCCTTTCGCGCAGATCCTGCTGGCGGCAGTCGCCGCCATTATCCTGCGCGTCAATCTGCCGATAGCGGCGTTCAGTACCCTGGTTTCCAATCCGCTGACATTTCCTGCGCTTTATTATTTCGCCTATCAGCTCGGAGAATTTTTGACCGGCGGCGCAGCGCCTGTGCCGGAGACGGCAATTGAGAATGCCGTGACGAAAAAGATCGTCGATCAGCAGGCAGAAGTCGGCGGCTGGCTTGCCAATTTGATCGACTGGATTCAATCGGTAGGTCCATCGCTCGCGCTGGGTTTAAGCGTGCTGGCAATCGTGTCGGCAGTCGCCGGCTATGTCATCGTGAGCACGCTGTGGCGGCTGCACGCGAACTGGCGTTGGAGCAAACGGCGGCTGCGCCAGTTCTGACGCCTGGTCAGGCCTTCGGCAAGGTCACGCCGTGTTGCCCCTGGTACTTGCCGCCGCGATCCTTGTAGGAGACTTCGCACACTTCATCGCTTTCGAAAAACAGCACCTGCGCGCAGCCCTCGCCGGCATAAATCTTGGCTGGCAGCGGCGTGGTGTTGGAAAACTCCAGCGTCACATAGCCTTCCCATTCCGGCTCGAACGGCGTCACATTGACGATGATGCCGCAGCGTGCATAAGTCGACTTCCCCAGGCAAATCGTCAGCACGCTACGTGGAATGCGGAAATATTCGAGCGTGCGGGCCAATGCAAACGAATTCGGCGGGATGATGCAGACATCGCCTTTGAAATCGACAAAGGATTTTTCATCGAAATTTTTTGGGTCGACGATAGTGGAATTGATGTTGGTGAAAATCTTGAATTCGTCGGCACAGCGAATGTCGTAGCCGTACGACGAGGTGCCATAGGAAACGATTTTCTGGCCGTTGGCGGTACGCACCTGCCCCGGCTCGAACGGCTCGATCATGCCGGTCTCTTGCGCCATGCGGCGGATCCATTTATCGGATTTGATAGTCATTTTTTCTCTTCGTGAAAACAGTACTGCCAAGACCCGGCCTGGCATGCGAATAACGGAATAAACAGCAGGATTCTACGTGAATTTTTCCGCCATTCCGCCAAATTTCACCTTATTTCAAGGACGCAGGTGTTTCGGGCGCTGCCTGCATGCAGCAGCGGGAAATGCCTGAGTACGCTCTAGCGCTGCATCGACTCCCACACTTTTTGCAGGCGCTTGGCCGAAATCGGCATCGGGGTGCGCAATTCCTGGGCAAAAAGCGATACCCGCAGCTCTTCCAGCAGCCAGCGGAATTCAGCCATTTTTGGATCCGGCTTGCCGCCCTGCCCTTTGAGCGCGCGCTGCCACGGCTGCGCAGCCAATAGCCATTCGGCCATCAGCTTCGCATCGCGGACCGGATCGGCACGCAGCTTTTCCAGCCGTACATTGATCGCCTTCAGATAACGCGGGAAATGGCTCAATTGCGCATAATCGTTATCAGTAATGAAACGCTTTGACACCAGGCCCTGCAATTGCGACTGGATATCGGCCACTGCCTGCGGATGCGCCTTGGCGCCCTGCAGCTTTTTCGGCAGCGCATGGTATTCGGTCAGGATCTGGGCCGCCAGTCGGGCAATCTCGTTGACCAGCAAGCCCAGGCGCGCCTTGCCCTCATCCTTGCGTTGGTTGAATTCGGCGGCATTCTTCGGCAGCGGCAGCTGCAGGCAGGCGCGATCGAGTCCGGCCTGGATGATCTGGTCGCGCAGCTCTTCCTGCGAACCGAGCGCCATGAATTGCATGCCCATCTGCTGCAGTCCCGAAATATTTTTTTCCAGGTACTTCAACTGCTCCTTCAATTGCAGCGACATCAGCCGCCGCAGGCCGGCATGATGGATGCGCGCCGCTTCCGCCGGATCGTCAAAAACTTCCAGGTCGCAGTGAGTCCCCTGATCGACCAGAGCCGGAAAGCCGATCAGGGTTTGCTTGCCGCGCTGAATTTCCAGCAGCTCCGGCAATTCGCCGAACGACCAGCTGGTCAGATTTTGCTGATCACTCGCTTCGCCGGCCCTGACGGCGGCATCGGCAGCCGCCGGCTTGCCGTTGCTACGTGTCTGCGGCTGGCGTGTGGCGTCGGTTACTGCGTCGGCTGCGGCGGGTGCCAAGGCGGCATGCTCTGCCAGCCGCTGGAAACTCTCGCGCGCCTGGCCGCCGAATTCAGCCTGCAGCCCGGCCAGGTTGCGGCCCATGTCAAGCTGTCGACCATGCTCGTCGACCACCTTGAAATTCATGAAATGATGTGCCGGCAGCGTCTCCAGCTTGAAATCGACGGTTTTCACCAGGATCGTGATCTGTTCCCGGATATCGGCAATCAGCGCATCGATCAGCGTGCCCTTGCCGAAGCTACCTGCGGCATACACCCGGTCGCAAAACCCGGCCGCATAATCAGGCAGCGGCACGCAATGGCGACGCAGCTTTTGCGGCAGCGATTTCAGCAGTAGATGCGCCTTTTCCTTCAGCATGCCCGGCACCAGCCATTCGCAACGCGCTGCCGACACCTGGTTCAATGCATACAGCGGCACCGTCAATGTGACGCCATCACGCGGCGAGCCCGGTTCGAAATGGTAGCTCAGGGCCATGTCAATGCCTGCCACCGTCATCGCTTTCGGGAATATATCGGTGGTGATGCCGGCTGCCTCATGCCGCATCAGATCGTCACGGTTCAAATACAGCAGCTTCGGCGTCTTGGCGCTGGCATCCTTGAGCCATTTCTCGAACCCTGCGCCGTTGTGGATATCCGCCGGGATCAGCTGGTCGTAAAACGCCGCGATCAAGACATCGTCGACCAGCACATCGAGGCGGCGCGACTTGTGCTCCAGGTTTTCAATTTCGCGCACCAGCCGCTGGTTATGCATAAAAAACGGCGCGCGGGTATCGTAGTCACCGCCGACCAAAGCGTCGCGGATGAAAATCTCGCGCGCCTCTTTCGGATTGATCGCGCCGTAATGGGTGCGGCGCTGGCTGTACACCACCAGCCCGTACAGGGTGGCGCGCTCGTAGGCCGATACTTGTGCGCTGTTCTTTTCCCAGCGCGGGTCGCCCCAGGATTTCCTCAGCAGATGGCCACCGACGCGCTCCAGCCATTCCGGTTGAATATTCGCAATGCAGCGCGCATACAGGCGCGTGGTGTCGACCAGCTCGGCCGCCACCACCCACTTGCCGGCTTTCTTGGCCAGGTAGGAGCCGGGCCAGAGGTGGAACTTGATGCCGCGCGCGCCCAGGTAGTGCGGCTCGTCCTCGGCC
>JAKFFK010000280.1:0-9556 GCA_036675285.1 Paucimonas sp. | reverse complement strand
GACGCTTACCCGACCGTCACCACGATGGCGGCCGATCTGATCCTGCCGACCGCGATGTGGGTCGAGAAGGAAGGCGCGTACGGCAACGCCGAGCGGCGCACGCAATTCTGGCACCAGCTGGTGTCGGCGCCGGGCGAGTCGAAGTCTGACCTGTGGCAATTGATGGAATTTTCCAAGCGCTTCAAGATGGAAGAAGTCTGGCCGCCGGAACTGCTGGCCAAGACGCCGCAATACCGCGGCAAGACCATGTTCGACGTGCTGTTCAAAAACGGCAATGTGGACAAGTTTCCTGTCAGCCAGGTGGAAGCCGGCTATGTCAACGACGAAGCCAAAGCCTTCGGTTTTTATGTGCAGAAAGGCTTGTTCGAAGAGTATGCGCAATTCGGCCGCGGCCACGGCCACGACCTGGCGCCGTTCGATACTTACCATCGTGAACGCGGCTTGCGCTGGCCGGTGGTCAATGGCAAGGAAACCCTGTGGCGCTACAAGGAAGGCACCGACCCCTACGTGAAGGCCGGAGAAGGTTTCCGCTTCTATGGTCATCCGGATGGCAAGGCCGTGATTTATTCGCTGCCTTACGAAAAGGCTGCCGAGGAACCGAACAAGGAATTCCCGTATTGGCTTTCCACCGGCCGCGTGCTGGAGCATTGGCATTCCGGCTCAATGACCCGACGCGTGCCCGAGCTGTACCGGGCCTTCCCGAATGCAGTGTGCTACATGCACCCGGAAGATGCCAAGCAAATCGGTGCGCGACGCGGCGACACCATCGAAATCGTCTCCCGACGCGGCGCAATGAAGTCGCGAGTAGAAACCCGCGGACGCAACAAGCCGCCGCGCGGCCTGGTCTTCGTACCCTGGTTCGATGCCAGCCAACTGATCAACAAGGTCACGCTGGACGCGACCTGCCCGATCTCGCTGCAGACGGACTATAAAAAATGCGCGGTCAACATCCGCAAAGTGTAGGAGAACATCATGAAAAAACTACTCATTGCGCTCCTGATGCTGCCGATGCTGGCGTTTGCAGCGCCGGGCGGCTCCGGTGCCCATGACGCCATGCGCGGTGCGACTCCATTGAATGAGACGACCACCCCGCCGCCGCTGCTCAATCCCGACAACAGCGATGTGCGCCGCTCGCGCAACTATGCGATGCAGCCGCCGGTCATTCCGCACAAGGTGGAAGGCTACCAGCTCGACAAGAACGCCAACCGCTGCATGATGTGTCACGCGCGCACCCGCACCCAGGAAAGCCAGGCGCCGATGATCAGCGTGACCCATTTCATGGATCGCCAGGGCAATTTCCTTGCCGAACTGTCGCCCCGCCGCTATTTTTGCATGCAATGCCATGTGCCGCAGGCAAATGTGAACCCATTGATTGGCAACGACTTCATTGATGCCGACACCATGCTGAACAAGCCCGCGCCGGCCACGAAAAAATGAGGGGAGCCGCCATGAAACAAATGCTGAAGCGCTTCTGGAATCTTTTGCGGCGGCCAAGTGTCCATCTGAGCTTCGGCTTTCTGACGATCGGCGCCTTCATCGCCGGCATCATTTTCTGGGGCGGTTTCAATACGGCGCTGGAAGCCACCAATACGGAAAAATTCTGCATTAGCTGCCATGAGATGCGTGATAACGTATTTGTCGAACTGCAAAACACCATCCACTTCACCAACCGCAGCGGCGTGCGCGCCACTTGCCCGGATTGCCATGTGCCGCACAACTGGACCGACAAGATGGCGCGCAAGATGCAGGCTTCGAAAGAAGTCTGGGGCAAGATTTTCGGCACCATCGATACCCGCGAAAAGTTTGAGGCGCATCGACTGCAACTGGCCGATAACGAATGGCGGCGCCTGAAAGCCAATAATTCGCTCGAATGCCGCAATTGCCACCAGTACGAATCGATGGATTTCACCAAGCAAAGCAAACGTGCTGTCAATGCCCATTCCACTTTCCTGGCCAGCGGCGAAAAGACCTGCATCGATTGCCACAAGGGAATTGCCCACACATTGCCCGACATGTCGGGCGTCAAATAAAAGCGTCCTGCAAGCCTGAGCGCTTCCAAAAGCATTCGCGCCGCGTCCCTTGCGGGAGCCGCGGCGCGATTTTGATGCGGGCGCTGTCAGGGTCGGCGCTCAAGCTTTAATGCGTTGACCCCGAGGCGTGCTGTGCGGTGGCCTTGTAGATGGCTGGATCCGTCGTTCCTGTCACTTCCAGCGTCCCCGCCAAGCCCTTGCCCGCGCGCGACAGCGCATGGTCCACCAGCAGATAGCTTCCCGGGTAATCCACCTTGAACTCGACGATCGTCGCACCGCCCGGCGCCACCAGCGTGGTCTGGACATCCTTCTTGATGGTCGAGATCGAACCTTCGCTGTACACCTTGTCGAAGATTTCACCGATCACGTGGAAGGAAGAGATCTTGTTCGGACCGCCGACGCCGAAGTAGATGCGCACCGTCTCGCCCACTTTCGCAGTCAGCTTGTTTTCCTTGGTCAGTGCACCGACGGCGCCATTGAATACATAGTATTGCGGCAGTTCGTCGGCCATCTTGTCGTGGTCAAATTCCTGATGCCCCTTGTGGCCTTTCGCCTTGGTTGTGTAGATATCGCCCTGCATCACGTAGTACTCGCGATCGACCTTGGCCAGGCCTTCTTCCGGCTCGACCAGGATCAGGCCATACATGCCGGCGGAGATATGGTGCGGCACCGACGGCGTGGCGCAGTGATACACGTACAATCCCGGATTCAGCGCCTTGAAGGTGATGGTCTCTTCCTTGCCAGGTGCGACCTGCGTATGCGCGCCGCCGCCGTGGCCGCCGGTTGCCGCATGAAGATCGATCGAGTGAATCGCGGTACTGTTTTTCGCATTGGCCAGGGTTAGCTGCACCGAATCGCCCACCTTGACGCGCAACATCGGACCCGGCACTTTCTTGTCGAAAGTCCAGTAGGTGAAGGTCGTGCCGTCATCCAGCTTGCCCTTCAGCTCCACCGTCTCGATGCGATATTTGACCAGTGTCGGCGCGCGCTTGCCGATTGCCGGCGGCACCGCTGCCGGATTCATCACCACGCTGACCGCGCCGGCCACCTCGCCTTCAGGCTTGCCGGCGGCGGCAGCGGCAGAGTGCGTGCTTCCCGACGAGGCTTCGCCGTGCGAGGCGACCTTGACGACTTTCGGCGCCGCCGCTGCCACCGGCGCTGCGACGGCAGCTGCCGCAGTCGCCTGGCCAGCCACCTTCAGTATGCCTTCCATGCCGATCTGGCGATGGCCGGGAATGGTGCAGATATAGGCAAACTCGCCTGCTTGCGTCACCTTGAAGCGCACGGTCTCGGGAGCGGAGCCGGCCTTGAATTTTTTAGAGGCGACTTTCAGATCGGGGATGGCGATATCGTGTTCGGCGCCCTCGCCGCTGGTGATCACGATTTCAACGGTGTCGCCGACATTGGCGCGCAATACCGGGTTGGTCTTGCCGTGCGCATCCAGATACACCATCTTGCCGTCCGCCATACCGGTCGTCAGCACATAGCGCTGCAATTTTGCCTTGCTGGCAGTGGCTGCAGCTGTTTTCACCGCATGTTCGGAAGCGCCGGCCGCTATCGGCAACAGCGACGTGCTCATGAGTGCGGCAGCCAGGAAGGCGACCAGTGGCAGGGGCAGGGTACGCAGGTTTTTAACGGTTTTCATTTTCTTCTCTCATCATCAATTATCATCAATTGCCAGGGTCGACACAGGCAACGCTTGCTGGTCACTGCCGTCAGCATGACGGCCTCACATTTGACCTTCAGTGTTGCGACCCCGACTTCTGTCATCAACTTTTCTGTTTGTGTCAGACCTATTCTGCGCAATTGAGCGGACTAATTCCTTAACCTGCATTAAGGATTTCCAATGAACAAATATTTACGCTGCAGGTTCATTACCATGGTTGTCGATCGACTATAGTTGGCTACTTGTCTCTAAAGATAATGGTGCAAAAAAATCTTATGAATTCGACCAGCCAGATACCGCCGGACAGTCATCCGCCTGGAGGGCCCGCACACAGCTTGTGGGAAGATGCACAGGCACTGGTGGCGGCTGCCCTGCTGGTTGCGCTTGGCATCGCGCTGATCGGCCAGGCGCAACTGATAACCGGCGGCATCGTCGGGCTCGGATTTTTGCTGCATTATGCAAGCGGCATCAGCTTCGGCAAGCTGTTCTTCCTGATCAATCTGCCGTTCTATGCATTTTCGGTAAAAAAATTCGGCTGGCGCTTTGCGTTGAAAACATTTACCGCAGTCTTGCTGCTATCGGCGTTTTCCGAGATGCTGCCGCAGGTTTTGGCGATCGATGCGATTACACCGCTGTATGCTGCAGTAATGGGCGGGCTCTTGATGGGCGTCGGCTTGCTGATGCTGTTTCGACACCGCGCCAGCCTGGGCGGCTTCAACATCCTGGTGCTGTACCTGCAGGAACGCTTCGGCTGGCGCGCCGGCATCACCCAGCTGGCGCTGGATGCAGCGATCCTGCTGCTATCGGTGCCGATGATTTCATGGACGGCGCTCGGTCTATCGCTGGTGGGCGCGGCAGTGCTCAATTTGTCGCTGGCGATCAATCACCGACCCGGCCGCTATGTAGCAATTTAGGTCTCGCGCAACGCCTGCTGCATGCGATGCCGGCAGCAGACGCACCGCGCAGGGTTTCCCCAGCAGGTGTCAGATCGTTTTTGAATAGCGCAAGCGCTCGAGCTTGATTTCCTGCGGCATGCCGAGATAGCGGTCGAATACCATGCAGACATTGCGGATCAACAGCCGTCCCTTTGGCGTCACCATGATGTCCTGGTCTGTCAGGCGAATCAGGCCATCGGCCTGCATCTCTTGCAACTGCACCAGTTCGGCAGCGAAATAGCTGGCGAAATCGATATGAAAATCGCGTTCGATGGCAGCGAACGACAGTGCGAAGTCGCATACCAGCAGCTGGATCACGCGCCGGCGCAGGAAGTCGTCCGGCTTTAGCGCCATGCCGCGCGCAACCGGCAATTGTCCGGCATCGATACGCTGGTAATAGGTTTCCAGTTTTTTCTCGTTCTGGCTGTACGTGCCGCCGACCGCGCTGATGCCGGATACGCCGCACGAGACCAGCTCGGCTTCGGCATGGGTCGAATAACCCTGGAAGTTGCGCTGCAGGCGTTTCTGCCGCTGGGCGACGGCCAGATCGTCGTCAGGCTTGGCAAAATGATCCATGCCGATATACACGTAACCGGCGCCGGTCAGGCGCTCGATGCACAGCGCCAGCATGTCGAGCTTGGTTTCGGCGCTCGGCAAGTCTTCATCGAGAATCAAGCGCTGCGACTTGAACAACTGCGGCATATGCGCATAGTTATAAATGGAAATGCGGTCCGGGTCGGCATCGATCACCTTGTCCAGCGTCTCACCCATCGATTTCATGTTCTGCTTCGGCAGCCCATAAATCAAGTCAATGCTGATCGAGCGAAAACCCGCATCGCGGGCCGCCTGGATCACGGCCAGCGTCTGCTCCTGCGGCTGAATCCGGTTGACCGCCTTTTGCACTTCCGGATCGAAATCCTGCACGCCCAGGCTGATGCGGTTGAAACCCTGCTCGCGCAACGCATGGATGCGGGCCGGGTCGACCGTGCGCGGATCGATCTCGATCGAGTATTCGCCGACTTCATCGGGTGCAAAGTCGAAACTGCGGCGCAGGTGCGCCAGCAATTCGCCCATCTGCTGATTGGAAAGGAAGGTCGGCGTGCCGCCGCCGAAATGCAGTTGCTCGACCCGATTCATGCCGGCAAACAGACTTGCCTGCATATCCACTTCCCGCATCAGGTACCCGAGATAGACGTCGGCCTTGCTGTGGTCGGTGGTGATGATCTTGTTGCAAGCACAGTAATAACACAGCGATTCGCAAAACGGAATGTGCAGATAAAGCGACAAGGGCTTGCCGGTATTTGCCGAGCGCACGCCGGCGACTGCCTGCAGATAATCGGCATTGCCAAAGGCAGGCGTAAAGCGGTCCGCGGTCGGATAGGAGGTATACCGCGGGCCCTGGCGGCTTTGCCGGCGAATCAGGTCGGCATCGAACTGGACTGCCGGACCAACGATGGGTAATTCTGCAGGTGCGCTCATAGTGCTTCTTCCTTGCTGGTCAATTCAATTGTCCTGAAGTGGATAGAATGCAGTGTACGAGCCTGTGCCTGAAACCATGGTTGATCCAAGTCAAGCAAAAACAGACGTATTCAAGCCGAACGACTGACGCTGCCCGGTTTGATAAAAGAAGAGCAATAAAAATGACAGTTTTAAAAAATAGCCGCATCGACGCCAGATTAATCGTCTCAGCTTTTCCGCCAGGCGGATGGCTTACGCCGGCATGCGCTGTCCTGAAAACTTGATCTCGGTCATTCAGATGCAGGCACCAATCGCAGTACCATGCAGTCATGTCAGGCCGATTGGCATGCAGGACGCTGCATTTTTACCAACATCAGGATTTGGCCATTTGCCATGAAAATCTTATTGACGATCGTCGGAAGCATTGCCTTGCTGCTGGCCATTCTCGGCATTTTCCTGCCTTTGCTGCCGACCACGCCGTTTCTGCTGGTGGCATCGGCCTGCTTTGTGCGCAGCTCGGCGCGCATGCATGGCTGGCTGCGCAACAACCGGCTGTTCGGTGAATACTTGCGTAATTTCGAAAGCAATCAAGGCATCCCGCGGCGCGCCAAGATCGTCGCGCTGCTGCTGTTATGGAGTTCGATGCTATTTTCGATCTGGATTGTCGGGCCGCTGCCGCTCAAGGCGCTGCTGTTTGCCATTGCGATCGGCGTCAGTGTTTACCTGCTGCGGATGAAGACGCTGGCGGTTCAACCGGCTGCCTGAGAGATTTGCGCACCGCCCGGACAAGCCGCTGGCTCTGCGTGCCGATGTGCCTGCTGCGGGTTGAAACTTGCGTGCGTACCGGTCCGGCGCAAGCCGACTGCACTGGCCGCTGGCCTCACTTATTATGCGCAAGCCTGGCATGCAGCCGTATTGGCTTGACCGGCACGCCGCTGCGGTTATTGCTCTTTTTGACAAGGGTTGCCAGCGTCACGCCATCGAGCACCTTCAGGTAGGCAGCAGTCGCTTCGCCAAGTACGTCTTTGAGCGTACAGAATGACGAATAAGCGCATCCGGTGTTATTCGCGTCGAAGCACTCCGCCATGAAAAAGTCGGTCTCGGTGGCACGCACGACCTCGCCGATATTGATGTCGGCCGGTTCCCGTCCAAGCCTGAGCCCGCCATTGCGTCCGCGCACCGTCTCGACCAGGCCGATCATGCCAAGCTGGTGCACTACCTTGGTCAGGTGGTTCTTGGCAATGCCATGCAAGTCGGCGATATCCTGGATCGTCACCATCCTGTCGCGATTGACCGCCAGGTGCATCAGCGTGCGCAGCGCGTAATCCGTATATGAAGTCAGTCTCATTGCGTATCGATGCCCGTTCGATAAAGCCACTTAAAGAAGCATTCATTTTATAGGTTTATTCATTAATGCGGTGCGAATCCAAATTAAAGATACATTTTATTTGCATGTTCTAAAAGCTGCATATAAAATGCATCTTAATGGAAATTTTTCAACCACTCGCTTTTCAACACAATCAATAAAGGAACAAGCCATGCACGCTTCGCGCAAACTCTGGACTTGGCTCGCCATTATCTGTGTTCTCTCCTTCTCGGTACTGGGATGGGTCGGAACCGAGATTTATGTGGCGGCGCCGCCGATTCCAGCACAAGTCATCAGCAGCAACGGGGAAGTTTTATTTTCAGAGGGTCAGGTAGGGAACGGCCAGCGAGCATGGCGCTCGGCAGGCGGCCAGCAGGTCGGCTCGGTATGGGGCCACGGCAGCTACCTGGCGCCGGACTGGTCAGCCGACTGGCTGCATCGCGAAGCAATTGCGCTGCGCGACATTTTGGCCAAGCGTGACTTCGGCAAATCCTACGCCGAACTCAGTGCCGGCCCGCGAGCGCAGCTGGACGGCATGCTCAAGGAAGAAATGCGGCGCAACACCCATGATGCACAGACCAACAAGATCACGCTGAGTGCGGAACGCGCACAAGCGGTACGCGATGTCGCCAAGCATTACGCTGATTTGTTCGGCGATGAAATGTCGCTCAATGGCCTGCGCGAACAATATGCGATGCAATCCGGTTCGCTCGCCGATCCGGCTGATCGCGCCGCGCTCACCGCCTTCTTCTTCTGGTCTTCATGGTCGGCCGCAACCGACCGGCCGGGCGAAGAGCATCTCAGCTATACCAGCAACTGGCCGCATGAACCGCTGGTCGGCAATACCCCGACCGCCGGCGCCGGCATGTGGTCGATCGCCAGCGTCATCCTGATGATCGGTGCCATCGCCGGCATGATCTTCGTGCATTCCCGCTCCAAGGAAGAGGGCGATCCTGTTCCGCCGAAGGCCGATCCGCTGTTTTCACTGAAAGCCACGCCTTCCATGCTGGCCACCAGGAAGTATTTCTTCGTGGTCATCGGATTGATCCTGGCCCAGGTCGGCATGGGCGTGATCACTGCCCACTATGCGGTCGAGGGCGACAGCTTCTTCGGCATCCCGATCGGCACTTTCCTGCCGTTCGTGGTCAGCCGCACCATTCACACCCAGTTTGCGGTGCTGTGGATCGCAACCGCCTGGCTGGCGACCGGCCTGTATATCGCTCCGGCGATTTCCGGCCATGAACCAAAATTCCAGAAGCTCGGCGTCGACGTGCTGTTCTATGCACTGCTGTTCATCGTGGTCGGCTCGACCGCTTCCGGCTGGCTCGGCACGCTGCAAGGCCTGGGCCACGACTACAGCTTTTGGATTGGCAACCAGGGACTGGAATTCACCAGCATGGGCCGCATGTGGCAAATCCTGCTGTTCATCGGCCTGCTGTTCTGGGTCACGCTGCTTGGGCGCGGCCTGTGGCCGGCATTGAGAAAGCCGTCTGAAAGCCGCGGTCTGATCACCATGGTGTTTCTGGCTGCGCTGTGCATCGGCGGCTTCTACGCCACGTCGCTGACCTGGGGCCAGCATACGCATCATTCGATGGTTGAATACTGGCGCTGGTGGCTGGTCCACCTGTGGGTGGAAGGCTTCTTTGAAGTGTTTGCCACTGCCGTGATTGCGCTGCTGTTCACCCGCCTGGGCCTGATCCGCGCCGCGACTGCCAACAGCGCCATCGTGCTGGAAACCATCGTGTTCCTGTTCGGCGGCATCCTCGGCACCCTGCACCACCTGTATTTTACCGGCACGCCGACCATGGTGATCGCCATCGGCGCGATGTTCTCGGCACTGGAAGTGGTTCCCCTTGCATTGATCGGTGTCGAAGCCTATCGCAACTACCAGCGCTCCCAGGCTGCGCCATGGGTGCAGGCATACAAGTGGCCGATCATGTGCTTCATCGCAGTCGGTTTCTGGAACGTGGTGGGCGCCGGCATGCTGGGCTTTACCATCAATACCCCGATTGCGCTGTACTACATGCAGGGCATGAACATGACTGCAGCGCACGGTCATGCAGCACTGTTCGGCGTGTATGGCATGCTCGGCATCGGCCTG
>JAKFFK010000042.1:0-9566 GCA_036675285.1 Paucimonas sp. | reverse complement strand
GAGGACGGCAATGGCGCCGGCGCGGTGCCGAACGCGGTGGCCGAGGTGTGCGCCAGCGCGCGGCTGACTGCGTGAAACACGAACTGGTGGATCGAGCGGCTGTCGCGAAAGCGCACCTCGATCTTGGAAGGATGGACATTGACGTCCACCAGCGCCGGATCGAGTTCCAGTGCCAGCACGTACGACGGATAGCGGTCGCCATGCAAGACATCCTGGTAAGCGGCGCGCACGGCATGGGTCAGCAGCTTGTCGCGCACGAAGCGGCCATTGACATAAAAATACTGGGCATCGGCGCGCGCCTTGGCCGCGGTCGGCAAGCCGACGAATCCGACCAGCCGCACCGGACCGGCGGCTTCTTCCAGCGTCAGCCGGGCGCCGGCGAATTCGTCGCCGAGCACTTGCGCGCTGCGCCGACCAGTATCGCTGGCATGCCAGTGGTCGACGGTCTTGCCGTTATGCGACAGTGAAAATGTCACATCCGGACGCGACAATGCAATCCGGCGTACCACTTCGGCGCAATGGCCGAACTCGGTTTGTTCGGATTTGAGGAACTTGCGGCGCGCCGGCGTATTGAAATACAAGTCTTCCACATCGACCGTGGTGCCGCCCGCGCCGGATGCCGGGTTCACATGCTGGGTGCTGCCGTCGATTTGCCAGGCATGCGCGGCGTCTGCAGTGCGCGAGGTCAGCGTCAATTGCGCAACCGAGGCAATCGACGCCAGCGCTTCGCCGCGAAAGCCCAAGGTGGCGACATTTTCCAGGTCGGTCAGCGAAGCGATCTTGGAAGTCGCATGGCGCGCCAGGGCCAGCGGCAATTGTTGCTGCGCGATGCCGCGGCCATTGTCGATGATCGCGATGCGCTTGACGCCGCCCTGTTCCAGCTTGACCGTGATGTGCGTGGCGCCGGCATCGAGCGCGTTTTCCAGTAATTCCTTGACCACGGCGGACGGCCGTTCCACCACCTCGCCGGCGGCGATCTGGGAAATCAGTTGGTCGGGCAGGGCCTGGATCGGTCGTGCCGGAAGATGGGGAGCATTCATGTCGAGATTATAACTGGCGCACGCTTGCTTCGCCGCTTCCCGGACAAGACAATTGTGATGTGGAAATGCCGTGGAATGCGGTGACGTGAATCTCTAAGATTGCCATGCAAGCGTTTGTCCATCGGCAACGCAATTTCCCGGAAGCTAAGGTATCATCCATCTCTTCTCGGATTTTTCACCTTCCATTGCATTGCTTCCCTGTGGCTTCGAGGGTGCCGTTTGCAATGGGTTAACTCAATGCAAAGACATTCAGAATGATCGAAACACTTATCAGTTTGATTCTGCACGTCGATGTGCATCTGCTGGAGCTTGTTCAGAATTATGGCCTGTGGGTGTATGCCATACTGTTCCTGATCGTGTTCGTCGAAACCGGCCTGGTCGTGATGCCCTTCCTGCCAGGCGACTCGCTGCTGTTCGTCACCGGCGCATTGGCCGCTGCCGGTGGCCTGAGCCTGCCATTGGTGATGGTGTTGCTGATCATTGCCGCGGTCCTCGGGGACGCAGTTAATTTCGCCATAGGCAGCTGGTTTCGCCGCAAGACGCTGGAAGGCAAGCAGTATCGGTGGCCGAACCCCGAACACCTGCGCATCACCCATGAGTTCTTCGAGCGGCATGGCGGCAAGACCATCATCATTGCGCGCTTCGTCCCCATCGTCCGCACGCTGGCGCCGTTTGTGGCGGGCATCGGGCAGATGCCCTACGCCCGCTTCGCGCTCTACAATGTGGCAGGCGCCTTGCTTTGGGTGATTTCGCTGACAACGGCCGGTTATCTGCTCGGCAATATCCCCTGGGTCAAGGAGAACCTCACCGCGGTCCTGATGGCGATCATCGTTCTGTCACTGATGCCTGGTTTCGTCGGATGGCTCAATGCCAAGCGAGAGGCACGCACTTAGGCCCCGCGCAGCAATAACTTAGCCAATTTGGCGGCGCCAGCCGGCGCGCTGCGGCGTTGCTCGTCGTCGCCATAGCGGCTACGCCGCGCAGCAAGTCCCCCTCGGGGGATGACTCCTCCTCGCGCCTTGCTTCGCATCCGGTTGGCGCTCCCCTAATTACCCAAGTTATTGCTGCGCGGGGCTTAGCCTTGTAGATTCGCCGCCCATCCGGGCGCGGCGTCTCCAGGATTAAAACTCTTCCCAATCATCATTGCTGCTGGCACGCGCCAGCGCCAGCTTGCGTGCCGGTTCCGGCGCGCGGACCGCCACGCTGCCTGACGGTGTCTGAGGCCGTGTGGCCGGAGCGGTCGGTGTGGCCAGCTTGGCAGTTTTTTTGGCCGGCGATACGCGCCCGCTTGGCGTGCCTTGATTGAGCTTGAATACGCTTACCACTTGCAAAAGGTTGCCGGCTTGCGACTGCATGCTTTGGGCAGCGGCCGCCGCTTCTTCGACCAGCGCGGCATTTTGCTGGGTTACGTCATCCATCTGGGTAATCGCCATGTTGATCTGCTCGATGCCGGCGGTCTGTTCAGTGCTGGCAGCGGTGATTTCCCCCATGATGTCGGTGACGCGCCTGATGCTTTCGACGATTTCATGCATGGTGACGCCAGCCTGATCGACCAGCTTGGCGCCGGCATCGACTTTTTCCACCGAGGCGCCAATCAATTCCTTGATTTCCTTGGCCGCGGCTGCCGAACGCTGCGCCAATGTGCGCACTTCGGCTGCCACCACTGCAAAGCCGCGTCCCTGTTCGCCGGCGCGTGCCGCTTCCACCGCGGCATTCAGGGCCAGGATATTGGTCTGGAAGGCGATGCCGTCGATGACGCTGATGATGTCGACAATTTTTTTCGATGAATCATTGATCGAACCCATGGTGTCGACCACCTTGGAAACCACCGCGCCGCCCTGCATGGCGACTTCCGAAGCCGACTTGGCAAGGCTGTTTGCTTGGCGGGCATTGTCGGCATTCTGCTTGACGGTTGAAGTCAGTTCTTCCATCGACGAGGCGGTTTCTTCCAGCGAGCTGGCCTGCTGTTCGGTGCGCGACGACAGGTCCATGTTGCCGGCGGCGATTTCAGCCGATGCGGTCGAGATGGTGTCGGTGCCGGTGCGCACCTGGCCGACCAACGTGGCCAGGCGGTCGCGCATGTCCTTGATTGCATGCAGCAGGCTGGACTGGTCGCCGGATTTCAGCGTGATGGCGACTGTCAAGTCACCGGCGGCAATGGTCTCGGCAATGCCGATGGCGTCATTTGGCTCACCACCGAGCTGCTTGAGCAGGCTGCGGGTAATCAGGAATGCGGCAATCACGCCAACCAGCAATGCAATCGCGCCGAGCGCCAGCATCAAGTTGCGGGCGCTTTCATACGATTTGGCGGCATCAAATCCATACATGATGCTTTGCTTGTTGATCAATTGGACCAGTTCATCCAGACTGTCGGTCCATTGCTGCTGGATTGGCTTGACTTCGCTCAGCAGAACCCTGGTGGCTTCTGCTGGATTACTGTTTTGCCCGAATTCCGCAGCTTTGGTCATCAAGGGCAAGGCAGCTGATTCCGCTTGGCCGATTTTTGCCAGCAAGGCTTTTGCTTCCGCGCTGGCATCAGTAGAGGATGCCAGCATGGCAGTCAACTGTTCCTGCGCGCTCCGGTACTTTCTTTCCTGATCCGAAATACCATCAATTTCGGCCTGAATGCCAGTCGGTTCGGCGAGTAAGGCGACATTGCGCAAGGCAATCATGCGATCCATCACAGACAGGCGCATGGTGCCGACCAGCCGGCTCTCGACATTATTGGTCGTCAAGACTTCTTCCAGACGGTGCTGGATTTGCGCCATATTGACAATGCCAAGTGCGGTGATGGCGCCCAGCAAAACCAAGACCAATGCAAATCCCAGGCTAAGTCGGGTACCGACTTTGGTTTTGGCGATGTTCACTTTTTCCCCTTGTTAAAAATTTCAGGTTTATCGCTGCGCTTATTGTCAGCCGCGCATGTTGATTCGCAGTGAGCGGCGGTCCGCTCAGTGTGGATTTCGTCACGCATCAAGACGATGCCGGACAGTCCATGGCAAAATTGAATCAGGCCGGGATAAAAAATTTCCCATTGGAACTGAAAGAGTAGCAGAGAATGGCTTTGCCACAATACAGAAATGCGCGGGTTTTATCCATCAAATCAGCTATTGATGGTTCGACGCAACGAACGTGGTTCTAATTTAATAATATTGTCAGGATTTTCAGCGCGATGCGTGTCAATCCCGGCTGCGAGCGGGCGTATCGCAATCGGAGCCAGCGACTTGCCAATTTCGCGACGTGCCCACGCGCTGCATTGGGGGACCTGCGGCGTCACGTCATCCGGTTTTTCGCCAGCGGTGGATTCTTTGCGAAATATTTCCGAATGCCCTTGAGCACCGCATCTGCCAACTGATCCTGATAAGCTTCATCGGTCAGCTTGGCTTCTTCTTCCGGATTGGAGATGAACGCGGTTTCAATCAGGATACTGGGAATGTCGGGCGCTTTCAGCACGGCGAAGCCGGCTTGTTCCACGGTTGCCTTGTGCAGCCGGTTGATGCCGCCGATCTCGGTCAGTACAGCTTTGCCGAGTTTGAGGCTGTCACTGATCTGGGCCGTGGTCGACAAATCCAGCAGCACGCTGGCCAGCTGCCGGTCATGCTGCTTGATATTGACGCCGCCGATCAGATCGGCATTGTTTTCCTTTCTTGCTAGCCAGCGGGCTGCAGTGGAAGAGGCGCCTTTTTCCGACAGGGTAAATACCGATGCGCCGCGCGCAGTCGGCTCGACCCAGGCATCGGCATGAATCGATACGAACAGGTCGGCCTGCACCTTGCGCGCCTTTTGTACCCGCATATGCAGGGGCACAAAAAAATCGGCATCGCGCGTCATCATCACCCGCATGTTGGGCTGATCTTCCAGCTTGGCCTTGAGCCGTTTGGCGATCGCCAGCACGACATCCTTTTCACGGCTGCCGGCGCGTCCGATGGCGCCCGGGTCTTCGCCGCCATGGCCGGGGTCGAGCGCAATCGTGATCATGCGCGTCAGCTGTGGCAATGCCGGTTCGCCGGGACGGGTTTTGACAGTTTGGGCGGCTTGGGCATCGACCGGCCCGGATGCGGGATCGGTCCTGGCAACGGCAAGCTGCTGCGGGTTGCTTTCCGATCGTTCCTTTGCATTGCTTTGTGCAATCAGCACGGCGATCGGATCCGGCGGATTGACCGGATACAGGTCAAACACCAGCCGGTGCTGATAGCTGGCGACCGGATCCAGCGTGAAGACTTGCGGATTGATGGCTTCTTTCAGGTCGAACACCAGGCGCACCACATTGGGCCGGTTCTGGCCGACCCGCACCTGCTTGATGTAAGGGTCGTTGGCCTGGATCTTGGCGACCAGTTCCTTCAGGGGGGAATTGAGCTCGATGCCGTCGATATCGACCACCAGCCGCTCCGGATCCTTGATCAGGAAGTGGCTTACCTTCAGCTGGCTGTCGTTTTCCAGCGTGACCCGGGTGTAATCGTCGGCTGGCCAGACCCGTACCGCAAGAATCTGGGCGGCGCGCGCCGGCAGCGGCGACAGTATCGACAGCAGCAGCGTGGCGCCGCTGGTCAGGAGCGTGCGCCGCTTGCGCGACCTGGGTGCGACAGGTGTTATAGGTTGGGTGCGAAGTGTAGGCGATTGAGGCATTCTCTACCCTTGTCAGACAATGCTTGCAATTCTACATCACGCCCATCTTCGGCGATGCGCAAAAAAACCTCGATGTCGGGCATGGGCAACACGCCTGCGGCCTTTTCCGGCCATTCGATCAGGCATACTGTGGCGTCATTGAAGTATTCGCGAAAACCGGCATCGAGAAATTCTTCGGCGCTGCCCATGCGATACAGATCGAAGTGAATTACCTCGATCGGACGACTTGCCAGGGTAATCGTGTAGGGTTCAGCCAGGGTGTAGGTGGGACTTTTGACATGGCCCGCATAGCCGGCAGCATGCAGCAGCGCGCGCGTCAAGGTGGTCTTGCCGGCGCCGAGGTCGCCGTGCAGGTAAATTGTCAGGCCCGGCGCCAGCGCACGCGCAAGCGAAGCGCCCAGTGCCGCGGTGCCGGCTTCATCGTGCAGATAGGCTTTAAAATGCTGCATCTCTTAAAATATCCGTTTGGTAGAGGAACCGGTCGTTTCCGTCCGGCTTGCATTCTGCCTTTGCCATGAATATTGTGTTTTTATGATCACGCAACCCGACTTATCCTCACTCGCACAAGCGATTCCGGCCTGGGGCCGCGCACTCGGCTTGGCCGACGTGCGGATTGCCGCTGCCGATTTGTCGCATGTCGAAGGATCATTGCAAGCCTGGCTGGATGCCGGCATGCACGGTGACATGGATTATATGGCAAGCCATGGAATGAAGCGCGCCCGTCCCGCAGAACTGGTGCCCGGCACCGTGCGCGTGATCACCGCGCGCATCGATTACCTGCCGCAAAACAGCGCCGATGACTGGCGCGAAGCAGAACACCGGAAGCTGGCCGACCCCGGCGCCGCGGTGATTTCCGTGTATGCGCGCGGACGTGACTATCACAAGGTGCTGCGCAGCCGGCTGCAGCAGCTGGCTGACCGGATTGCACTGGAAACCGGGCCTTTTGGCTACCGCGTCTTCACCGATTCGGCGCCGGTGATGGAAGTAGCGCTAGCCGGCCAGTCGGGGATGGGCTGGCGCGGCAAGCATACGCTGCTGTTGAACCGCGCTGCCGGGTCAATGTTTTTTCTGGGCGAAATCTATACCGATTTGCCGCTGCCGGTGGATCCGCCGGTTGATGCACACTGCGGCGCCTGCCGCGCCTGCATCGATGTCTGTCCAACGCAGGCGATCGTCGGCCCTTACCGGCTCGATGCAAGGCGCTGCATTTCCTATCTGACCATTGAATTGAAGGGCAGTATTCCGCTCGAACTGCGACCGCTGATCGGCAACCGGGTGTATGGCTGCGATGATTGCCAGGTGGTGTGCCCGTGGAATAAATTTGCGCAGCGCGCAGTGCTGGCCGATTTCGATGTGCGCAATGGCCTTGACGGCGCGACTTTGATCGACTTGTTTGCCTGGAGCGAGGCGGAGTTCAATCAGCGACTTGAAGGCAGCCCGATTCGCCGTATCGGTCATGAACGCTGGCTGCGCAATATTGCGGTCGGCCTGGGCAATGCCGCAGCAGCCAGCGGGCCGCAGCCGGCCATGGTGGCTGCGCTGGCGGCGCGCGCCGATCACCCGTCCGGCCTGGTGCGCGAACATGTCGGCTGGGCGTTGGCACAGCATCAAATGGCTGGCATCGGAGCAAATCCGGCAGATGGTGGCGCAGAAGACCTGACAAACTAGGCCTTAACTGGCCAATGCCAGCCACAATGGCAGCGTGACGATCGACAGCAGGGTGCCCGCCGAGATCAGAAATGCCACCAGCGGGCCGTTGCCACCCATGCGCGCCGCCAGCACATAGGCGCTGGATGCGGTGGGCAAGGCGCCGAACAGCACCACGATTTGTAGTTGCAGTTTTGGTAACTCCATCCAGCGGCCAACAGCGAATGCAATTGCCGGCACCGCCAGCAGTTTGATGGCAATGAAATACGCTGAAATGCCTTTGGATTCATGCAGGCCCGACAGACGCAAGCCGGCGCCGACCATGATCAGTCCGATGGCGATGGCGGCATTGCCCAGGCGTGACAGCGTGGCGCCGATGACTTCCGGCACCTGCAAGCCGGCCAGATTGAACAAGACGCCGGCAGCGGTCGCCACCAGCAACGGATTTCTTGCCATTTCCTTCAACAGGCCGCCATTCTTGTGGGTCAGCGCATGGACTGCGGCCATATTACAGAGGGGTACCGCAAAACCGATGAGCAAGGCCATCAGTGCCGTACCCTCATCGCCCGCCAATCGCGACGCGGCAGCCAGTGCAATGTAGGAATTAAAGCGAAAGGCGGTTTGCACACCCGATTCGAAAATCATCGGCCCAGGCTGAAACAGCGGCTTGGCCAGCCAGCCCAGCGCAATCCCGCAGCCAACCGCGATCATGGATGCTTGCAGCAACTTGCCGGTGGTGGCGAATTCCAGCGGTGCGCGCGTGGTTGCGTAAAATAACAAGGCGGGAAACAGTATGTAATACACCAGCTTTTCCATGCCGCTCCAGAATGCCGGCCCCCAATTGGTCATCCGGATCAATATAAAGCCGAGCAGGATCAGCGTGAAATCGGGCAGGAGGAGCGAGACTATGGACATGAAACCGGCAAATGCTGCACACAGAAAAGAATGCCGGAAAGATACTCGGCCTCCCCGGTTTGCGCAAGCAAGTTTGAAAACCAGCAAATGGGACAGTCGTAGACTGGTTCATGATAAGCGGGTCGGCACTTCTGGTAGGAGGTGCCGGCCGTGATTGCTCGATTGCGCAGTGCAATTTTGCAGGGGTCGTGACAGAATTGGCAATAGTTTTGCCTGCGGAGCTGGCGTTGCGATAAACGTTCAATTATTACAATTTTGCCGGAACAGCGCATAATGCCGGTTTCGCGCTGGATAGTTCAAGTTTGAAAGGTCATCATGGATTTTAGTAGTCCGCAGTTTTGGATCGCGCTATTGCAAATTGTCGCAATCGATATTGTTTTGGGGGGCGATAACGCCGTGGTGATCGGCCTCGCATGCCGTCGATTGCCGGAACGCGAGCGTAAGCTCGGCATCCTGTGGGGCATGGCCGGCGCCATCGGCTTGCGCGTGATTTTGATCTTTTTTGCAGTCAGCCTGCTGGCCGTGCCTTACCTGAAACTGATTGGAGCGCTGCTGCTGTTCTGGATCGGCATCAAGCTGCTGCAGCCGGAGCCGGAAGAAGGCGGACACCATATCGAAGCCGGTGCCACCTTGGCGAGTGCCATCAAGACCATCATCATTGCTGACGCGGTGATGAGCCTGGATAACGTGATCGCGATTGCCGGCGCCGCCGGCGACAACCTGGTGCTGGTGGTTTTTGGCCTGCTGCTGTCGATTCCGATCATTTTGCTCGGCAGCCAGCTGGTGATCAAGCTGATGGACCGGTTTCCGATCGTGATCGTCCTCGGCGGCGCGCTGCTGGGCTGGATTGCCGGCGGCATGCTGGTAACCGACGTGGCGCTCAAGGAGTCCATCATGCTGGCGCTGCCAATGGCCCAATGGCTGGGGCCGATATTGGGTGCGATCCTGGTGGTTGCAGTCGGCAAGGGGTTGGCGGCAAGAACCCAGGCCAGACGCGCCGCGATGGTTGACCTGGCCAACAATGACCAGCAACCGACCGGCAAGCCGTAATGCCGGCGCGCCCGGTCGTCGCACCTTTTCTACATAATGCAGAGGCACCTTCATGTCCAAAATTCTGATTGCAATCGATGATTCGCCCAGCGCCTTGCGGGCGGTGGCTCACATGATCAACAAGATCCAGGCTGGCGAGACAGCGGAGCTGCATTTGATTAATGTGCAACATCCGGTGCATGGCGGCATCAGCACCTTCATCGATGCAGCGCAGATCAAGCAACTGCATCAAGAAGAAGGCGCCAAGGCGTTGGCTGCCGCACGCAAGATGCTCGACCAGGCCGGGAT
>JAKFFK010000243.1:0-9622 GCA_036675285.1 Paucimonas sp. | reverse complement strand
TATCGATGTCGAGACGCTGGTCCAACATGCAGACATTGCGATGTACCGTGCCAAAACCGAAGGTCGGGGCGACTTCCGTTATTACTCGGCTTCGATGGCAATGCAAAGCCGGGAACGTTATGCCATGGAGTCAACCTTGCGGCATGCGCTTGAGCGCGGCGAAATGACATTACATTTCCAACCGAAGATCAACCTGAAAACCGGCTGCATCAGCGGCGCCGAAGCGCTGATGCGCTGGCACCATCCGGATTACGGTTTGTTGCTGCCATACCGCTTCATTTCGCTGGCCGAAGACATGGGCATGATTGCCGACATGGGCATGTGGGCAATCCGCCAGGTATGCGAGCATTGCCGTGACTGGCAACGGCAGGGCCTGCAGGAAATCCGCATTGCGGTCAATCTTGCGTACAGCCAGTTCTCCGATGACCATTTCTTTTTCAAGGTCGAGCAGCTGTTGCGCGATTACGGCCTGCGACCGGGAAGCCTGGAACTGGAAATCACCGAAACCATGTTGATGGAAAATGCCGAACGTTTGATGAGCTCCCTGCAGCAATTGAAGCGGCTGGGCGTGCATTTGTCTGTGGATGACTTTGGCACCGGCTATTCGTCGCTGGCCTACCTGAAGCGGCTGCCGGTCGATAGCGTCAAGGTTGACCGTTCTTTCATCCGGGATCTGCCGGGTGACGCCGAAGACGTCGCCATCACCCATGCGGTGCTGGCGCTGGTGCACAGCCTGAAACGCTCAGTGGTGGCCGAGGGCATCGAAACCCGGGAACAGCTCGACTTTCTGATTGAGAACGGCTGTGACGAAGGACAGGGATATTACTTTAGCAAGCCATTGCCGGAACGTGAATTCCGCCAGTTCATGGTTGAAGCAAAATGTTTTTCGGTATGAGGCATGACCATGATGCACAGACCAGCCTGCTTGGCGCCCTGCCCTGCCTGATTGAGAGCCAGAGCGCGGCCAGAAGGCGCGGTTAAGCGAACGCTTACGACCCTGTCGCGCCGGAAAGGCCTGCTGGTGCGCGGCATCCAAGCTGCTGCGCGACAAAACCGTCGAACGCCGACAACAGTGGCTGAAATTTTTCATACTGCCCTTCCAGCTGCATCAGTGCGTAGCAAGTCGCTTCCAGCGTCGACAATTGATGCGAGCGATGCGCCTTGCGCATCAGGTAGCGCGAGGGCGGCGCATCTTGCAACGACAGCCGCGGCAATTGGTGCAGCAGCGGATTCAGGTACAGCATTTTGCGGCTCTTGCGCCAGGTGCCATCCAGCACGATCAAACGCAACTGGGCCGGGTCGCTTAACTGTGCCGGTGCCAACACCGGCGGCGCAGGCATGCCGGTTGCGCCATCCGCAGGCATATCCGGATACAGCAGGATTGCCCGCCTGGCCGCCGGCAGTCCTGCTCCGGCACGCTGCTGCAGGTCCAACGGCGCGTGCAGCAAAGCGCGCAATGCCTGCACCGAAAAAACTTCACCAATTACCAGCCGACTCTGCGGCAAACTCAAATGCAGCAGGCGCGCGCTGCCTTTGGCATTACCGACTTCCAGTGGATGCTGCAGGATCACGACTTCAAGCGCCGGCGCGACTGGCGTGATCCAATGACAAATGCAAGCCGTTTGCGCACGCAGGCACACCGCGCACATGCAACGTCGAGCATTGGATGGCTGTGTCATGGATGCATGCGCAGCCGGTTAGTCAGCGCGCCAAAGATGAATGCCATGACCAGACCGCCAACGATGGCGGTAATCAGGGGAGTATGGTGGGGCATAGGCTGTATGTAAAAGCAGAGGACAACGGCCTCCGGCACACAGGATGCACCGACAAGCGCACGCGTATGCACAGACGGATTGCGGGCGCCTGCATGATGCCAGCCGAGCCGGAACGCACAATCCGATACCGGCATTTTAATGGAAAAAGCTTTTCCGTTCGCAATAATGCGGCGAGCGCCAGGCACGATCAAACACGCAAGATGCCTGGCTACACCCAAAAAATCTTGTAGACATAGGGGCCAACCGGTGATTTTTCAAGGCCTTGAAAAGCCGGACCGCGATGCCAATATCCAGTAAGCGGATGCTCAAGCGAGGTCCGCACCAACCATATCGCTTACTTTTTTTGAGGATATCACCATGCAATCATACGACTTTACTCCGCTGTACCGTTCCGCCATCGGCTTCGACCGGCTGGCCCAATTGTTCAACGAGGCGCAGCGCAGCGACACGCAGCCGAGCTACCCGCCGTATAACGTTGAACTGGTATCGGAAGACCGCTACCGCATCACGATGGCAGTCGCCGGTTTCAATCGTTCGGAACTGGATATCGAAACCGAGCGCGACACCTTGAAAATTGTCGGCCGCAAGACCCGCGAAGACGGCAAGCGCAGCTTCTTGCACCGCGGCATTGCGGCACGCGATTTCGAGCAGCGCTTTCAGCTGGCCGATCATGTAAAGGTCGTCGGTGCGCAACTCGACAATGGCTTGCTGAACATCGAACTCGCCCGGGAAGTCCCGGAAACCATGAAACCGCGCAAGGTGGCAATTGGCACCGACAATGTGCAGACGCTGGAGCGTCAGGCAGCATAAGCTGCGGCACTTTGCCTGAAACCGGGTGCAGGCCCGGTTTCAGCGCATCGCGACTACTCCACGAAGCGCAAGTGACACACCTGTGTCATTCGAAGCACAAACTAAATGCCAATGTCGCCAACCTGCTGTTGCAGGCGCGGCAACGTCACGGTAAATACGCTGCCCTTGCCCTTGCCTGCACTGTGTGCGGCAACCTCGCCGCCATGCAACCGCACCAGGTTACTGACCAGCGCCAGGCCGACCCCCAGTCCGCCGCCGGAACGATCCGATGAACGCTCACCCTGCATGAACAGATTGAAAATATCAGGAAGTAATTGTGCCGCAATGCCTACGCCATTGTCTTGCACCGTGATCTCTGCATGGCCGTCAATTGTCTCTGCGCGCAGCATGATTTCGCCGCCTTCCGGCGTATATTTGGCAGCATTGTTCAACAAGTTTGCCAGCACCTGCACCAGCCGAGTTTTGTCGCCTTCGACATACAGCGGTTCGCCGGCCATCTGGATCGTCAGCCGGTGCTGCCGTTTTTCTATCAGCGGACGCACTTGTTCTACCGCACCGCTCACAATCTGCTGCAGCTCCAGCACCGCACGCTCAAGCGTGACCAGGCCGCGGCCAACCCGCGACACATCGAACAAGTCATCGATCAGGCTGGTCATATGCTTGACCTGGCGCTGGATGATATCGCTGGCTTGCTGCACCCGAGGTTCATCTACCCTGATCATCTTGAGAATCTGGGCAGCGGTGCTGATCGGCGCCAGCGGATTTCTCAATTCATGCGCCAGCATCGCCAGAAATTCGTCTTTCCTGCGATCGGTATCGCGCAACGCTTCTTCAGCCCTTCTGTACTCGGTCACGTCGGTGCAATTGCCGATCCATTCAGCGCCAAGATCGTCGTCGGAGTGCACCGGCGCAGCGCTGGAAACCACATGCCGGTACTGTCCGTCGTGGCGGCGCAGGCGAAACGCCGTGGTGTAAGATGTCAGTTGCGATAGGGCTGTCTGCCATGATTGGATGGTGGCGGCACGGTCGTCGGGATGCACCGCGTCCAGCCAGCCCTGCTTGACGTACTGCGCTTCGCTCTGGCCGGTAAATTTGGCCCAGGATAGGTTGCCCGGCAACAGATTGCCATGGCGATCCGTATGCCAGATCACTGCCGAAATGGTCTCGACCAAGGTCCGATAGCGCGCCTCGCTGGCTTGCAGCGCCTGACTCGCAAGTTTTCGTTGGGTGACATCGTAGCCTTCGACGAAAATGCCGGAAACGCTCTGGTCGACTTCGATGATCGGCTGAAATATAAAATCGACAAAGCGGCGCGTCGGCGGCGCCCCCAGCTTCGCTTGCAGCATCAGAGGCGCATCGTGAGCCGACACCGAGGTAGCGCTCGCGTAGACGTGGTCGAGCATTTCAAAAAATCCCTGCCCTGCCACTTCAGGCATCACTTCACGTACCGGCTTACCCACCAGGTCGCGCTTGCCGACCAAGTGCAAATATGCCGCATTGGCCAATTCGAACACATGATCGGGGCCGCGCAGCACGGCAATGAATCCGGGCGCCTGTGCAAACATCATGCGCAGACGCTCGCCTTCTGCCGCCAGTCGCTGCTTCAATGCGTTCTCGGCGCGCGCGCGCTCCACCGTGGCCCAGGTCCGCTCAGCGACCTCTTCAGCCAACGCCGCGTCAACCTCGCTCCAGCGGCGCGGCACGGTTTCATGCAAATAGAGAATCGCGCTCAGTTGTCCGGCACGAATCAATGGCACGACGATCAGGGAACGCGTGCCGATACTGGCGTACGCATCGGCGTATGCTGCCGAACGAACGTCTGTCACGATGTCGTCCAGCCGCAGCGTTTCACCGGCACGCAGGGCTGCCACAGCCGCCGGACCGAAATCATCGAGCTGCCTGGTTTCGCCCGCAAGGCTGGCCGCGCTGCCATTGGTCCAGTCGCGCGTGACCCTGAATCTTTCTCCAGCCGCGTCGATCTCGGCATAGCCGACACGTGCCACACCCAGATGGCGTCCCAGCAGTTCAGCAGCCACTGCCGTGATGTCGTCCGGTTCTCCCAGCTCGCGCAAGCGATCCGTCATTTCCAGCTGAAAGGCTTGGCGACGCTCGGCCAGCACCTGCGTGGTGGTCTCGGTAAAGGCGCAGAACATGCCGGCTACCGCGCCGCTTTCGTCACGGATCGGCGAATAGGAAAAGGTGACCCAGATCTGTTCCGGAAAACCATGGCTCTCAATTGTCAGCGGCAGATTGTCAAAGTAGATGGCCTGGCCCGACAATGCACGATCGATCAGCGGCGAGATGTCTTTCCAGATTTCCGGCCAGACGCGGATGAACGGACTGCCCAGCGCTTGCGGATGGCGCACCCCTAGTATCGGCACATAGCCATCGTTGTACAAACAAGTCAGTTCCGTGCCCCAGATGACAAACATTGGAAATTTTGAGCCCAGCATCAGCGACACGACGCTATGCAAGGCGGCCGGCCAGTCCTGTGGCGGCCCGAGCGGCGAGCCTGACCAGTCGCGGCTGCGCATCAGCGCACCCAGTTCACCGCCGCCACTCAGAAATGCCAAGTTGTTGCTCGTGTTTTGCATAATGTCAGCTTCAATCGCGGATCGGATCCTGTGTATTGTCCTTGCCATACCGGCCATGACTGGTGTCTATCCGGGCAATGCAGGTTCCGGGGAAAATTTCCAAGTACCCACTCAGAATAAAATGTGAGATGAATGTGGTTGCAGGTGGATGCGATGCAAGGCGACCGGGCAACGCTGCAGCGCGCCGCCTGCAGCCGCAGACGCTCACAGTTTATTCTGAGTGGCTGCTTAACATAGCATGATAAGAAATTTACAAGGGCACTGCACATTGGTTAACCATCGTTTTCCACAAAAGCTTACTTGGCATTCCCGGCCAAACCAAAATTCAATTCCGAGATCATCGAATGACTTGCATAAATGAAACTTACATTTTATCAATAGATATATAAGAAACACCTAACTTTCCCAGCAATTCGTAAACGCTAAGCGACTAGCCAAGCGGAATCAAAGAGCGCTTGCATATTCGTCCCTGCGAATAAATTCCGCTCGTGCAATGCTCGCTCGACATGCCAGATGCAGGGGGAAAATGACAAACCGGCATGTCGTTTTGCTTCAAAATTATCGCCTGGATAACAGTATCGACCAGCGGCTGTTGTGTACTTAAAATATTTTCAGTTCGAAACGGTTTCCTCTCTTGATGGAGAGCGGCAAGCACGCTAAAGTTGATTGCTGGCTGGAAAATAATAACCCGGCCAATCACACTACTCTGTTCTGCAATTAGGAAAAATGATGCAAATGAAGTTGGCACACAAGGATGAATCTGCTTGGGCAATGGGGGATTATTCATATGATTTCGGGGATACGCTGGTCGAAGGCAAGGTCAAGGCAGCCAGCTTTGGCATCCGCCCCTGTTCTGACGAGTATGCGGCATTCATGACGGCATTCGGCCGCAGGGTGAGAATCAAGCAAGTGTCACCGCGAAAAGTGGCGGCCAACAGTAACGAACTGGCCCAGCCGGAATCAGGCGTGGCGCACACGCCGGACTTTTTGCGCGCCATGTCATAACGCATCGCCAACCCGCACCCGCCCACTTCATGACTTTGCCTGCCATCCCGGAAAAAATCAGCCTGGCGCTGGATGCGCTCGGCATCGCGCCGACACTGATTGCGCAAAAACGCTTGCCGTTTCATGCCGAAGCGCTAGAACTGGTGGTGGCTGAAACCGCTGCCGATGGCACCGCCTATTTGCTAGTGCCGGCTGCGGCGCAGGCATGGCTGGAATTGAAATGCGCGGCGCAACAGGATGGCGTCAACGTCGAGCTGGTATCGGCGTTTCGCAGCATCGAGCGTCAGATCGACATCATCCGCAACAAACTGGCACATGGCACGCCGATCGACACCATTTTGACCTTGAGCGCGCCGCCCGGCTATAGCGAGCACCATAGCGGCTGCGCGGTCGACATCAACACGCCTGGCTGCATGCCCACCGAAGAACCGTTTGAAGACACCGACGCCTTTCGCTGGCTGAGTGCGCATGCCGGCCGGTTCGGCTTCACGCTTTCCTACCCGCGCGGCAATGCCTTGGGATTCATTTATGAACCCTGGCACTGGTGCTATCAGCCGGCGTTGCCACGACAAGGCTGTTAAGCCCTTTAAGCGGCTCGGCAGCAGGCAGGGCTTGTGCGTCACAGGCATACACCCAGCCCGCCTCATGCCCGACGACCGGCCTGTGCTGCGCATCAAAACCCGTGGCTTGTGCACTGCCGGCAGTGCACAATATTGTGAGAAAGCAAGCACAATGGTAAGCTGACATAACAATCGTCAGGCCCTACCAATAACAATATTTCACACAACATGTTGCCTGCTGCGCCTGAAGCTATCTCGACCTCACAGGGAGCTGTCATTCACCCAGATTTGCACCAAGCAGATTCTGCCAGCGGCAGTGCCTGGCACCATGTCATTTTTGGCAGCGATCCGAAACAGGCGACCAATATCAAGCGCCTGCTGATGGCTTTTGCGTCCTACCTGCTCGGATATGCTTTCGTTTTCATCTGCTATCAACTGGACCTCACCCGGTTTACCCCTTTAAGGCTGACCGCATTGCTGCTGTTGGTATGCGCGCTCAATGGCACATTCTATATGCTGATCAGGAGCGGCTGGAATCGCCGCTTTGCCGATCCGAGCCTGACCTTGCTGCAGCTTTATTCGAGCCTGCTCATCATCGGCGTCGGCCTGCATTACGCGCTGGAAGCCCGGGCCGCAATGATGTTCTTTTTCTTTTTTTCCTATATGTTCGGATTGTTCCGGCTGGTCACGCGGGATCTGCTGAAGGTTGGCGCGGCGGCACTGCTGCTGTATGGCACCATCATTTTGGTCGCTTACCTACAAGGCGAAGCCGGGTTGGACATGAAGCTTGAACTGGTCCAATTGCTGGCGCTGGTTATTGTCACGCCATGGTTTGCCCTGATGGGCGGCTCCATTACCTTGCTGAGGACGCGGCTGCGTACGCGCAACGAGGAATTGAGCAAGGCGCTCGACAAGATTCGCATGCTGGCCACGCATGACGAACTGACTGGCGCCTACAACCGGCGTTTCATCATGGAAGTGCTCGAGCGCGAAGTGGCATCAGTAGGCAGGGGCAACGCCACCTTTTGCGTATGCTTGATCGATCTCGATTTTTTCAAGAAGATCAACGATACTTTCGGCCATGCGGCGGGCGACCATGCATTGGCATGTTTTGCCGAAGTGGCGCAGAAAGTCATGCGCAGCCAGGATTATTTTGCGCGTTACGGCGGCGAGGAATTCATGCTGGTGCTGGTCAATACGCAGGCGCAGGCAGCGCTGGCCTGTGCCGAAAGAATCAGGAGCGATGTCGCCGCCTTGCCGATCCATTATCAACACCAGCAGTTCTCGATGACGATTTCGACCGGCGTTGCCGAATACGCTGCCACTGAAGACGTGAAACAAACCATCGAGCGTGCCGACCGCGCCCTTTACCGCGCCAAGAACCACGGACGCAACCGGACCATGCTTGCCAATCACGATGATCTTTCAGCCGCGCCGGGAATGTGCAAGGCCTGATTCCTTGACGTGTTTTATCGCATCACGGCAAGAGCTGTAGTGCGCCATTCCACCATGACCGGATAATTTCTCCCGCAGGTTCTGCCCGTGCCATGGCAGCCGACTGCCCGGCCCAGGCTTGCATGCGTTGCAGGTCGCCGGTTTCCTGCGCATGTTTGCGCATGGTTGCGGTCAGGCCGCGCTGCACTGGATACGGCGCCGGCGGCGGCGCACCGGCGGCGCTTGCCGCCAGCGCATAGTCAGTGGCGATGCTGCGCCCGGCACGCCCGCTGAAGGCGCGGGTCAGCAAGGTTTTTTCCGGCAGCGTCTCGGCCAGCGCCTGCGCCCACACCGGATGAATCCCGGCTTCCGGGCAGCGCAGAAATCCGGTGCCGATCTGCACCGCACTGGCGCCCAGCGTAAGCGCTGCGGCAATTCCGCGAGCATCAGCAATCCCGCCAGTGGCCACCACCGGCAAGCGCACCGCATCCACGATGGCCGGCAACAGAGCAAATAATCCCGTCTGCGTCATTTCTGCACGACTCGCATCAAAGCAGCCACGGTGTCCACCCGCCTCCATGCCTTGCGCAATAATGGCATCGGCACCGGCGCCTTCGGCGGCTTTGGCTTCGGCCACCGTGGTCGCGGTGGCAAACCAGGCAATCCCTTCTGCCTTCAAGCTGGCGACGAATTCGGGCGAGAACAGACCCATGATTGAAGACACGATTGCCGGGCGCGCCGCCAACAAGGCTGCACACTGGGCATGAAAATCCACGGGAACGGCATTGCCGGCATCGGGAGGAATTGCCGGACCCCATGTTTCGAGAAAATTCCGTACCCGGGTTTCGTGTTCGTCATTGCGTTCCGGTGCCGGATCGGGAATCCATAGATTCATCTGGAACGGCCGGTCGGTCTGAGTCCGCACTGCGGCAGCCCAGGCCGCAATTTCCGCCGGCTGCATCAGTAAGGCGCCGCAAGCGCCGGCACCGCCAGCCTTGGCCACCGCAATCGACAGGGAGGGCGGACAGGCGCCCGCCATAGACGCCAGCAGGATCGGCAAGTCAAGTCGATAGCGTTTGCAAAATCTATCTATCCGGCTGCGGGTATCGTTCATCGGCTTTTTCTCCAGTTTCCATGGATTACCTGGCATCGATCTGCATCGGCCAGCAAGATATCCGCAAAGCAGCATTCTTGCATCTTTAAAAACTATTATGCCAGCACCTGTTATCGATTGCACAGCAGCTTGCAAAGCTGGCATGCCTGTCGCATAAAGATCCTGAGTTTTTCCAATCGAAGCTGGACGTCGATGCAATCCATCCATTACGATGATGCTGTCGGTACCGTGTGTGCCGCGCTCTGCCATCCTTCTGCCTCACCTGAAGCACCACCGGTTGCTGGAAAGTTAATTCGAATCATGCCCCCTTATTTTTTTGTATCGCTCGGC
>JAKFFK010000195.1:0-9635 GCA_036675285.1 Paucimonas sp. | reverse complement strand
CACGACCAGAAATGTCACAAATGCCGCACATAAAAATGACACCGCAAAAAACTTCATAAAGCTCGCATCTAATATTTGTTATTGCTTGTTATTACTTATTTTAGCTTTGTTGCCATATCCACCCCGGAAACACATATCCATATTTAGAGCAGTGTGGAGCCAGAGGGCGACGTTGGCAGGGGCAGTACATATCTACGTGATGGAGTTGGATGAGTCGACGATTACTACAGGCAATTCCATGACATAAGTATTTCCGTATTACCGCTGGTTAATTTTATCCGAGTACCATGCTTCCCAGAGAGATTTAAATTTTCTGTCGTAAATATGTCTTGTTAATCAGCTTATTTTTAAAGGAAGTGGAGCAGAATTTGATTTCTTTGATTTGTTCCAGAATGGTTGCTTTTGGAAATTTAAATGTAATTTTGGAAAGTGTCAGTAGTATAACTTGATGAGATGGAAATTGCTTTAAGGAATAGGTTAAGAATTGTTAGATTGGATGGAATCTATCTGGATGAAGCCGAATAGGCCGCATCGTGTAGCAGCCGCTTCTCCTGCAAGTGATGCTGCTTGGCAGGCTAGTTTGACTTGGCTCTCTATAAATCAGGTGGTATATAATCGATGTTATATAGATGGAGGGGTCATGCTGACTTTTAAATTAACGACGGTGGGTGCATCCGAAGGTTTTATTGTGAATAAAGAAGCCAAAGCAAAACTGGGCGTGCAAAAAGGCGATGCGCTGTATTTAACGGAAGCGCCGGGTGGCGGCTATCGCATCACCCCCTACAATCCGGATTTCGCCCGGCAAATGGCCTTAGCCGAACAAATCATGCACGATGACCGCGAAATTCTTCGCGTGCTGGCCAAGTGAACTGGCACTGGATCCGGGAGGATGTGGTGCTGGCGGTGCATGATGTCCAGTTAGCCCAGCATGGCGGACTGGATGGCGTCCGCGACATGAATGCTGTCCAGTCCGCCATGGCGCGTCCGCAGCAACTCGATACCTACGGCAATCCTGCGCCGGATGTGTACGATCTCGCTGCCGCCTATGCATACGGCCTCGCAAAAAATCATGGCTTTGCCGATGGCAACAAGCGTACAGCATGGATTGTTGCGCGTCTTTTCCTGCTCGACAATGATGTGAAAATCCAGTTCACCCAGATGGAAGCCATTCAAACCATGCTTGACGTGGCAGCAGGTAGCCTCGAAGAGGCGGTACTTGCTCAATGGTTTCGAACACGCAAAGTCACTTGATAAAATCCAGTGATACGCCTTACGAATTCAGTGGGTATTTGAAATGGGTGTCGCATAAAGCCTGCCGGTGCCGGGAGGCTTAGCCGTCAGGTTTTTGGACGACGTGGTGGAAGTCGACTCGTTGGTAGCCAGGAAACAGGAAATAGGCACCTGCGGATACTGGACTGCCCGGAATAAGGGCTTGGTAAAATTTTGCTAGAGATAGCAAGGAAATGGCTGTTGCAGCTGCAGCTTTGTACTAGTTTCAGATGAGGCTTATGTTGGCAACTGTTGCCGCGCCAAGGGTGAGATGAGGAATCATTCCGGCAGCGATTAAAAAGTCGGCCCGCGTCAGTTCATTCATCGGCATCATGAAATGCATGATTGGCACGGAATCAAGAAACAACAGTGTCAAACCGATAAAAATGCAGCTGTTTGCCAAGTATTCGGGCAAGTTTTTTTTTGGTGGAACTGGTCTCATTCTGGTTCCCATTGTGGTTCTTATGTTCTATTGCCAACGGATTGAAAGAATACCAGTGACTTGAAAAAGTTGCTTGAGATTAATCAAATGAGCAGAATTTACCGCCAAGTTGGTTCGCAGTTGATCGCGGAAATGCTTGTTTTATGCAAAAAAGCTGGCGCTTGCTCTCTAACAATGAGCAAGGATGATTGGTAGGGCAGACAGAGAAGGGCTGAGAAGTATTGCGGAGAGGATCGGGTGACGCCGCGAAGCCTCACCCGGGTATTCATGGTGCGATGAATTAATGGTGCGTTGTTGCAGCGTGGCTGACAGTCGAATCGCTGTTGCTGGCGACAGAAGCAACGGCAGCAACAGCTACGCCAATAGAGACCATGGCAGCTGTTGACAGGCCAGCAGCAGCAGCAGTAGCCGCCGCCGGTGCAGCAGCAGCCGGTGCGGCAGCAGCAGCAGGTGCAGCAGGGGCCGCTGCTGCAGGAGCCGCAGGTGCAGCTTGGGCCATGGCTTGACCTGCCATCAAACTAAACAATGCGGAAACCAGAAGTATTTTTTTCATAAGGATATCCTTTCAAGGGTAGATACAGGGAAAATAAAAAACATTTAATTGTATTGTATCAATTGTTTATTAGTATAGATACTTGGTATAGAAAAAACACAGTAGCTAAGCATTTAAGTGAAATTTAATTGCTATATTGACAATTATGCAAGGTTCGCCAACTTGTTGAGTTCATTGTTATTTGTCGGCCACCCGGCAGAAAATACAGTCTTTTTCATACGATGGCAAATGCACAGGAGTTGTTATCGTGCATGTTGGCCAAGTGGGATTATCGACGTCATCGACACCATTGACGTATTCGATCTCTCACCTCAATTGACTTCCTTGATTTCATCGATGCCGTCAACTTCATAAGAGCTATCTCAAAAGAACTTTTAAGCTCCATGTTGTTTGCATAGGCTCGGAATGCATGCGATGCAAATCGGAGCGAGCGCTCGCCATATATCGCCATATACGATGCACTATTTCATTTTATTTTTGATGCCTGCAAAAAATTAAGTCGCAGGATATTCATCGTGATATTTAAAACATTCATGCGTTCAGCATGGCTGTTGATATAGATTGATCGCCACGGAGAATCTCTTAAATTTAATCAATATCGTCACCCCTCAAAATTTCTACTCTTAAACATGACCAGGCAGCATTGATTGTCTGGGCAGGTTCGCGCCATTTCCGGGAAGCGACACATACAGGAGTAGACAATGAAATACTCATCAAGGTCGAACAATTTTTCCCGGTTAACAAAAATTCTTGGATTAATTTTGTGTGCCTATTCCGTGAATGCTTACGCACAAAATATCGATCTTGAAAACATGCATGTAAGCGCGATTTCGTCAGATGCCATGAGCATGGTGGCGACCAGACAAGCCAAACAGGCTTTGCCGGGAGCCCCGGCCATGGCAACAACGATGGCGGCTGGACAAAACAATGCGCTACAGCTGCCCGTCGACGCGGCATCGATTGAGACTGGTGCCGCCAACGGTGCGATTACCGCAGCGGTGGCCGATGGCGTCACCACCAGTCTTGCTTTGTCTTCCGGTGCAATCGAAATGAATCCGCTCATTTCCACATCGCCGCTTGGATTGGTTGCCATCACCGGCATGAAGATAGGCTTGGCAAAATATGCCGAAACGCTGCCGGAAGATGATAAGCGCTTGACACTGAAAACCTCATCGGCTTTGTGGGGCGGCGCTGCAGTCAACAATATGATGGTGCTGTTCGCTGCACCGCCGCCGCTGCCGCTCATCGCCGGTGTTTTAATGGGGATTGCCACTTGGGTGCATATGGATACCCAGTATCAGGAAAATGATAAATTGGCGGCAGCACGTGCTGCACAGACGCTGGCAAACGCTGAAAAAGAAAAGCAGTTAGACACAGCGCAAGCTGCCACTGCAACAGCAGATGCTGAAGAAACGCAGGCTGCGCAGTCGCAAGCGGCGCCGGCAGCGACTATCGTGACGGCAGAAGCGCAAGTGGCATCCTCCATGGAGGCAGCGCCCTCACTGGCGCAGGAGTTTGGGTCTTCCGGAGAATGACGCGGTAAACTGTAGCGGTATTCACAGGAAACCGGATTAACCGGCAATTATGCTCGTGTTTTTTGCACGCTTTAAGGCAAGCTTCATTTTTATACTTTTTTCGGTATGGCTGGGCGCGGTCCCTGCTGCCGCTGACGATGCCGACGGCATTGCGGTGCATGTCAGGAAAGACGGCGGGGTGGTGTTCGTTACCACCGCCATGCTGGTGCCGGTGGCGCCTCGGCAAGCCTGGGACGTGCTGATCGATTATGAAAAGATGCCGCAGTTCATGCCGAACCTCGACACCAGCAAGATCATCGATCGCCATGACAATCGCGTACGTCTGGCCCAGGCCGGCACTGTCGCGATTGGGCCGTTTTCACTGGCGTATGACTATGTCCGGGAGGTCGAGCTGACGCCTTATCGCGCAATACTGTCGACGGTGGTCGCGGGCAGCAGCCTGAAATCAGGTCGGGTAATGACGCGCTTGCTGGCTGAAGGCGAGGCAACCCGTATCATCTACGACAGCGAAGCCGTGCCGAATATATGGATCCCACTGGGAATCAGCGAGGCATTCATTCGCGGCCACGTGCGCGATCAGATGGAAAGCATGCGCACCGAAATGCTGCGGCGAAAGCAGGCCGCAAAGTAGCGCGCATCGCGATGCGTCTGCGTTATTCGGTGACGCAATGCGGGCAGAATTTGCCGTAGATGAACAACGGCGATTCCTGTTCGTTCGGTTTGACCACCGCATCGCAATTGCGGCAACGGATCTCCCCTGAGGGCGCGAGTTCCGGATTGAGCGCGGTCCGGTAATCGAACACGAAGCAAGAGCCATTGTAATGTTCGCCGCCGACTTCCTCGAAATATTTCAGGATGCCGCCGTCGAGCTGGTAGACGCTGTCGAAGCCGACGTTTTTCATGTGGATCGCCGCTTTCTCGCAGCGGATGCCGCCGGTGCAAAAGCTGACAATGGTCTTGCCAGCCAGGTTGTCCCGATCCTTGGCAACGGCATCGGGAAATTCACTGAATTTTTTGATGCGGTAATCGATGGTGTTGTCAAAAGTGCCTACATCGACTTCGAAGGCATTGCGGGTATCGAGCATCACCACCGGCTTGCCGGCGTCGTCAACGCCGGCATCCAGCCAACGCTTGAGTGTTTTGGCGTCGACTGCCGGCGCGCGGACTTTTTCAGGCTGGATCAGCGGCATTTTCATCGTGATGATTTCACGTTTGATCTTGACCAGCATGCGCTTGAACGGCTGCGTGTCGGAATAGCTTTCCTTGACTTCGAGATCGGCAAAACGCTGGTCTGCGCGCAGCCACGCCAGGAAGCGGTCGACCGATTCGCGCACGCCTGCCAGAAACAGGTTGATGCCTTCCGGAGTGAGCAGGATGGTGCCCTTCAAATCGAGCTCGCGGCACAGCGCCTGGAACTGCGGGCGTTTTGCAAGCGTGTCGTCGAACGAGATGAATTTGTAGGCGGCGATATTGACGATGGGCGAATTGGGCTGCATGGTTTTACTAAGTCTTTGATTTACCGACATTATAAGCGCTGCGGCGCAGGTTTTCGAGTGCCTTGCTAAAGAATGCATAACATATCTAGCAATTTTAAGCTTTGCATAAGTGTGGATAAATTTATCGAATCTCGGCAAATTTGGTCCCGATTAGCGCTGTCTGGGAGTTGTGAGCGGGTAAAATATCCGGATGACTTCCACGCAATTCATTCACCTCCGGCTGCACTCCGAATATTCGATCGCCGATGGCCTGGTGCGCATCGACGATGTTGTCAAGGCAGCAGCAAACGACCGGCAACCGGCACTGGCCATTACCGATCTGGCCAACCTGTTCGGCATGATCAAGTTTTACAAGGCGGCACGCGGCAAGGGCATCAAGGCGATTGCCGGCTGCGATGTCTGGATCACCAATGACGACGAGCGCGACCGGCCGTCACGCTTGCTGCTGTTGGTCAAGAACCGCGATGGTTACCTGCAGCTGTGCGAACTGCTTTCCCGCGCATGGCTGAGCAACCTGCATCGCGGCCGTGCCGAGATGCGTGCCGAATGGCTGCAGCAATTGGCGCCGGGCGGCTTGATCGCATTGTCGGGTGCGCATTTTGGCGATATCGGCATCGCCATCGAGCATGGCAACCTGGCTGCCGCCGAAAAATGCGCGCAGCGCTGGGCCGCGATTTTTCCTGGCCATTTTTACATTGAAATCCAGCGCGCCGGACAAGCCAACATGGAGCAGCAGGTGCGTCATTCGGTGGCGCTGGCGGCGCGTGTCGGTTTGCCGGTAGTGGCGACCCATCCGACGCAGTTCCTGACCCAGGCGGAATTCACCGCGCACGAGGCGCGTACCTGTATCGCCGAGGGCGAAATCCTGGCCAACGCGCGCCGCGTCAAGCGCTTCAACGACCAGCAGTATTTCAAGACGCAGGCGGAAATGGCGGCGCTGTTTGCCGACATGCCGGCGGCATTGGAAAATACGCTTGAGATCGCCAAACGCTGCAACCTGAACCTGGAACTGGGCAAGCCCAAGCTACCTGACTTTCCGACCCCGGGCGGCATCAGCATCGATGAATTCCTGGAGCAGCAATCCAAAGAGGGACTGGAGCAGCGCCTGGTCCAGCTGTTTCCGGATGAAGCCAAACGCGCGGAAGTGCGCACGCGCTACGAAGACCGGCTGAAGTTCGAAACCGATACCATCATCAAGATGGGCTTCCCCGGCTACTTCCTGATCGTGGCCGACTTTATTCAGTGGGGCAAGAACAATGGCGTGCCGGTCGGCCCGGGCCGCGGCTCCGGCGCCGGTTCCCTGGTGGCGTACGCATTGAAGATTACCGATCTGGATCCGCTTGCCTACAACCTTCTGTTCGAGCGCTTCCTGAATCCGGAACGGGTCTCGATGCCCGACTTCGATATCGATTTTTGCCAGGAAAACCGCGACCGGGTGATCCAGTATGTGAAGGACCGCTACGGGCGCGATGCGGTGTCGCAGATCGCCACTTTCGGTACCATGGCCGCCAAGGGCGCGGTGCGCGACGTTGGCCGCGTACTCGACATGGGCTACAACTTTTGTGACGGTATTTCCAAGCTGATCCCGTTCAAGCCGGGCAAGCTGGTGACGATTGCCGATGCGATTCAGGAAGAGCCGCTCTTGAAAGAGCGCATGGAACAGGAAGACGAGGTCAAGCAGTTGCTCGACCTGGCGCAGCAGGTCGAAGGCATCGCTCGCAACATCGGCATGCATGCCGGTGGCGTGCTGATCGCGCCGGGCAAGCTGACCGATTTCTGCCCGTTGTATACGCAGGGCGGCGACGGCGGCGTGGTGTCGCAGTACGACAAGGATGACGTCGAAGCGGTCGGCCTGGTGAAGTTCGACTTTCTGGGGCTGACAACACTGACCATCCTGGATCGGGCGGTGCGCTACATCAAGATGCTCGATCCGGCGCTGGCCGACTTCAGTCTGGAAAAGCTGCCGCTGAACGACCGCGCCTCGTATGAGCTGCTGACCAAGGCTAAAACGGTCGCCGTGTTCCAGTTGGAAAGCCGCGGCATGCAGGGCATGTTGAAGGATGCGAAACCGGACCGTTTCGAGGACATCATCGCGCTGGTCGCCTTGTACCGTCCGGGCCCGATGGACCTGATTCCGGATTTCTGCCGGCGCAAGCATGGCGAGCGCTTCGATTATCCGGACCCGCGTACCGAAGGGATTCTGTCGGAAACCTACGGCATCATGGTGTATCAGGAGCAGGTGATGCAGATGGCGCAGGTGATCGGCGGCTACTCGCTCGGTGGCGCGGACTTGCTGCGCCGCGCGATGGGCAAGAAGAAGGCCGAGGAAATGGCCGAGCACCGGCAGATTTTCCGTACGGGTGCCGCCAAGAATGGCTTGTCGGAAGAAAAGGCTGACGAGATTTTTGACTTGATGGAAAAGTTTGCCGGCTACGGCTTCAACAAATCGCACGCTGCCGCCTATGCCTTGCTGTCGTATCACACCGCGTTCCTGAAAGCGCACCATCCGGCTGCCTTCATGGCCGCCAACTTGTCGCTGGCGATGGACGATACCGACAAGATCAAGATCCTGGTCGAGGATGCGATCGATATCTGCGGCCTGACACTACTGCCGCCGGATATCAATCAATCCGATTACCGCTTCATGCCGGAGCATGCTCCCCATCCCCACCCACAGACGGGAGCTCAGGCTAGTAAGCCTGAGCCGTTTCACGGGCAGGCGGCGGACCGCCTGAATTCCCCGCTACACCCCCTTGAAGGGGAGGGAAGCAAACAAAAAAGGCGCGCGACCTGTATCCGCTACGGTCTGGGCGCTGTCAAGGGTTCTGGGCAGAGCGCGATCGAGGCTATCATCGCGGCCCGCCAGTCGGGACCGTTTGTCGACCTGTTCGATTTTGCCAAGCGGGTCGACAAGCGCCAGATCAACCGCCGCACCATCGAGTCACTGATCCGCGCCGGCGCTTTCGACTGCTTCAAGGTCGACCGTGCGATTTTGCTGGCGACCGTCAACCTGGCGCTGGAAGGCGCCGAGCAAGCTGAAGCCGCGGCTAACCAGGTCAGCCTGTTCGGCGGCGATGACAGCGACCTGGAAACGCCACCCGAATATGTGAAGGTGGCGCCGTGGAGCGACAAGCAGCGGCTGACCGAAGAAAAAGCGGCGCTCGGCTTTTACCTGTCCGGCCATCTGTTCCATGCGTATGCGCCTGAGGCGCGCAAGTTTGCCCGCACCAAGCTGGCCGACCTGTCGCCATCGCGCGATGCACGCATCATGGCCGGCGTAATTGTGTCGGTGCGCACGCAAATGACCCAGCGCGGCAAGATGGTGATCGTGACGCTCGACGACGCCAGCGCTACTGTGGATGTGACGGTGTATAACGAATTGTACGATCCGAACAAGCGCCTGTTCAAGGAAGATGAATTTCTGGCGGTCCATGGCAAGGTGTCGGAAGACCGGTTCTCCGGCGGCTTGCGCATCACCGCCGAAAAGGTGATGGACATTGCCGCGGCCCGCGCCACCTATGTGAAGGCGTTGCGGCTGTCGATGAATGGCCAGGCCGACGCCAGGAAATTGCGCGAAATGATTGCGCCTTTCCAGCAGTCGGAAGCGGCGTGCCGGATCATCGTACAATACACGAAGAACGGCGCGCTTGGCGAAGTGCAACTGTCGGACGACTGGCGCGTGCGCGCCGACGATGCATTGCGCAGCAAGCTGTGCGAATGGCTGAAGGAAGAAAACGTCTGGTTCGAGTATTGAGCGAATTAACGCAGAAGTAGTAGTAAGGAAGCGTAGGAGTAGGAGTAGGAGTAACGTCAACTGAAGTAGGGCCCAGCGTGATGCGCCCTACGGTGAAAATCGGGCTACTTCTTGAACTGGCACAGGCCGCAAATACGCCCGACCAGACGCGCGACATAGCGCGGCACCGGGACCAGCAGACGCGGCACCAGTGCCACGATTGCCAACAATAATGTTTTTCGGCGTAACTGCGCAGCCTGTTTCATGCCCGCATGCTTACCGGTAAAAATGAGTTTGGATTGGGCGTGGTGATAGCCGCGGTAAAATTCGGCGCGCAGGGGGCTATTGCCACGCACCGAGCCGCGCGACAGATGTTTTACCGTCACATGCGGCGCCACAATGATGGCTTTACGCTTAGCGAACGCGCGCTGACACAGATCCTCGTCTTCGTAGTACAAGAAAAAGTCCTCGTCGAAAAAACCCACTTCCCGCATCACTTCCATGTTCAGAAGCATCACTGCGCCACTGACAAAACCGACGCAGCATGGCCCTTCTGTTGCCGGTCCTCGTGAGCGCCAATGGGAACCCGGCCAACGGTAGCTGATAT
>JAKFFK010000063.1:0-1518 GCA_036675285.1 Paucimonas sp. | reverse complement strand
TGTTCGTCAACCATGCGTTTGAAAGGATCACCGGCTATGCGCCCGCCGATGTGATCGGACATTCACCGCGGCTGCTGCAGGGGCCGAACACCCAGCGCACGGCACTGGACCGGATTCGCACGGCGATCGAACAGCGCCAACCGGTCCTGGTGGAGTTGATCAATTACACCAAGACCGGTCAGGAATTCTGGCTCGAATCGCACATTACGCCGGTGGCGCAAGACCATGGCCAAGTCAGCCATTTTGTCGCGATCCAGCGCGATATTACCCAGCGCAAGCTGGCCGAAGCGCACATTGAACGCTTGGCTTTCTATGATTCATTGACCCAGCTGCCGAACCGGCGCCTGCTGCTGGACCGTTTGCACCAGGCCTGTGCCATCATTCGGCGCGGCCGCCATATGGGCGCGCTGTTTTTCATCGATCTGGATAATTTCAAAAACCTCAACGATACGCTGGGCCATGACAAGGGCGACTTGTTACTGCAACAGGTTGCCAGCAGGCTCGCAGTTTGCGTGCGCAGCACTAACACGGTTGCCCGGCTGGGCGGCGATGAATTCGTCGTCATGCTGGAAGACTTGAGCGAAATGCCGCATGAAGCGGCGGCGCAGGCCGAGCTAGTCGGAGAAAAAATTCTCGGCACGTTCGCGCCACCGTTCGAATTGGATAAGCATGCCTACCATTGCACCGCGAGCGTCGGCGTGGCCTTGTTTGACAGTCAGCTGCAACATGTGGATGAATTGTTGCAGCGTGCCGACCTGGCAATGTATCAAGCCAAGGCCTCGGGCCGTAATGCGTTGCGGTTTTTCGATCCGGAAATGCAGGCGGTGGTCACCACCCGCGTGGAACTGGAGCGCCAGATGCGCCAAGGGCTGCAGGCACAAGAATTCGTGTTGCACTATCAACCGCAAACCAACACGGATGGCGCGGTCATCGGCTTTGAAGCGCTGGTGCGCTGGCGTCATCCGGTGCAAGGACTGGTGTTGCCGCAGGCATTCATCGCACTGGCCGAAGACACCGGCTTGATCCTGCCACTCGGTAGTTGGGTACTGGCGTGCGCCTGCAAGCAAATCGCCGCCTGGTCAAAGCGCCCTGGGCAGCCGCAAATATGTGTAGCGGTCAATATCAGCGCGCGCCAGTTCCGTCAGCAGGATTTCGTTGATCAGGTGCTTGCGGCACTCCGCGACAGCGGCGCCAATCCGCGCAGCCTCAAGCTTGAACTGACGGAAAGCATCCTGGTGGAAGATATCGAAGGCACGATCTTAAAAATGCAAAACCTGCAAGACACCGGGGTCGGTTTTTCGCTGGATGACTTCGGCACCGGTTATTCGTCCCTGTCCTATCTGAAGCGCCTGCCGCTGAACCAGCTCAAGATCGATCAGTCATTTATCCGGGATTTGCTGACCGATCCGAATGATGCGGCGATTGCGCACACCATCGTTGCGCTGGGACAGACGCTGGGCCTGGAAGTGATCGCGGAAGGCGTCGAGACACAAGGCCAGTATGATTTCCTGGCCCAGC
>JAKFFK010000201.1:0-9889 GCA_036675285.1 Paucimonas sp. | reverse complement strand
GGTGTCAGTAACCTACCGTAGCGGCGAATATCGCCAGCGGCATGACACTCGTCAGCATCGGCATCGCGATCACGACGGGTATTACGGGCGCTGATTGCTTGTACGTCACGAGATTCAACTGCTGGTTGGGCAATGAATCTCGTGGCCAGCTGCTGCAAAATTTTCCAGATGTGGTGTCCTCATGCGGTCGGCGTGCACGTGTTGCAGGCGCAAGCCAAGTCGACAAGTCAGTGGCAGAAAAAGTTTTTGTCGATGCCTGTCTATGAGCTGCGTAAACCGCTGGTGACTGCGTTGCTGAGACAGATCAGGGCGCATCCGCCACTGTCGAAGCTTGATTGCATTTGATCAGGCAAGGGATTTCAAGCCCCAGCAGTAGCTTATTTACTCTCAATGAAACATTGGCATTGTTGAAGGTATTCGGTCCCAGCTGGAGTGGCGTGCTGGTCAATTTTGCCTGCGAAAAGCAGCTGCTCAACCGCTCCTAGTTTTTTTAGTATTCAACAGCCTTTCAGCGAACACGCTGCCCGGTTTGCCAGCCACCACACAATAATCGCAGTCTGATGCCACCATGGCAGGCCCTCATACCATATCCGGTTGAGTTCGCACTGGGCGCAGTTATTTTCTGCAATCTCATCGCCGTTCGCCCTGGGGCTGTCAAACGAAGTCCAGGCGCCGATGGCGGCAGAAATAATGATGACCAACACGATGCCGACAATTACATATTCCATGCGGGCCGCCTTCCATTTTTAATTACAGGATGATTGTTGCGGTGACGTAAGATGAGGCTAAAATGTGCCTTCATTTGCTGTCAAACCATCACATGCTTGCTGTGAACGAATCTCGCACGCCAATGGCTTTTCCCGGGAGGGCCCGCGCAGAAGTATCACCGCATAGTTGGTTTACTTTTTCCTGGGCTCGGTCACGAAGACGCCGTCTTGTGGCAAGGCCGCCCGCATCAATGCCACCAAAGCCGCCATCCAGAACCCGGATGCGAAGTGCATCATGCAGCAGGGTGAATACCGGGATCAATATCACGCCAGCCAGGCTTACATAGCCATTCCACAACGCGCCGGATGCCACCACGGCGACCGCCAAATGCACGGCGGTTTTGGCATGGCGGTCTATCTTTGATCCGTATGCCGCCACTTCAGCTCCGGCAAGCGCCGTTTCGCTGGCGGCCAGCTCACGCTGCGCAATGTCGCACGTCATGACTGCAGGCGGTTGTTCCGTCAGTCCCTGATCGACATTGCCGGGCACGACAGCCCCAGCCTCAATGCAGCTATTTCTGCAATCCTGAAAAGCCAGCAGAAGACCGATAGCCGCGCCTACCAGAAAGCCGACGACAATCCCCAGCGTTACAGAAGTAGCGCAGATAATCGCGCCATCTGCGAAAGCCAGCGTGCCGTCAATCAGGCAGCCGATAAATGCCACCAACACGGCGCCGGTAACGCCGTCAGCGAGGGCACGCCCCACCGTGTTACTTGAAAAAAAACAGTTTCTTTCGCACGGGGTCATGCTGGTCTCCTGAAGATATTTTTATTGAACTCTCTACAAAAATTGCAAAAAATAGTGTAAGTAAAAGCCAATCTACAACTTGTCTTGTGACCGGTTTATGAGAAAGCGCAAATGAATCAAGGTAAAACGATGCTGGATAAAAATAGCTTGTGCCACAATGGCGTGCATGCACGGTGTACATATCCGCACAGCATGCATCTGCATAGCGGCTGGCGTGCCGGCTGCAATAGTGCTGCGGCATAAAACCCGGACCGGCAATTCAGGGTCAGGTAGGACCCTGACGCTGTGCTAAAGCGGCGGGCGGGATTGATTTACCCATGACTGAACAGATGGGCGGTCCCATTGCCTTCGTGCGTAATCTTTCAGTGTGGTGGGAACCGGATCGCCGTTGAAAATCAGCCGGTTCAACATGACTGCCAGATCAAGGTCGGCAATACACCAGGTATCGAACAGATTGCCGCTCGCGTGAGCGAGCAGGGTGGTAGCCGCCTGAAACAACTTTGCTGCAGCAAGCTGCGCGGCATCGGACAAGGGCTGCTCCACCGGACGGTAGAAAATGACTTCCGTGGTGCGCTCCTGCCGGATCGGCATCAAGTCGCTGCGCAGCCATGCCTGGATCTGGCGCGCCTTCGCCTTGGTCTTTGGTGTCGATGGATACAGCGCGGTGCCGGGATAGACATCTTCCAGGTATTCCGTGATCGCGGACGATTCGGAAAGCGAAAAGCCGTCGCAAACCAGCGTCGGCACCCTTTGCGTGAGCGATGTTGCCGCGTATCGCGGGTCATGGTTGGCGCCGGCGGCAAGATCGACTGTCTCGACAGTAAATTCAATTTTCTTTTCAGTCAGTCCGACAAAGGCAGACATCGCATACGGACTGGCAAACTGGGCATCGACATAGAGCAGCATGGAAGTGGTCCTTATTCAGCAAGTGGGATAAAGGAGTGCAGGCCGCAATGCGGCCAGGGGCAATGCGCCATCATGCCGGCCGCAAAGCGCGATGACTTTCGACCTTGGCGATCAGCTGGGTTTTTACCAATGGCCATTCCGGCTGGACAATACTGAACATGACCGAATCGCGAATGCGGCCGTCGCGCATCAGCATGTGGCTGCGCAATACACCTTCTTCTTTCGCGCCGATCCGGGCAATCGCTTTTCTCGATCTAGCGTTCAGAACGTCGGTCAGCAGTTCGACGCGGTTTAGCTGCCAGTGGTCAAATGCATGCGCCAGCATTAGATACTTGGCTTCGGTATTGATGTGCGAGCGTTGCCACGACAGGCCCAGAAAGGTAAAGCCGATTTCCGCGCGCCGGTGGCCTAGGTCGATGCACCGAAACCGGGTGCTTCCGGCAATTTTCCCGCTGGCCTTGTCGATGATGGCAAAGCCAAGCTCCCGGCCATCGCGAAAGGCGGCATCGGCGGCTTCCACAAACGAGCTCAGATCGACTGGGTGCGGAACGAAGGTCACCGGAATCTTCCACAATTCGCCATCCGCAATCGCACTGGCCAGGCCAATCATGTGTTCCTGCCGTAGCGGCTCCAGCCTGACTCTGCCGCCGTCCAACGTAACTTTTTCGAGCGCGTTTATGTCTGTATGGTTCATATCGAATTGCTCCTGTCGTCAGAATCAAGCCCCAGGAAGCAGAAACAAAAAACCCGCCTCGTGGGGCGGGTTGTCGAACGTATCAAGACGTCAGGCAGCCCACCATTTCCGATGAATGGAAATAATAAGGGCGGCAAATGTCATTGATGAATTCATAATGCTAGATTGTCATGAATTTAAATTCATGTCAACGCCTGCGCGGCATTCTGACGCATCGGAGTTACAGGTTTGCGTATTCAAGTTACCGATGGTTTTTCCATGGCGAGCCATTCACGCAAGTTTGACTATGTCAGACAAACGTATAGAAAATTGCGCTTGATTATGCCGGGGATTTTAAAAATCAGCCGCAGCTTATTTCACTCTCAATGAAACATTGGCATTATTGAAGGTATTCGGTCCCAACAGGAGTGGCGAGCCACTGATGCCGGCTTGAACAAGACGACGCGCTACCGCGCGGATATTGCGTTCCAACTCGCAGAAAGTCTCCATTGGACCAAGGGTCGAGTTTTCAGCAAGTTTGGCAAGCGCTTCATTGGAGACAAAACACGGACGGTTGACATACTCCACTCGTACTGTGAAACCTATGCCTGAAGCAGTCATTGTTACGTCGGCTGCGGGATTTGTCATGGTGGTGTCCTTGGTTATCATCAAGGCCGGATACTACCCTAATACCACGCTAACAAATTGCTCATTTGGCCGGAAGCCGAGTTTTGCGCCATTTCCGTGCATGGGAAGTCCTGATTGATGGCAGAAGCCCAATACATTCCTTAACCAGAATGGGAATAGCTCTGAAAAATTTTGCCGCATTTGAGCAAATGCTTGTCATCGTCCTTCCTTGTCACGCAATTCACTACTGAAACTCAAGCTGGGCCTTAATTGTTTCATTGCACCAATAATGACAAACAGCAGATGGTCATTAGATTCGCACATGAATTTCTCGTCGGCATAATATTGCGCTGCTTAATTGCGCTTTGAAAAATAAAATTTGCATGACGCCGTTTGACAAAATACAAGTGCAGGTATGTTACAAAGAAAACAATTGATCGCTCTGCGTATAAAGTGTCTAAATAATCAGGCCTGTCTATATGCCTGATTTAAATTCATGAAAGCAAGTTATAGCTTCGCAGTGCATGCGTTGAGACAGGCAGGACTATGAATATCAAAATCAGTTTTAGGCGGCTTGAGAAATTCCTTTTCCAGATGCTGTTGATTTTATTGGCCATGCCATCGTCGGCAGCGGTTTCAGAGGACGCTATCAAGATTGGATTATTTACCGATATGTCCGGCATTTATTCCGGCTTTACCGGAAAGGGATCGATCATTGCCGCGGAAATGGCGATTAATGATGTGGGCGCAAAAATCAATGGCAAGCCGATCCGCTTAATCGTTGCTGACCATAAGAATGATACGCAACTGGCGTCAAAAATTGCAAGGCAGTGGCTTGAAGAAGAGAAGGTCGATGTGATCGCCGACGTTGTCGGGTCGCCCATCGCACTGGCGGTGCAGGAGATTAACCGGAACAGGAAAGCCGTGCTGTTTTTCAATTCGGTGGTAACGACTGCGCTGACTGGAAAAAATTGCGCCGAAACAGGCATTCACTGGATGTACGACGCCCATTCGTTCGCATCGGTTTTGGGCGGAGCGATTACCCGCCGCGGCGGCGACACCTGGTTTTTTATCACGGTTGATAATGATTTCGGCATCAATGCGGAGCGCATTTATACCAATTTCATCACGGCCAACGGCGGCAAGGTACTCGGCAGTGTCAAGCATCCGCTTAATGCCGAAGATTTCTCGGTGTATTTGCTCAAGGCGCAAATGTCGGGCGCCAAGGTGATCGCTTTCGCAAACGCCGGTAACGATGCCATTAACAGCATCAAGCAGTCATTCGACCTGCGCGGTGTCGCCAGGGGACAAACGCAAATCATGGCGGCTGTCGGTATTACAGATATTCATCGTATCAAACTGCCGCTTTCGCAGGGCATGCAAACACATGCGTCGTTTTACTGGGATCTTGACGCCAAAACTGCTGCCTGGTCGAAGCGCTTTTATGCCCGCCGTGGCGAAATGCCGCATGATGTGCATGCCGGCATCTATTCCAGCCTGATGCATTATTTCAAGGCTGTGAAGTCGATTGACCGTGACGATGGGCCGGGCGTGGTACACGCAATGCGCGCAATGCCGATCGACAGTCCGCTTCTGCGCAATGCAATGCTGCGGCCGGATGGCCGTATGACCCATGATGTGTACCTGGTACAAGTCAAAAGGCCCTCTGAATCAAAGCAGCCCTGGGATTATTTCAAAGTGCTCCAGGCCATTCCCGGCAACCAGGCGTTTGCTTCACTTGACAGTAGCGAATGTCCATTGGTGAACAAAAAATAGCATCAGCACAATCCGTTAGCCATTGTCGATTTATGCAAACAAGCCTGCCCGGACTGCTCAAACGCCATTCCACCCTGATGTTGAGCCTGGTATGCGTGCTGGTGGGGGTTCGCTTGATTTACTCGCTATTCCAGTTCTATGACATTCACAGGGAATTTTTGAATGTCAATTTCGATAGTGTTTTCAACACCAGGGCGATGCTCAAGGCACGCCTGTCGGCGGACCGGGTGTTGACTGCATTGCAGGCAGCGCAGCGCTATTCTGATCCGGACCGTCTGGCGCAGGCAGTAGAATATCTGGATGCGCAAATATTGCAGGAAAAGACTTTTGCCTACAATGCCGACAAGGCCGGGAATGCGAGCTGGCTGGCACCACGCCTGCAAGCGCATCGCACTGAACTGGAAGCGGTGCAGCGCTCGGTTGCCCAGACAGGCTTTCCGAACGCCAGCCTGGAGCGCCTGATTGCAAATACGCGGACCCTGATTCGTGACATGGATGATGCTGAGCGCGACACGTGGGGCGAGCTGGCGGCAACTAATCTGCATCTCGAAGAACGCCTGGAAGCGATCGGCACGCAGATCAGGGGCATCAGTAGTGTCTTCGCCATCATGGCAGCCATTCTGGGCTGGCTGATCATCAAGAAGGCCGCAGCCGAGTCCGAGCTGATGCGTAGCGCTTCCATCGAAAAAATCATAATTGAACGCTCTCCGATCGGTATAGTCATGACGACTGGACTGGATAATGAAACTGTCATCGCAAGTGCCAATGCAAAATTTTCTGACCTGGTCGAAGAGTCGCTCGAGTCCTTGCCGGGGCTGAAATTTTATGCGCTCATGTATCCCGATGGTGGCTTTGACGCCAGCAGCAATGAAATGGCTGCAGCCCTCAAAAAAGGGGAGCCGTTTACGCTGGAGGGGAAGCGGCCGCGCGCCAATGGTGAGCCGCTTTGGTACAAGGTCACCTGCAAGGCGATTGATTCGGCGGATCTTGGGCAAGGCATTATCTGGCTGTTTGACGATATTACCGAGCGAAGAAAATCCGAGGAATCGGTATGGCGCCAAGCTAATTTCGATCCTTTAACAAATTTGCCGAACCGCAGCATGTTTTATGATCGGCTCGAACATGCGCTGGCCACCGGGCATCGCTCTGGCCATCCATTGTCCCTGCTGTTTCTGGATCTGGACGGATTCAAGGAAGTCAACGATACACTTGGCCATGATGTCGGCGACGTGTTACTCAAGGAGACAGCGGAGCGCCTAAGCAGGTGTATTCGCGAAACAGATACGGTTGCGCGTCTGGGTGGCGATGAATTCACTATCATCCTTAGTGAATTGCATGATGCAGCCAGTGTTGAACGCGTAGCGCAATTGATCCTCCGGGAAATCGCCCGGCCATTTCAAATCGGGAATGAGCAGGTATTTGTGACGGCGAGTATCGGTATTACCGTGTACCCGGGCGATGGCCAGACCGTAGACGTTCTTTTGATCAATGCTGACCAGGCAATGTACGCAGCGAAAAACGACGGGCGCAATCGACGCAGCTATTTTACGCCTGCCTTGCAAACAGCAGCCCAGCTGCGACTGCGCTTGATCAACGACTTGCGCAGGGCGCTGGATGATCAGGAATTTCAGGTGTATTACCAGCCGATTGTCGACATGGCGACAGGCAGGATATGCAAGGCGGAAGCCTTGCTGCGCTGGCATCATCCAATCCGCGGCATGCTTCTTCCTCAGGAATTCATTGCAACAGCCGAAGAAACCGGCCTGATCAAAATCATCGGCGAATGGGTGTTTCATGAAGCTGCGCGACAAGCGTCCAGCTGGCAAACAGCGAATGGCCGGGCATTTCAGGTCACCGTTAATGTTTCGCCAGTTCAGTTTAATGACGAAAAGGATAGCCAATCCAAATGGAGCCAGTATTTGCAAAGCATTGGTCTGTCCGGCGAAAATATTGTCGTGGAAATTACTGAAGGTTTACTGCTGTCGCACAATGACGCAACAGCAGCCAAGATTTGCAATTTCCGCGACGCCGGGATTCAAGTGTCAATCGATGATTTTGGCACTGGCTATGCATCGCTTTCGTATCTGAAGCATTTCGATATCGATTATCTGAAGATAGACCAGTCGTTTATCAGTAATATTGCGCCAGGATCGCAAGACATGGCATTGTCAGAGGCAATCATTGTCATGGCCCATAAATTGGGATTAAAAGTCATTGCCGAAGGCGTTGAAACCACTGCGCAGCGTGATTTGCTGATTGCCGCCGGCTGTGATTATGCGCAGGGGTTTCTTTATTCTCAAGCGCTGCCGGCCAATGACTTCGAAAAATTATTGGCTGTATAAGCTGCTACGGTTTCCAAGCAAAGAATTCGGCAAGCAGCCGGAAGCGAGTGGGTAGACCTTTCTCGCATTCTTGCCTGGCATTTGTGCGACCGGCTACTGCTATTGAAGCTGACTTCAGCGCAGGCAAAAAATAGGCCCGTAAAGCGAGCCTGTTGAGCAGAGCCAAAGAAAGTGCTCAGCCGCCGCTACCCGGCGTCAGCAGCAAGGCGCGCACTTTGCCGCCGATGACGCCTTTGCCGACGATCTGGTCCGCATCGTTCATGCCATAAAAACGCACATCGCTCCAGCCCGCCGCCTGTAACTCGGTCAGGGCGTTTAGATTGATGAAGCTGCCGTTCCGGTACAGGTAACTGAAGGTCGTGCCATCCTTATTGGCTTCGCCGAGGATATGGCCCTGGTTGTTAATGTAAAAGGCATGGCTCGCGGTGAAACTGCCAGCAGCGTTCAAGTCGGTCATCGTGCCGTTTTTAACCACAAAGGCACGCCATCCCGACACCGGGCTGCTGCCGAAACGCAGGTCGAATTCGCCGATGTTGTCCTGGTTGGAACTGATGCCGACAATTTCGCCAGTCGCATTGATCGACAGCGCCAGGCTGTGGGTGTCGCCGGCCAGCGTGCCCAGGCGGCTTGTCTGGCTGCTGCGATACAGGTAGGCACTGCCATCGGCCAGGCCGCCGACGATATCGCCTTGAGCGTTGATGCCATACGCAAACAGGGCACCCATTTCAGCGGTCAGATCGGTCATGCCACCATTAAAATACAGGAAGGCGCTGCGGCGGTAGGTGAACGGACTGCTGCCTTCGGGCGCATCCGGATGATAGGTTTGCGTAGTCAGGTTGCCGACGGTTTTGCCATCGTCATTGATGCCAAATGCGCCGCGCCCGCTTCCCAGTCTTGCATAGCTGCCTTGCGCATACACAAACGGTCCGCCGCCATCCTGGGCTTGTGGCTGATAAGTGTAACCGGCCACCATGCCGCTGTTATTGATCAAGCCTGGCTGGATTGAGGCTTCCTGCTGCGGTGTCAGCATCGCTTGCATCGTGCCGTTGGCATACACAAATGGACGGTGAAAAAACTCGCCATCACGTTTGGTATTGCCGACAATCTGTCCGACATTGTTGATGCCCGCCGCGACACTTTGCTCATCTTCATTGAACGCTCCCAGATTGGTAACTGACCAGCGCAGCGTTGACGCCGCTGCTGCAGTGGTGGAGGTAGTGCTCGCCACAGTCGATGTGGTGGCGCTGCCGATGGTAGTCGACGTGGTAGCACTGTTGCTGTCGGAAGGCATGGATTGCCCATTTGCGCCGGCACTGCTTGCTGGAGAAGAATTATTTGTGTTGGGGCTGCTTGCGCCGGCCGGGCTAGCGCCGCCACCGCCGCAGGCCATCAGGCTTACAGCCATTACTGCTGACAATATCAAGGTACGTACTTGCATGGAATCACCGTCATAAAAGATTTATAAAAAACATGTAACCTTTACGGACCTTACGGGATTCCAATTGTTAAATCTTGTGCAAAGACAAATGAAACACTGCTTTAAAGTTCCCTTGCGACACAGGTATTTTGGCAGTGGTATTTGCAGCCTGCGTTGCGCATCTGCAGCGCAAGCCACCGGACACGATTCGTCGCGCCGGCAGCTTGCACGAACTGTGTCTCAGATAGCGGCGTGACGAGGCAGGCTGACAGTGAATGTGGTGCCATGTTCCAGCGACGACGTGACATCGATACTGCCGCCATGCGCATTGACGATCTGGCGCGCAATGTACAGGCCCAGGCCCAGATTGCTTGGCCGCTTGTCGCGGTAGGCATCGATCATGGCAAAACCGATCAGCGGCTCGAAGATCAGTCCCAGCTTTTCCGGGACGATCGGCTGTCCCTGATTGTGTACGCTTGCGCTGATCGTCTGTGCTTCAGCACTGAGCGTTACGCGAATCGGCGCATCCTTTGCGCCATGCTGCAACGCATTGGCCACAAGATTGGAAAACACCTGTTCGATGCGTACCGGGTCCCAAGTACCTTTCAGTTCGCCGCTCATATCCAGCAGTAT
>JAKFFK010000083.1:0-1556 GCA_036675285.1 Paucimonas sp. | reverse complement strand
CACGCCAGTCACGCCAAAACTATCTTTGCCAGGCGTGCGCGTGTCCATTTACAATCTGGTCATCAAGCAACAACATCGGTGCGGCAACTTCGGCGCAACAGGCACCCTCAGCGCCAGACCGTGCCATCTCAAACATCATGACCAGGGAGCGCGCCATGCCGGCAATGCAATGCATGCAACCCGCCCAGCGGCGGGTTATTAGAAATTTCCTGCTCGGCCTACTTTGCGCGCTGCTGCTGGCAGCCTGCGGCAGTGTGCCGTCAAAGCCGGCGGCGACTGACGCTGCAGCACCGCGTCCATCAGTCTCCGGCCCTATTGCCACAACAGTGCCCAGCTTGCCGCCGGCTGGTTCCGGACGCGGCGGCTATTACCAGGATGACGGGCCGGGCGACTTGGTGCCGGAAGGCTTGCATGCGCTGCCGGATGCCGAGCCGCGCATCGAGCCGTATGGCAAGCGCGGCAACCGCCCTTATGTGGTATTCGGTAAAAGCTATACGCCATTTCTGCATGACCGGCCATTCAAGCAGCGTGGCCGTGGCAGCTGGTATGGAAAAAAATTTCATGGCCAGCGTACCTCGTCCGGCGAGATTTACGATATGTACAAGATGAGCGCCGCGCATCCGACGATGCCGCTGCCATCGTACGCGCGCGTGACCAATCTGGCCAATGGCAGGCAGGTGATTGTCCGGGTCAATGACCGCGGACCGTTCCATTCCAGCCGCATCATCGATCTGTCCTACACTGCGGCATTGAAGCTCGGTTACCTGAAGCAGGGCAGTGCCGAACTGGAGGTCGAGCGCTTGCTACCAGACGAGATTGCGCATATGACAGCCAATCGGGCGGCCCAGTCCAGTCCATCGCAGCCGGAATTGCTGGCTACCGGCCAGACAGTAGCAGAGCGCAGCCAGGGCCAGCCGGCAGTCAGCGTGTTTGCCGTGCCGGTAGCTGCTGCAGTTGCCGAATCGGCTGCGGCAGCGCCACTGGCCAGCGGCTTTTATTTGCAATTGGGCGCTTACTCGCAAGCTGCCAGCGCCGAGGCGGCAAGCCGCCGGCTGCAACCAGCCTGGGCGGGTAGCTTGCCGCCACTGGAAATCATTCCTCAGGGTGGGCTGTTCCGTCTGTTTAGCGGGCCGTTTGCCAACCGCGCCGAGGCAGCTGCTGCGGCGCAAAAAATTCTTGATGCCGGCGCAGCCAAGCCCATGGTCGTGCAGCGTTAGGGCAGCGCCAGACCGCTGCTGTGAATGCCGGGTACGAGGCAGGCAGGGGGCGGCGTCTATTGCCCCTTCAGCTGCAGCGCGCGCTCATACAGCGCATTCTTTTTTTGTCCAGTGATTTGCGCGGCCAGAGCCGCGGCCTGCTTGACCGGACATTCGGCCAGCAGGATTTTCAAGATGCGTTCGGCTTCGGCGTCATCGTCATTTGCCGCGGCCGACGCGCCTTCGATCAGCAACACGAATTCCCCTTTGTTGCGATGGCTGTCGGCTGCCAGCCAGGCCGATGCATCGGCCAGCGGGCAGCGGTGAATTTCTTCAAACAGCTTGGTGACTTCGCGCGCC
>JAKFFK010000068.1:0-1562 GCA_036675285.1 Paucimonas sp. | reverse complement strand
GCGCCGACGATAACGATAGGATCATGCATGACAGGTTTCTCCAGATGGGGGCGCACCGGCGCGTCGCTGCGCTGGTGCGCGATGATTAAAAATTGAGGCGGCTTTAAAAAATTATGCTGCTTGTGCGGATGCGCCCGAGATGGCATGGGTGCTGCCTTGATGCGACTGGTCCGGCAATTGCACCACCGCCGGGTCAGCGCGCCCGCCACCGAGGTCGGTCAGATCAAGGATGAACGCATCGTTGCTGCCTGGCAGCTGGCGCAACAGCCGAGTCGCATAGTGAAACAGCGCAAGGGCCAGCGCGGCTGCAAGAATTCCGAAAATCACCAGCATCATGTTCTCCTTTTCGCACGTGTGTGCGAATAAAGTTTAAAAAAACGCTTCAATGTCCTGCGATGGGTGTTCAATCCAGGTAATCAAAGCGCCGGTAACCCGATATCAGGCGAGCGTAAGCGCCGCGCATGCGTTCTTGCGCCTTGGCATCGCGCAAGAAACGCGTATCGTGCATCAAGCCTACGATCAAACTGTAAATCTCGAATACCAGCTGGTCCGGATCGGTATCCGGGCGCAGATGGCCGGCTTCCATTGCCTGTATCACCGTCTTACGCAATGCCGCCCGCCAGCGCATTACGCCTTGCTGCAAACGGTCGCGCAGCGGACTGTCGATGTCATCGTATTCGAATGACCCGGCCGTATACAAGCAGGCGTTGCGGCTGCCGGTCAGGCAGACCCGCCTGATCCAGTGTTCGACGATCGAATTCAGACGCGGCAAGCCGCGCGGCAACGCCATGGCCGCCTGGAAAACATCGATCGTAAAGCGTCGGTCGAATTCATCCAGTACCGCCTGCTGCAGTGCTTCGAGCGAGCCGACCCGTGAAAACACGCCGCTCTTGCTGATGCCCAGCTGCTTGGCGACTTCGCCCAGCGACAGGTTGCCAATACCTTGCGCCGCCGCCATATCGAGTGCGGTATGCACAATGGCGGAATAGGTCAGTTCGCTTTTACTGGTAACGGTATCCATGGCTAATAATTTAGCACGGGTGTGCGAAACATGCAAATTTTATTTTGCCGGGGCTGCTCGACTGTACCTCCATGGCCCGCAGCACCGGCATGTGGCTGCGATAGGCGGTGAACTGACTGCAATAAAAAGTAAGTGCAGCACGCGTTTCCTGCAGGTTTTTTTGTGGCTGGTCATGGAGCCCGGTATAGATGGCGAGGGCATAGATAACGCATGCCGGCATTGCATGGATGGATGACGTCCGGAAATTTCAAACCTGTGAGTGCATGTGAAAAAATCAATTGGCACGAACTTACTGTCACTGTTCATGGTCAGTAAGGCATGGCGTGGGAACCCGATCACCGTGGTGCGCCAAGCCATGGGCGGATGCCCTTGTTTCGAATTTCTAACAAACTTTAGTTTGATCAACGAGCGTTAATCTGGAGGAAAAAGAAATGTTAAGCAGAATCGCTACAGTTGCCGCACTCGCAGTAGGCGGCGTGATCCTTTCCAAACAACTCAAGAAATCGCGTAATTACGGCATGGGGTCGTCGACCGAGGCCAG
>JAKFFK010000269.1:0-10055 GCA_036675285.1 Paucimonas sp. | reverse complement strand
GACGACCGGGCGCGCGCACAATACCGCATGTCCCAGTCCCAGTGGTTGCGACTGGCGAATGTAAATACAGTTGATGTGCTTGGGAATGACATTCTGAATCATGTCCAGCAAAGCCTGTTTTCCTGCGGCTTCCAGTTCCGCTTCCAGTTCATAGACCTTGTCGAAGTGATCTTCGATCGCCCGTTTGTTGCGGCCGGTAATAAAGATCATTTCGGTAATGCCTGCGGCAACCGCTTCTTCGACCGCATACTGGATCAGTGGCTTGTCGACGATCGGCAGCATTTCCTTCGGCTGCGCCTTGGTCGCCGGCAAGAACCGGCTGCCCAATCCAGCTACCGGAAATACGGCCTTGGTGATTTTTCTCATGACGTTTCTTCTTTCAATATATTCAGCAACCCGGCTTCATCGAGTATCGTGATGCCGAGTTCTTGCGCCTTGGCCAGCTTGCTGCCGGCTTCTTCGCCGGCGACTACATAACTGGTCTTTTTCGAGACCGATCCGGCCACCTTGCCACCGGCGGCTTCAATCAATTCGGCAGCTGCATCGCGCGTCAGCGTCGGCAAACTGCCCGTCAGCACGAAGGTCTTGCCCTGCAGCGGCTTGGCGGCTTTTTGCGCCGGTTCATGCTCGGCCCAGTGTACGCCGGAAGCGCGCAATTGCTCGATCAATTCCCGGTTCATCGGGTCTGCAAAAAACTGCAGTATCGAACGCGCCACCACCGGGCCAATATCGTCTACCTCCAGCAATTGTTCTTCAGAAGCATCAAGCAATGCATCGAGTCGCCCGAAATGCGCTGCCAATTCCTTGGCCGTGGATTCTCCCACGTGCCGGATACCCAATGCGTAAATGAAACGTTGCAAGGTAGTCGATTTGGATTGCACCAATGCGTTGACGACATTCTGGGCCGACTTGTCAGCCATCCGGTCCAGCGCCGCCAGTGACGTCAAACCCAACTTGTACAAATCTGCCGCAGTGGTGATCACCTGTTTTTCGACCAGCTGGTCGACCAGTTGTTCGCCCAGTCCTTCGATATCCATCGCGCGGCGCGACACAAAATGCAATAGGCCACCCTTGCGCTGTGCCGGACATTTGATCCAGCCGCCGGAACAGCGCGCAATCGCTTCGTCTTCGAGCCGAATGATTTCCGAACCGCATATCGGGCACGTGCGTGGCATGACGAATTCGCGTGCATTGTCGGGGCGCAACTCGGGCACGATACGGACGACTTCCGGGATCACATCGCCTGCACGGCGCACGATGACCGTGTCGCCAACACGCACATCCTTGCGCCGTACCTCGTCTTCATTGTGCAGCGTGGCGTTGGTCACCGTCACGCCGCCGACCGAGACTGGCGCAAGGCGTGCAACTGGCGTAATGGCCCCGGTGCGGCCAACCTGGACGCCGATATCCTGCACCAGCGTCATGGCCTCTTGTGCCGGAAACTTGTGTGCCAGTGCAAACCTGGGTGCACGAGAAACGAATCCCAGCTTTTGCTGTTCTGCGAGCCGGTTGACCTTATACACAATGCCATCGATTTCGTACGGCAAGTCCATTCGTCGTATAGCGATATCACGGTAAAACGCCAGCAAACCCGGCGCGCCTGTGACGACTGCACGCTCCTGGCAAACCGGCAGACCAATCGCTGCATACCAGTCGAGCAGGGCTGCATGCGAGGCCGGCATGTCGTCGCCCTCCAGCAAGCCGATGCCATACGCATAAAACCGCAATGCGCGCTTTGAAGTAATCCGTGAATCAAGCTGGCGCAGACTGCCGGCTGCCGCATTGCGCGGGTTGGCAAATTCCTTTTGCCCGGCATCGCGCTGGCGTGCATTGAGCTTGGCAAAATCATTCTTGAACATCAAGACTTCGCCGCGCACATCGAGCACTGCCGGCGGCCGGTCGGTACGCAGGCGCAAGGGAATCGCGCGGATGGTGCGAATATTGACCGTGACATTTTCACCGGTGGCGCCATCACCGCGTGTCGCCGCCTGCACCAAGACGCCGTTTTCATAACGCAGATTGATCGCCAGCCCATCGAATTTCAGCTCGGTCGCATAGTCGATTTCTTCTGTTGTCTGCAAGCCCTCGCGGGCCCGCCGGTCGAAGGAAATCACATCGCTGTCGTCGAACGCATTCGCCAGCGACAGCATCGGCACCGAATGCCGCACCGGTGCAAATTGCGGCAGCGGCGCAGCACCTACCCGTTGAGTCGGGGAATCAGGCGAACACAGCTCTGGATATGCCTGTTCCAGCGCACTCAGTTCGGAAAACAGTTTGTCGTATTCCGCATCGGGAATGGTGGGATTGTCGAGCACATAATATGCATGACCATGCCGGTTCAGTTCCGCGCGCAGCCAACCGGCCCGCGCCTGCACCTCTGCCGCGCTGGAGGCCGATCCTGCATCATCATTTGGCGCAGCCAGTCCTGCAAAAATATCCGGCTGCATGGTCAACTGAACAGACGCAACGCCCTGCTCGAGCCCGCCGGAATTTCCGCTGCCTGCATGTCGTCATAGAAAACACTGACTTGCTGGGCAATCTCCGCCAGTGCGGCCTCGGCTAGCGGCTGATTGCCATCATCAACCACCGTGCCGCCCAGTCGCGCTGCCAGGGCTTTGGCGCAGGCTGTCATCGCACCAAAGCCATCGCGCAGCGGTGCCACGCAAGGTACATCGAGTAATAAGGTCAAGCGCGAAGTGGTATCGGCTGCCAGGGTCACATTGGTCGACAATGAAAAAAGATTGCCGCCGTCGCCATCCGGCATCACCAGGCGTCCGTCAGGACGGATATCGAACCCCTGCCGCTCCAGTGCCGCCAGCAAGGTATTGATCGCCCAGGGCGCGCCATTGGACTCGATATTGACGCTCAGGCGTGCATCGTACTCGGCCACGAACTGATGCAGCGCCCGCGCCGACATCATCACGCCGGTCATATCCGGCACTTCGGGTTCTGCATTGATTTCATCGGCGACCTGGCGTAGCCGCGTCACCAGTTCCGAATATTCCAGTTCGTTCAAGGCATTGCTGCGATTGGCCAGCTGAACACCGGCTGCCAGGGCGACGTAGATGCCGCCGTAAGCAACCGCTTCCCATTGACCATCTTCGCGTTGGCCGACGAAATGCACCGGCTTGTTGCCAACATGGCGCAAGCCCTGCAGCGGCAGGATGATCTTGTCGCCATGCGCTGGCGCTTCCAGCGCCAGCGGAATGACGCAATCGATCAGCGGATCCACCGGCAAGTCCCTGGCGAAAGTGGCATCTGCGGCTGCTTCTGCAGCAAGCTCATCATTGTCTGCAGGCGTCATTTCTTCCGGCATCAAGCCGTTGCCTGTCTGACTGGCAGATTCGAAATTAGGCTCCTGGCGCTCCATGGCCGAAGCGCCGGCAGCGATACCAGCTTGCATCAGAATATCGTCAGGGCCGGCAGAAAAAGCTCGCTCGACACTCTTCTTCGCTTTGTATTCCTGCCATTTATTGTAGCTAATGACCCCGACAACAATGGCGCTGCCAATCGCTATCAGGCTGGTCTGTAGGTCAGTCATGCTGCTTATGCCCCAGAAACGTGATCAGTAATGGATTTGATGTATATCGGACACATTATACGTAAGCCGTAGCACCATACCAGTTTTATGTCCGAGTTAAGGAATGCATTTTTATAGATTTTAATCAAAGATAGTAATGCATTACGGTAATTCAACGACTTGCCTGCGAATTTATAGAAGCGAAAATCCAGTGTAATTCAATAATGCATGACGAAAATAATTGCCATTCTTTGAAACGTATTTCCCAAAAGGAATCGACTTGAAAACAAGAATCAAAAATTGATAGCAATCAAAATAGAATTTTTAGTTGGTAATAAACTGGCAACCATTGTGATCGAGAAAATGCGTATCGCTGATGGTCCCGATTACATATGCAATCTCATGCAACGCCCGGTGCGTCAATCTACACCATGAGAACTGCATTCGCTAAATAGAGATTCTTTTTTTATTGATAGCTATTGCTGACAAGGTGCGCGATGTTAAAACATGAGAAAGAACTTCGATTTCAAGAGCTGGCCATGCTCTCGGTGAGTCCAATTCTTCGCAATATTCATCATTGGTGGCTGCAACGTGCAGAACACCATTACCTGATTTGTGCCGACGTGGAGCAAGAACGGGCACGCGAAGCGCAAATGAACGTAGCCTACTATCAAAAACGTGCTGCCATAGCCCGTTCTTCTCGCATCTAAAATTCAAGGGTTTGAAGCCCGCTTGTTTGAAGCTCACTTAGCGGGCCGGCTTACAAAGCCGGCCCGCACACTGTCAAGCTGCCTGTGCTTCGGTCGCAAAACTCGCCGCAGACTCCATGTCGACTGCAACAATCCTGGACACGCCCTGCTCCTGCATCGTCACACCGATCAATTGATTGGCCATTTCCATCGCAATCTTGTTATGCGAAATGAACAGAAACTGGGTGTGTACCGACATGCGCTTGACCATATTGCAGAAGCGTTCGGTATTCGCATCATCGAGTGGCGCATCGACCTCGTCGAGCAGGCAGAATGGCGCCGGGTTCAATTGGAACATCGAAAACACCAACGCAGTCGCAGTCAATGCCTTTTCGCCACCGGACAGCAAATGAATCGTCGCATTTTTCTTGCCCGGCGGCTGCGCCATCACTTGCACGCCGGAGTCGAGAATTTCATCGCCGGTCATGATCAGCTTGGCTTGGCCGCCGCCAAACAGGATCGGGAACAATTCCGCAAAATGATGATTCACCTTGTCGAAGGTATCCTGCAGCATGTCGCGGGTTTCCTTATCGATCTTGTTGATCGCATCTTCCAGCGTCGTGATGGCTTCGGTCAGGTCGGCATTTTGCGCATCGAGGAAATTCTTGCGCTCGGATGCCTGCGCCAGTTCGTCAAGCGCAGCCAGGTTGACCGCACCTAATCCGGCAATCGCATTACCCAGGCGCGTCACCTCGCCCTGCAGATAGGATGGCTTGAGATCGGCATTGAGCTTTTCGGCCAGCGCGGCTTCATCGGTTTGCGCCTCGGCTAATTGCTGCGCATACTGTTCCTGGTTCAGGCGCGCGGCCTGTTCCTTCAACTGCAGCTCGGTGATGCGGTCACGTTGCGGCTGCAGGCTGCGTTCGGATTGCATGCGCGCTTCTTCGTGATGACGCAGCTTTTGCGCCAGCTGGTCCAGTTCATGTCGTGCATCGGCCAATGCGCGTTCCTGGTCGGTGCGCTTGTCGAGCAGCGATTGCAAGCCGGCTTGCGCTGCCTGGTCATCCAGGCTTTCCAGTTCCAGATGGCCCTGCTGCATGCTGGCAAACAATTGCGTCGCCTGCTCCAGGGCAGTGGCAATGCTGCGCTTTAATTCGTCGATCTTGCTGCGCTGCGATTTTTCGGCATATTCGGCTTCCTGTGCCGCGCGTTCCAGGTCGCGCAGGCGCGTGCGCGCATCGTTGAGCTGCTGTTCCTTGCCCAGATATTCGGTCTGGCCATCTTCATGCTTTTCCTGCAGCTCGGCCAACTCGGCATCGAGCTGTTCGAACTTGCCTTCCGACTCTGCCTTGATTTGCTGCTGCTCGATTTCCTGCGTTTCGATTTCGCTGAGTTCGCCGGAGATCTGCGTACTGCGCTGGTTAAAGCGCTCCTGCACTTCCGACAGCTTCATCACGTCGATCTGCAAGCCGTGCGCCGCCTGGGTCAGGGCTTGCACGCGGGTGCGGTATTCCTGCAAGCGCTGGACTGCCTGCGACAGCGCGGCTTCGGCACGTACCGAGCGCGACCTGGCTTCATCGGCCAGCATTTGCTGGGCGCGCAACTGCTTGGTAATATTGTCGATTTCCTGCTGCCGCGCCAGCATGCCATCCTGTTCCGAATCGGATGCATAAAAGCGCACGCTCGACTTGCTGATCACATGGCCCTGCTGGGTGACAAAGTAGCCGCCGGCCGGCAACTTGGCGCGATCGACAAATGCCGCAGCAGTGTCATCGGCGATAAAGACATTGTGCAGCCAGTCTTGCATCAGCGCGCGCAAGCCAGGATCATTCAATTGCAGCAGGCCCAACAGTGGCTTCAGACCGGCCGGCGCATCGGTGCTGGCGGCAGGCGCGGTGGCGTTGGCACTGAACAAGGCCAGCTTGGCTGGCGGCGCATCGTTGAAAAACGCCTTGGCCCAGTCCAGGTTCGACATTTCCAGTGCCGATGTGCGCTCGCGCAAGACCGACTCGAGCGCGGTTTCCCAGCCGGCATCGATATGCAGCTTTTGCCATAGGCGCGGCAATTCGCCCAGCTCGTGCTTCTTCAGCCACGGCTGCACCTTGCCCTGGGTTTGCACATTTTCCTGCAATTGCTTCAATGCGCTCAGGCGCGCTTCGAGCTGCGCATTATTGGCGGTTTCGGTATTGACCTGCTGTTGCGCAACGCGGCGCTCTTCTTCCAGTTTCGGCTGCTGTTCCTGCGCGTCATCCAGCAGATGCTGCGCTTCTTCCAGCGCCATCTGCTTTTCTTCCTGCTGCAACTTCAGATTGGCGAGATGCGTGCTGTCCGGCAGGTTCATGCCATTCTTTTCCTGCGACAGGCGCTCGCGGCGCACCGCCAGGCCGGAAAGAATATTGGCTGCATTGCGCTGATGGGCCGACTCCAGTTCGATCTGCTGCTGGATCTGCATGATCTTGCCGCGCGATTCAGTCGTCTTCAGCTGGGAGTCACGCCAGGCCTGTTCCAGCGCCGGCAAGGAATCGTGTTGCTGCTGCGCGGTCTGCTGCGCCTGCTCGACGCGCGCGGCCTGCTCTTCCAGGAACAGTTCGGCTTCGGCCAGTTCTTCCTGATATTGCGAGCCTTGGCGCTGCCACTGGTCGCGCTGCGCGGTCAGCGAGGTCAATTGTGACTGCAGCCGGTTGCGCGATTCGATGACGAACTTGATTTGCGCTTCCAGGCTGCCGATTTCGGAATTGGTCTGGTACAGGTGTCCCTGGGCCTGGTGCATGCGGTCGCCGGCGGCGTAATGCGCCTGGCGCATGTGCTCGAGTTCGGTTTCGACATGGCGCAGCTTGGCGGTCTGTTCTTCCAGATCGGTCTGCGCCTTTTCGATATCGCGAAACACCTTTTCCTGCTCGGCCTTGGCTTCATTCTTGCGCAGAAGCCAGAGCAGCTTCTGCTTTTCTTCCTGGTCGCCCTGTAATTCATGGAATTTCTTGGCGATTTCCGCCTGGCCTTCCAGTTTTTGCAGGTTCGCATTCAATTCGCGCAGGATGTCTTCGACGCGGATCAGGTTTTCACGGGTGTCCTGCAGCCGGTTTTCGGTTTCGCGGCGGCGTTCCTTGTATTTGGAAACACCGGCAGCTTCTTCCAGAAAGATGCGCAACTCTTCCGGGCGCGCTTCGATGATGCGCGAAATCATGCCCTGGCCGATGATCGCGTAGGCGCGCGGGCCTAAGCCGGTGCCAAGGAAAATATCCTGGATATCGCGGCGGCGCACCGCCTGGTTATTGATGTAGTAAGTCGAGGTGCCATCGCGCGTCAGCGTGCGCTTGACGGCGATTTCGGCAAACTGGCTCCATTGACCGGCAGCCTTGCCGTCCGCATTGTCGAACACCAGTTCGACCGACGAGCGGCCTGCCGGCTTGCGATGCGTGGTGCCGTTGAAAATCACGTCCTGCATCGATTCGCCGCGCAGTTCGGAAGCCTTTGATTCTCCCAGCACCCAGCGTACCGCATCGATGATGTTGGATTTGCCACAACCGTTGGGACCGACCACGCCGACCAGCTGACCTGGAACCTGGAAATTGGTGGGATCAACGAAAGACTTGAATCCCGATAATTTAATGGATGTTAAACGCACGTTATCGACTTTACCAGTGAGGTTCGACAAAAATACCTGTGCAGGCTTGACCGCAGCAGGATGGCCGACGCACGCGGACAGACCGCGCAAAATGGCCACATCATATCATTCTAGCGCGCCCGATCCGCCATTTTCCAGTCCGGTTTGCCGGTTGGCTCAGCCCTTGGGCGGTATAATGTGGCAGCTTTTAAAATGCTCGCAATATATTGCCGTTTCATTATCATTTCACTCCCGCTACCCACGTGAATCCTCTTTTAGACAAGCTGCAACCCTATCCATTTGAAAAGCTGCGCACCCTGTTTGCGGGCGTCACCCCTAATCCGGCTTACCGGCCGATCAGCCTGGGTATCGGCGAACCGAAACATCCAACGCCGGCATTCATCCAGCAGGCACTGGCCGACAATTTGCATGGCCTGGCAAGTTATCCGACCACGGCTGGCTCGGATGCGCTGCGCGCTGCCATCGCCGGCTGGCTTGAGCGCCGTTATGGCTTGCCGAAAATTGATGCGACAAGCCAGGTGTTGCCAGTGTGCGGATCACGTGAAGCACTGTTTGCGCTGGCACAGACGCTGATCGACCCAACCCGGGATGCGCTGGTCGCCTGCCCCAACCCGTTTTACCAGATCTACGAGGGCGCGGCCTACCTGTCGGGTGCGCAGCCGTGCTTCATCAATTCGGACCCGTCCCGCAACTTTGCGCCCGACTACGCCAGCGTGCCGCCGGAAGTCTGGTCGCGGGTGCAATTGTTGTATATTTGCTCACCCGGCAATCCGACCGGCGCCGTACTGTCACTGCAGGATTGGCAAGCGCTGTTCGCGCTGTCCGACCGTTACGGCTTCGTGATTGCGTCCGATGAATGCTATTCCGAAATCTATTTCAAGGCCGAGGCGCCGCTCGGCGGACTGGAAGCTGCCCACAAGCTGGGGCGCACCGGCTACCCGCGCCTGATTTCCTTTTCCAGCCTGTCCAAGCGCTCCAATGTGCCCGGCATGCGCTCCGGCTTTGTCGCCGGCGATGCCGCCATCCTGAAGAAATTCCTGCTGTACCGCACCTATCATGGCAGCGCAATGAGCCCGAGTATCCAGGCAGCCTCGATCGCGGCCTGGAACGACGAGGCGCACGTACTGGAAAACCGTGTCAAATACATCAAGAAATTTGCGCAAATCACCCCGCTGCTCCAGGAAGTGCTCGACGTGGCGCTGCCGGATGCCGGTTTTTACCTGTGGGCCGGCGTAGACAAGCGTGTTGTCATTTCAGACATTGATTACGCCAAACGCCTGTATGCCGAATATAATGTGACCGTATTGCCTGGCAGCTATCTAGCACGTGACGCGCATGGTGTGAATCCCGGCCGGAACCGCATCCGCATGGCGCTGGTCGCCGAAGTGGATGAATGCCTGGAAGCGGCACAGCGCATCGTCGAATTCACGCACAAGCTGGCAACAGCATAATTTATTCACCATTGACATTAACTGACATTAATATGACTCAGCAACTGCAACAAATCATCGACCAGGCATGGGAAGACCGTGCCAATTTTTCTCCCAAGTCGGCACCGGCGGACATCCGTGAAGCAGTCGCTCATGTGCTGGAGCAGTTGGACCAGGGATCATTGCGCGTCGCGCAAAAGATTGATGGCGCGTGGAGCGTCAACCAGTGGATCAAGAAAGCCGTGCTGCTGTCGTTCCGCCTGGAAGACAACCTGCCGATGCCGGCCGGCGCCGACATGCAGTTCTATGACAAGGTGCCGACCAAGTTTGCCAATTACACTGCGGACGATTTCGCCAAGGGCGGTTTTCGCGTGGTGCCGCCGGCGGTTGCGCGGCGCGGCAGCTTCATCGGCAAGAACGTGGTGCTGATGCCGTCGTATGTAAACATCGGCGCGTATGTCGATGAAGGCACGATGGTCGATACCTGGGCTACGGTCGGCTCCTGCGCGCAGATCGGCAAGAATGTGCATCTGTCCGGCGGCGTCGGTATCGGCGGGGTGCTCGAACCGATGCAGGCCAATCCGACCATCATCGAAGACAACTGTTTCATCGGCGCGCGTTCGGAAGTGGTCGAAGGCGTGATTGTCGAAGAAAATTCAGTGATTTCAATGGGTGTCTACATCGGTCAATCGACCAAGATCTATGACCGCGCCACCGGCGAAGTCAGCTATGGCCGGATTCCTGCAGGATCCGTGGTCGTGTCGGGCAACCTGCCGTCAGCCGACGGTAAA
>JAKFFK010000093.1:0-45770 GCA_036675285.1 Paucimonas sp. | reverse complement strand
AAAATATTTCGTCAATGGCAGGCGCGGGTGAGGCGAAGGCAAGGTATGGCAGCCTTCCACCCATTCCTCGGCGCTCAAGCCTTCCAGGTTGAGCCATACCGGATGCGGATTGCACTCGGCCATAGCGGCAATGTAACCTGGCGGGATATCGCACGCGAAAAATTCAATGACGATATCGGCAATATCGCCAGCCGCAAAAATACCTTCCTGATCGCGCCAGTGGCGCACCGTCACACCGGCAAGCTGCTGCTCTTCGGCGTTGACCGCCAGTTCCGGACATATCCGCTGAAAGCTGTGCAAATCGTCTACCCACAAGGTGACGGCGATGCCATGCTCTTGCTGCAATTGCCTTGCCAGGCGCCAGCAGATACCGACATCACCATAGTTATCGACGACTTTGCAGAATATGGTAAGAGACGAAGGAAAAGTCATGGGGAAAGAGCATAAATGAAAACGCCACGCGGAGCGTGACGTTTTTAGTGGATAATCCCCAGGGGGATTCGCCTACATACTGCGGGCTGCGAATTGGCCGGGCCGCGCAGGCTTGCAAGCCAATTTCTTCGAATCCAGCCCGCGCGCAGTGCGCGCTTCTTACAGCGATAAAAAAAGCGCCACACTTGCGTGTGGCGCTTTTAACTGGCGTCCCCAGGGGGATTCGAACCCCCGTACTCACCGTGAAAGGGTGATGTCCTAGGCCTCTAGACGATGGGGACAGTAAACTGTCCGTACTGCTGATTCTGCACCGATTCGCTGGTGGAGGTAAGCGGGATCGAACCGCTGACCTCTTGCATGCCATGCAAGCGCTCTCCCAGCTGAGCTATACCCCCCTGGTGCAGAAGCGAGATTATAGCAAAAGATTTGCAGCTGTGTAAATCGGCTTTGGAAAATTTCTTAAAGATATTTTCCAAGGCGTGCCAATACCGTTTCCCGGCCAAATAATTCGACCACGGCATCAATCGATGGCGTTTGCAACTGCCCGGTGATCAACAGGCGCAAGGGCATGGCCAGTTGCGGCATTTTCAGTTTGTGCGTCGCCAGCACTTCCTTTAACAGCGCCGACAAGGCATCCCGGCTCCAGGCAACGGTCTTGCATTGTTCGGCATACTGCGCCAATGCCGGCTTGACGGCATCGGTCACATGCTGCGCCAGCAAGGCCGGGTCGGGTTGCGGCTGACGGTAAAACAGCATCGCCGCGTCCGCCAGTTCAGTAAGAAGATTGGTCCGGTCCTTCATCAAGCCAATTACGGCTTGCAGATCCGGAGCGCCATCGAACTGTGCTCCTTCCCGTTCCATGACCGGCCGCACCAGGCTTTCGAGACGGGCATTATCCGCCTGCTTGATGTAATGATTGTTAAGCCAGGCCAGCTTTTCCGGATTGAACTGCGCCGGCGACTTGGATAAATGATCCAGGTCGAACCAGGAACACAATTGCTCCATGCTGAAAATCTCTTCGTCGCCGTGGCTCCAGCCCAGACGAGCCAGGTAATTCAGCATCGCTTCGGGCAAATAACCTTGCGCCGGATAATCCATCACGCTAACTGCCCCATGGCGCTTGGACAGTTTTTCGCCATCGGTGCCCAGAATCATCGGCACATGGCCGTACTGCGGCAGCGGTGCGCCCAGCGCTTCCAGGATATTGATCTGGCGCGGGGTATTGTTGACATGGTCATCACCCCGAATCACATGGGTGATATTCATATCCCAGTCGTCGATCGCCACGCAGAAATTGTAGGTCGGCGTGCCATCGGAACGGGCAATCACCAGATCATCGAGTTCATGATTGGAAATCGTGATCGGCCCTTTGACCACGTCGTTCCAGGTGACGTCGCCCTCCACCGGGTTGCGGAAGCGCACCACCGGCTTGCGTCCTTCTGGCTGCGGCGGCAACGTCTTGCCCGATGCCGGGCGCCAGGTGCCGTCGTAGCGCGGTTTTTCGCCGGCGGCGCGCATGCGCTCGCGCATGGCTTCGACTTCTTCCGGCGAGGAATAGCAATGGTAGGCGGTGCCGGCCGCCAGCATTTGTGCAATCACTTCACGGTAGCGGTCCATCCGTTTCATTTGATAGAACGGACCTTCATCGTGCTGCAGGCCGAGCCATTGCATGCCGTCCAGAATCGCCTGCACCGCTTCCGGTGTCGAGCGCTCCAGGTCGGTATCCTCGATACGCAAGATGAAGGTGCCGCCGAAATGGCGCGCATACGCCCACGAGAACAGTGCGGTGCGGGCGCCGCCGACATGGAGATAGCCGGTCGGGCTGGGAGCAAAACGGGTGCGAACTGTCATGGCAAAATTGGTAAAGAAAAACGGCCTTGGATCGCCAAAGCCGTTTTATTGATAAATAAAACACGTATTTTACCGTGTTGCTCTTGCAATGGAAGTGCAGACCTGCCCCTTCCATCTCCCAGGTCAGATCAATCGTTCTTGATGACGATGCTGGGGAACTTGCTCGACATGTCTTTGGATTTTTCTGCCACCTTGACGGCAATCCTGCGTGCAATCTGCCGATAGAGGGCAGCCACCGGGCCATCCGGGTCGGCCACCACGGTCGGCTTGCCGGAATCGGTCTGTTCACGGATCGACATGGTCAGGGGCAGCGCTCCCAGAAAATCGACGCCGTATTCCCGGCACATTTTTTCGCCGCCGCCGGCGCCGAAAATCGCTTCTGCATGGCCACAGTTCGAACAGATATGGGTACTCATGTTCTCGACAATCCCGAGAATCGGAATATCGACTTTCTCGAACATTTTCAAGCCCTTGCGCGCATCGAGCAAGGCAATATCCTGCGGCGTGGTAACGATCACCGCGCCGGTCACCGGTACTTTTTGCGACAGCGTCAGCTGGATGTCGCCGGTGCCGGGCGGCATGTCGATGATCAGATAATCCAGCGCGCGCCAGTTGGTCTGTTCCAGCAATTGCATCAACGCCTGGGTCACCATGGGGCCGCGCCAGACCATCGGCTGGTCCGGGTCGATCATGAAGCCGATCGATGAGACCTGCACGCCATGGTTTTCCAGCGGCTCCATGGTCTTGCCGTCGAGCGTCTCGGGCTGGCCGGAAATGCCCATCATCATCGGCTGCGACGGGCCATAAATGTCGGCATCGAGCAGGCCGACTTTGGCGCCTTCAGCTGCCAGCGCCAGCGCCAGATTTACCGCGGTGGTCGATTTGCCGACGCCGCCCTTGCCGGAGGCGACGGCAATGATATTTTTCACATTCGACAACAATTTGACGCCGCGCTGCACTGCATGCGAAATGATGTTGGCATAGACGTTCGCAGTGACCTTGCCGACCCCTTCCATGTTTTTCACGGCACTGACCACTGCGTCATGCAGCAATTCGATCTGGCTGTTGGCCGGATAGCCGAGTTCGACATCGAGGGTGACATTGGCGCCATCGACCTGGATATTCCGGGCGGATTTGCTGGAAATCAAGTCTTTGCCGGTATTGGGGTCCACTACCCCTGACAGCACCGCTTTGACGGCTTCAACCGAAATACTCATCATTTCTCCTGGATTCTATAGACAACAGTCTAAACCAAATACCGGCACGGGGAGGACAAACCCACATGATTGTTGAGGATAGCGAAAGCGCCTGACGGCAAGTTTGCAGCGGGATTCTTACGGGTTTGGCGTCGGCACTGCTAAAATCACTGTTTTATTTCACAATACTGCATCACGTATGAGCCACGCACCGTCCCGCAAGCTGTTTGTCACCACCGCCCTGCCCTACGCCAACGGCGCATTTCATATCGGCCATATCATGGAATATATCCAGGCCGACATCTGGGTACGGTTCCAGCGCATGCAGGGCAATGAAGTGCATTTTGTCGGCGCCGACGATGCACATGGCACGCCAATCATGATCGCGGCAGAAAAAGCCGGCATTACGCCGCAGGAATTTGTTGCCGGGATTGCTGCCGGCCGCAAACAGTACCTGGATGGCTTTCATATTTCCTTTGATAACTGGCATTCGACTGACTCCCCGGAAAATACCGAGCTGTCGCAAGGCATCTACCTGCGCCTGAAAGAAACCGGGCTGATCGTCACCAAGGTAGTCGAACGCTTTTTCGACCCGGTCAAGGGTATGTTCCTGGCCGACCGCAATATCAAGGGCGAATGCCCGAAATGCGGCGCCAAGGACCAGTATGGCGACAATTGCGAAGTCTGCGGCGCTGCTTACGAGCCAACCGAACTGAAAAACCCGTACTCGGCGCTGACCGGTGCGACACCGGTCATGAAGCCGTCGGAACAGTATTTTTTCAAGCTGTCGGACCCGCGCTGCTTCGCATTCCTGCAGGAGTGGCTGAATGACCCAGGCCGCCTGCAGCCGGAAATGGTCAACAAGGTCAGCGAATGGCTGGGCAACGACGGCCACGACCTAGCCGACTGGGATATCTCGCGCGACGCGCCCTATTTCGGCATTCCGATTCCGGATGCGCCGGGCAAATATTTTTACGTGTGGCTGGATGCGCCGGTGGGCTACCTGGCCAGCCTGAAAAATTACTGTGGCAAGAAAGGCATCGACTACGACGCCTTGCTGAACCACCCGGCCACCGAACAGGTGCATTTCATCGGCAAGGATATCGTCTCGTTCCACCTGCTGTTCTGGCCGACCATGCTGAAATTCTCCGGTCACCCGGTGATCGACAAGCTGAAGGTCAATGTGCATGGCCACCTGACCGTCAATGGCGAAAAGATGAGCAAGTCGCGCGGCACCGGCATTTCGCCGCTGCGCTATCTGGAATTGCAGATGAATCCGGAATGGCTGCGCTACTACATCGCCGTCAAGCTCAATGCCAAGGTCGAGGATATCGACTTCAATGCGGAAGACTTCATCGCCAAGGTCAATTCGGACCTGATCGGCAAATACGTCAACATCGCCAGCCGCGCCGCCGGCTTCATCACCAAGCGCTTCGGCGGCAAGCTCAGCAACCCGGTACTGGAAGGCACCACCACCAACCGCTTCTGGGAACTGGTCGCGCACGGCGAAGAAGCTGCGATCCGGGATGCCTTCGAAACCCGTGAATACGGCAAGGCGATCCGCCACATCATGGCGCTGGCCGATGAAATCAACCAGTATGTCGACACCAAAAAACCGTGGGAACTGGCCAAGGATCCCGCAAATAGTCAAGCCCTGCAGGATGTCTGCAGCGACCTGCTACTGTCGTTCTACCGCTTGACGATTTATCTGGCGCCGGTCCTGCCGGCAGTCGCGCGCAAGGTTGCCAGCCTGTTCGGCATCGAGCGCGAGCTGACCTGGGCCGACCTACAGTCGAATCCGTATTCGATCGGCACCTTTGAGCATTTGATGACGCGGGTCGATCCGAAAATGCTGGAGGGCTTGTTTGACAAGCCGGAAGCTGCGGCTGATCCTGCTGCCGCGGCTGGTGCTGGTTCGAAAGCAACCCACCCTCACCCCGCCCCTCTCCCTGAGGTAGAGGGTGAGAACAGCGGGGCACAAGTATCAAGCGCCCCAGATAATAAGACTGAGCCTCTCGCCGCGGAAATCAAGATTGATGACTTTGCCAAGATCGATCTACGCATCGCCAAAATCGTCAACTGCGAACAGGTCGAGGGCTCGGACAAGCTGCTGCGTCTGACGCTGGATGTCGGCGAAGGCCGCACCCGCAATGTGTTTTCGGGCATCAAGTCCGCCTACCAGCCGGAAGAGCTGATCGGCAAGCTGACCGTCATGGTCGCCAACCTGGCGCCGCGCAAGATGAAGTTCGGCATTTCCGAAGGCATGGTATTGGCGGCATCAGGCACCGATGAAAAAGCCAACCCGGGCATTTATGTACTGAATCCGTGGCCGGGCGCAGAACCCGGCATGCGGGTCAGATAAACAGGTTTTACTGCGCCATGGATCTGATCGTACGCGAAGCCAGCCCCGACGATGCCCAGGTGATTGCCGACCTGACGCGCGCGGCTTGGGCCGGCAAGGTGGCCGTGACTTCCAGCGGGCACCGCGAAACCGCTATACAGGTTCTGCAGCACTTGCAAGATGGTGGCGGTTTCCTGCTGCTATTGGATGGCGACCCGGTCGGCTCGGTGCGCTGGCTGCCGCTGGAGACAGAGGCCGGCACCTGGGAAATCGTGCGCATGGGCGTGCTGCCGGCGCATCGCGGTCATAGCCTGTCACAACATCTGCTGGAAGCCGTGATTCACCAGGCGCTGGCAGCCAATGTCACCGAATTGCGCCTGGCGGTACGCACCGACCAGACCAGGCTGCTGGATCTGTATGCAGCTTACGGCTTCGAAGTAGCGCCGGAACTGGAATATTCATACGCCAATCCGCTGGAACCGCCACCCGCCGTGATGCGGCGCGTGCTCGCCGCTTAGGTCCCGCGCAGCAATAATTTTGTTAATTAGGCGAGTGCCAACCGGAGGCGATGCAAGGTGCCCGGAGCGCTGCGTAGCAATCCACGGTTCGCTGTTTTTTGGCGCGGCCAGCAAGCTGGACAGCCTGATCGATCTGAAATTGATCCCGGCCCGGGCCATGATCCTGGAAATGCACAAGCTGATTAGTTCTTTGCGGAATCAACCGTCAGCTGCGCAGCCTGATCGAGCGTACCGGCTTCCTCCAGCGCATCGAGCTGATAATTGTGTCGCGGATTTGTCCACGGAACTTGCCCAGGTTCACGCGATTGCCGGCTGAATTGCCGGCCTCTGGCCTGGCAAGGCCATGCTCGATCCGTGGCAAGGGAATGCCGAAATATGGCTTTCCTTGATAAAACAAGAGGGCGAACAAGGTAAAATACCGGTTCAACCTCTTTAGTTATCAATTTTTCATGAAACTTTCGAAGCAATTTTCGCAATACGAGTCTGAATTCACGCTGTTCATCAAGGATCTCAAGCAAAAGAATCCGCAGCTTGAAGAACAGCAGCGTGCCGGCCGCTCCCTGCTATGGGACAAGGCGCCGATCGATCTGGAGGCGCTCGAACGCAGCGAGCAATCCAGCGTGAAACAACAAGCCTACGTGTATCAAAACAAGGGTTAGGCTGTGAGCAAGCCGCACAATGCCGAGCCGTCCTCGGACGCATTTGACCTGGCAGTCGCCGGGCAGCTCGACTCGACGCCGGATGTCATCGATGGCGTGGCGTTTGCGCGGTTGTATGGCGAGCCGCTGTTCAAGCTGCCGACCGATCTGTATATACCGCCGGATGCGCTGGAAGTCTTTCTGGAAGCATTCGAGGGGCCGCTTGATCTGTTGCTGTACCTGATCCGCAAGCAGAATTTCAATATTCTCGATATCCCGTTGGCCCAGGTGACCAAGCAGTACCTGGAATATGTCGACCAGATCCGGCTGCACAACCTGGAACTGGCGGCCGAATACCTGCTGATGGCGGCGATGCTCATCGAGATCAAGTCGCGCATGCTGCTGCCGGTCAAGCATTCCGACACTGGCGATGAAGCCCAGGATCCGCGCGCCGAGCTGGTGCGACGCCTGCTCGAATACGAACAAATCAAGCTGGCCGCATTTCAGCTCGATGCGGTGCCGCAGTTGGGGCGCGATTATGTGCGCACCCAGATTTACATAGAACAAAGCATAGTCACGCGCTGGCCGGAAGTCCAGGCCGTCGATTTGCAATCCGCCTGGGCGGATGTGCTCAAACGGGCAAAATTGACCCAGCATCACAAGATCAGCCGTGAAGAATTGTCGGTGCGCGAGCACATGACCGGGATTTTGCGCCGCCTGCAATCGACAAAATTTGTTGAATTTGCCGACCTGTTCGATCCGTCCAAGGGCGTGCCGGTGCTGGTGGTGAATTTCATTGCCTTGCTGGAGCTGGCCAAGGAAACCCTGATTGAAATCACCCAGGCCGAAGCATTCGCACCGATTTATGTGCGCCTGGCATATTCGCCAACCTGACTATCCGCGTTCATTATCGATCATCGATTATCCGCACGCTGCCCTGGCTGGTTCAAGCGCCGGCCGTAGCCCATTCCATTTAAGGCCGTCCCATGAAAATCGTCTCCTCCATCGAAGAATTGCGTGACCAGTTGCGCGGGCAATTGCGCACCGCGTTTGTTCCCACCATGGGCAATCTGCATGAAGGGCACCTGTCGCTGATGCGCCTGGCCAGAAGACACGGCGATCCGGTGGTCGCATCGATTTTCGTCAATCGCCTGCAATTCGGTCCGAACGAGGATTTCGAAAAATATCCGCGCACCTTCCAGGCCGATGTCGAAAAGCTGCAGAAGGAAGGCGTGTATGTGCTGTTCGCGCCGACCGAAAAGGACATGTATCCGGAACCGCAGGAATACCGCGTGCTGCCGCCCGACATGCTTGGCAATACGCTGGAAGGTGAATTTCGTCCCGGATTTTTTACCGGTGTCACGACCATCGTGATGAAACTGTTTTCCTGCGTCCAGCCGAAGGTGGCAGTGTTCGGCAAGAAGGATTACCAGCAGTTGATGATCGTGCGTAATATGGCACGCCAGTTCGCCTTGCCCACCGAAATCATCGGCGCCGAAACCTATCGTGCCGACGATGGCCTGGCCCTGTCTTCGCGCAATGGCTATCTGTCGGCAGAAGAACGCATCGAAGCGCCGGTCCTGTTCCAGACCCTGAATGAAGTGGCGCAGGAAGTGCGCGCCGGGCATCTGGATATTTTCGAGCTGGAAAAAAGGGCCATGGCAAAACTCGCCGGACGCAGCTGGAAACCGGATTACGTTTCGATCCGACGCCGCATCGATCTGCAACCGCCTTCAGCGGGCGACCTGGCGCAGGGCGAGCCGCTGGTGGTACTGAGCGCTGCCAAGCTGGGCGCAACCCGACTGATCGACAATCTGGAAATCTGACAGCCTGCTTCAAGCGCCAGAGAAAGAACCGGCATGCCAGTATTGTTGTCGCTAAAAATGAAAACCTGTTTCGCCCACTGCACAGGTGCCTGGCTGCTGGCAGCCAGCCTGCTGCCAGCCACCGCTACGGCAGCCGTCACGGCCGTCGATGATGCCGGACATACCATCACATTAAGCGCGCCGGCGCGCCGCATCATCAGCCTGGCGCCGCATGCGACCGAACTGCTGTACGCTGCCGGCGCTGGCGCTTACCTGGTGGGCGTCAGCGACTACAGCAACTATCCGCCGCAGGCCCGGCAAATCACATCGGTCGGCAGCGCCGCCGCGCTCGACCTGGAACGCATCATCCTGCTGCAGCCTGACCTGGTGCTGGCCTGGGGCAGCGGCAATTCTGCCGCCCAGCTTGCACGCCTGAAAAAACTGAATATTGCGGTATTTGAAAGCGAGCCACGCAACTTTGCTGCCATCGCCTCCGGCATTGAGCGTCTGGCGCAACTGGCCGGCACCGAAGCCACCGGCCGCGATGCGGCAACGGCATTTCGCACCCGTCTGCAAGCCCTTTCCGACACCCATGCAAAACATGCGCCGGTGGGCGTGTTTTATCAAATCTGGCGCGAGCCGCTGATGACGGTCAATGACCGGCACATGATATCGAGCGTGCTGAAGCTGTGCGGCGGCTGGAATATTTTTGGCAAGCTGCCACAACTGGCGCCCACCATCGGCGTGGAAGCCGTGGTGCAGGCCAACCCGGAAGTCATCATCGCCGGCAGCAGCGAACACAATAATGCGTCATCCGGATGGGAACGTTTTCCATGGATGACGGCAGTTGCGCGCGGCAATCTGTTTGCAGTGGATCCCGATTTGCTGACACGTGCCGGGCCGCGCATTCTGGATGGTGCCGACATGCTGTGCCGCCAGCTCGATAGCGCCAGGCAGAAACGAAGAAACTAAGCAGCTTATTGCCAATCAGGCGGGCACAGGTGCTCTCACCGCTGCAGCCACTGCAGGATGCCCTGCCACTGCTCGATATCTTTCTCCACCCGCGACGGCGCCGCATCCCACACGGTGGCGCCCTGGGCGGCCAGCTGCACGTAATTCTGCGTATCACGCAAGTGTCCCAGTACCGGCAGGCCAAGATTATTTACGTAATGCGCCAGCTGGTCGGCGGCGCGGGTGCGGCTGTTGACCCGCATACCGAGCACCGCAACCTGCACTTTGCCTTTGCGGGCAAGCAGTTTTTGCAGGAATGCCTGGGTCGCCAGGATGTCGAACATCGATGGCTGCAGCGGCACGATCAGCTTGTCGGCAATTCGCATCGCTTCGTCGAAACGGACGCCATCGAAGCCGGCCGGCGTATCGAGCACCATGTGGGTGGTGCCCTTGGGCGGCTTGGCGACATTGCCCTCGCCGATTTCCCATGCTCCGATCGGCGCCAGATTCGGCGGACGCAGCGCCAGCCAGGAGCGTGACGATTGCTGAACATCGAGATCGCCCAGCATCACCTTGTGGCCGCGGGTGGCGAAATAACCGGCGAGATTGGTGGCGAAGGTGCTTTTTCCAACGCCCCCTTTTGGATTGGCAATGACGAAGACAGGCATGGCTTCCCTTGTTTTAATAATAATGCCCGCCGCAATGCGCTTGCTTTGGCAGGTTCAGGATTTTTTGCAAGAATAACATGGCATGCATAAAAAAACCGTTGCATACCTGCCCCATGACGATTTCTAAAACAGGCTGCGTTGCCTTAAAATGGCCGCATGCAAACTTCCCCCATGAATGCTGCCGAATCCGCAGTCGACGAGCAGCAGGATTCGCTGCAATCCTATTTCCGCCCCGAGATATCCCCCGACGATATTGAACAGGTCTACCGCCTGAAGGCCGCTCAGCCGATGCTGCAAGCCTTCACTGCACTGTTTCACGGCGGTTTTGATGGCGTGCTGGTGCGCCTGCTGGTATTGCGCGACCTGGCAGCCGAAACCGGCTCGACCGCCTTTACCAGGGCCGACATCAATGTGCGGCTGGCTTACCTGGAGCCGGATAGCCTGGAAACCGTGCTGGCACGCCTGCGCGCGCACCACTTGCTGGCTTGGGACGCGGCTCAGGGCGTATACCGGGTCACCCCAAGCGCCCGCAACATCCTGGCCGCCATCGACAGCCTGCTGCTGATGAACCAGCCGGAAGACGATGCCGACATGGGATTCCTGCTGTCGCAGGTGGCCGGCGCGCAGGCGGTCGGCGGCGTCACGGTCGAGCAGTTGCAGCATCTGCTGGGCCGGCTGGTCGACCTGACCGAGGAATTCAGCGATGCCATCGCTTCCGGCTCGGAATTCCGGCTGCGCACGGCGCAAGCCAAATGGAACACTGCCTGCGATTGGGTCGAGAAAGGCTCGCAGATCCTGCACGCCATCACCAATGACGCCCGCGCCGATAGCGCCACCCATCGCGCGGCGCAGGCGATTGGCCGCGCCCAGAGCAAGCTGCTGAACATGCAGGGCATGTTTTCGCGCGCGCTCAACCAGATCGAACGCCAGCGCGTGCACCTCGGCCAGTCCGGCCTGTCCACCACCGATATCAAGACCTGGCTGATGCATCATGCAGACTTGGCGGCGCTGGCTGAAGGCGCGCTGTCGGTGCCGCTTGCGCCGCTGTTTATCACCCCGGCCGAGATGATCGACGTGGCCGAGACCGAATTGCTGGCCGGGCGGGAAAGCGCCGTGACCTCGGTGCTGCCCGCCGGCGATGAAGTGCAAGTGGAGCAAAGCGAACAGGCGGCGGCGCCGGTCGAGCTGGAAGCTTGGCTGGCACGGCTGGATGCCTTTGCCGCGCCGGCCCCGGCAGCGGTGCAGGATACCCTGCTGCCGGCCAGCTTTGCCGTCGCTTCCTATCGCGCCTCGCTGCTGGTGCTGCTGGGCGATGAAGGCGAATCCGCCGCCCAGGGTGGCGCCGCCGCGCTGGCGCGACTGCCGCTGGTGTTTACCCCTGGCGACGGCATGCTGACGCTGGACGATGCGCAGGTGGCGGCACTGTCGAACGCCACACTGTCGCGCAAACCCGAAACCCGAATCGAAAGTACCGAATGAACGATGAAGCGCAAACCCTGGTCGCGCGCCTGCTGACGCACCAAACCCTGCGGCGCGAAGATAAGCTGGTCAAGCACGCCCTGTCGGACGAATTGTTCCGCGCCGATGTTGATGCGCGGCTGGCAGCCTGCGGCCTGAAATTACACGACAACGTCTACGCCGACCATGTCGCGCTGGCGCTGGCACGCGAAGTCGAACCGAAAGTCTTCGGTGCACGCGACACCTGGCAGAACAACAATTTTGGCCTGGCGCGCGACGGCGTCGCCCTGCTGGTGGTGCTATGGGCGCTGATCGTACTGCCCAAGCGCGAACGCCAGGAAACGCACCAGAACGCCGCCCAGGACCAGAATGACATGTTCGGGCGCGACAAGCCGCTGCCGCGTGCAATGGAAACCTCCACCGGCATTTCCTTCAAGGCCCTGTTGGCGGATTTCGGCGACAAGCTCGGCAAGAAAACACGCATGAGCATGAACCTCGGGCAACTGGCCAAGCTCGGCTTCGTGGAAATGAAAGGCGACAGCATTGTCGAAGGCCCACTTCTGGACCTGCTGATGGATACCGACATTCTCAAAGAGCGCATCGTCAACGGCGCGCTGGCCGACATCTTCAAACGGGAGCCGCAGGAAGCGGCCATCCTGACTTTCCCGCAAGCAGAATAGGACGCGCATGTTTCATATCAAATCGCTTGAGTTGGTCCACTGGGACTACTGGCAGCGCATCAAGAATATCCCCCTGGATGCCAAGATCATCACCATCGCCGGCCAGAACGGCTCCGGCAAGACCACCCTGCTGGATGCGCTGCGCACGCTGTTCGGGCTGGATTGCTCGATGGGGCGCTCATACAAACATTACGCCCGCCATTCAGGCCAGCAGACTGCATGGCTGCGCGCGGTGGTGGATAACCGCGCGGTCGGCAAGCAGTTGTCGAACCGGCCGTTTCGCACCTCCGGTTTTTTCAGCGATGAAGAGGTCACGCTGTTTTGCCAGATCCAGAAAAACGGCGGCGACTGGAAGCGCCAGTACCTGATGCGCGGCGGCGTGGTCGAGATCGAGGAAGTGCAGGATGCAACCGACTGGCTCGGACTGGAAAACTACCGCAAGCGCCTGGCCAATGCCGGCCTGTCGCAAGCGATGGCCAAAGTACTGGCGCTGGAACAAGGCGAAACCGACAAGCTGTGCGAATACGCGCCGCGCCAGTTGCTCGACCTGGTGTTTCAGGTATTCGGCGACAAGGAAGTGCTGGATGCCTACGAGGAAGCCCGGCGCAACCAGCGTGACACCGAAACCGAACTGAAAAGCTTCGAGGCGGAACTCGTCTCGTCGGAAACCAGCCTTGAAAGGTTGCGGCTGCGGGTGGCGAATTTTCACCGCTGGGAAAGCCTCAACAAGGAGAAGCGCGACTTGCAGGAAGAAATCCTGCCGACGCTGCAATACCATGAAACGCGGATCAAGTCCTCGCACGCCAGCAAATCCTTGCACGATGCCAGGAATGCGCTGACCGCGCAGGAAGCACAGCTGTCCGACAAGCGCGCCGATCTGGCACGGCGCGCCACCGGACTGATCGATGCGCAAAAACACGAAGCCGCGCTGGAACAGGAAAAATCAGTACTGGCAGAACGCCTGAGCGGCATCAACCGCAAGCTGAAACCGCAAGAGAGCTTACTGGAACAGCGTGCGCGCCTGCAAAAGCTGGCGGCCGACGCCGGCGGCGACATCGCAGATGTCGCAGCGCAAGCCGAACGCAAGGACGCCGAACATCTGAATTTGCGCCAGCAGCGCGCAACCCTGTCGGCACGTATCGAGGAAAGCCGTGCGGCGATCGCGGCGCTGGAAAGCAAGGCGGCGCTGCCGGAGCCAGAGAACGTGCGGGCCATGCGGCGCGCACTGGAGGAAGCCGGGATCGGCCACGAGATGCTGCCGGATATCGTCGAAGTCAGCGAGCCGCGCTGGCAAGGTGCGGTCGAGGGCGTGTTGCGCAGCTACGCATCCATCATCCTGCTGCAAAAATCCGGCGACGCTGCCAGCGCCTGGCGATTGGCAGAAAAAGCACGCTATGGCCACTTCATCGTGCCCGAACGCGTCGCGGCGACCATGCCAAAGGATCAGAGCCTGCTGTCCGTGGTGCGCTTTTCGGCGCCGGCGCCGGCCTGGCTGATCGAGCAGCTGGCGCGCATCACCCGGGTCGATACGGTCGATGCCGGGATGAAGCTGCCGGCATCAACCGAATGGATCACGCCGGAAGCCTACCATCGTGAACGGCGCGGAGGCCGTTCACTGTTTGTCGAAGCGGCGCGTTATCGGTTCGGCCAGGCCGGCCGTGCGCAGCGGCTGGCAGCCCTGAGCCGGGCGCTGCCGCAACTGGAAACAGAAGAAGACCAGCTGACGCTCAAAATCGGCAAACTGACCGGCGAACTCGGCCTCCTTAAAGCACGCCTGGCAGGCGTTGACGCTGCCAAGGAACTGGTGGCGCGTCAAGCCGAGTTCGAGGAAGCCGAGCACAATGCGGTGCCGCTGAAAGCGGAACGCACGGAAGTCGGCACACGCCTGGGCGAATTAGACCCGCTGATCAAGTCGGCGACGGAAACCCGCACCCGCGCCGATAGCACCTGGCAGGATGCCAAGGCGGCGCTGGCCCAGGGCGAAGCGCAATTGCGTGACACGCACAAGCGCGTAGGCGCGGAGCGCGCTGCGCATGCACAGGCACTGGCCGGCATACGGCGTGAGTGGCGGCGCTTGCCGTTCGCCTGGCGCCGCCCTGCCCGTTGCGAGTCACTGGTGACAGAACACCAGAATGCACACCAGGTCGATCTACGTCTGAAACACCTGGTCAGCGATCTGGAAAGCGAAGACTGGGAAACCGATGGCACCGTGGTCGACCAGCATGTGCGCCTGGGCGGCATGCTGCAGGCGCGCCAGTCAGAAACCGATGAGCGGCGCTATCAGAACAACCGCGCCATTGAAGCCACCGACAATGCCCGTGGCGCCTACATCGAGCGCCTGCGCTACACCATCAAGACTTATGGCCGCAACATCAAGGAATTGGGAGAACTGGCCGGCATCGAGGTGCATGCCGACCCGGTACGGCTGGAAAACGACGACGTACAACTGGCGCAGGCCGGCCTGCATGTGCGCTTCAAGTTCGACGGCAAGGGGCCGATCGGCATGAACGATGGCGAAGCTTCGGGTGGCCAGCAAGTGATGAAGTCGTTGATCCTGCTGATCGGCTTGCTGAAATCCGACGAGGGTTCGGGCGGCTTCGTCTTCATCGACGAACCGTTTGCCCACCTGGACATCCGCAACATTCAGTTGGTCGGCGAGTTCCTGAAGAACACCGATGCGCAATACCTGATGACCACGCCGCTGACCCACAATACCGACGTCTACGATCCATCCGAGCTGACCCTGATCACTAGCAAGAAGAAAAAGGATGCACACTGGGCGCAGCCGATTTTCGTGCTGCAGCGGCGCAAAGCGGCAGAGGCGGCTTGAGGCGATATCGGTCGAGCCTGGCAGCGTGCTGACGCAAGCTTGACCACCATTATTTGAAAGGGCCGATTAGAAGGCGAGGGTTGGCGGATAAGGAAAAATGGCGCCCAATTCCGGGCATTAGCTGCTTAAGGTGTGATTATGTCTAACAGGATGTGTCAGATTGTGCATGTCTGCTTTCGGCCCAGGCTGTGTAAAAACAAAAATCACTCATAAATTTCTGCAGGAATCATTCACCAAATTTCACGTGAATGCATTTTCTTTTCATCGACAAGCCGCCTTGTAAACGTATATTTCAAGGCGATCGCGTTTTTACACAGCCTGGGCCAGAAGCAGACAGGAGCTTCCTCTCCCAATGAGAGTTTCAAAGACCTTTCGGGCCCTTTATTCCCCCATCCCTGTCCATGCACCGTGCATCTAAACCAGTGAGATCACTGCCCGCAGCAATAGCTGAAGATTTGCAATAGCAAAACGATATCATCTCTTAAAAAAGATGCCGCATAACGCATAGGGGCTTTGGTAGTGACCATGAGAGAAAATTTCACCGCAGCCACTAAAAGAGCGCTTGCTCGCCGGGCAGCGCACTTTTGTTCCAATCCGCGTTGTCTCAAGCTCACCATCGGACCGTCTTCGGTACCGCTAAAGCCCTGACCACGGGCCATGCCGCGCATATTCATGCTGCTTCGAAGCTAGGCCCCCGCTACAAGGCATCGCAAACCCCTGAAGAGCACATGTCGATTGAAAACAGCATTTGGCTGTGCAGGGAGTGTAGCGTCATCGTCAACAGCGATGAATCCGGGCACACCGACGATCAGCTGAGAAAATGGAAGGCAGACCACGAGAGCATGGTTTCGGAGGTTCGCACCCAAAGGGTATTCGCGCAGTCTCGCCTTGCTCCAGTCCGGCCGCATGGAGCCGCAGATTGCGAAGAAAATCATTGCATCTATGGAGAATCCCCGGGCACTGTGGGTCATCTTCGATGCTGAGTTTCCCGACCGCGTCCGGCATTCTCTGGGCGACCTTCGTTCGCGATTCAGCGCCATTCGCGTCGAACTGCTAGATGGAACACCCCTTGATGGAATTTTGCTTTCGCTGACCAAGACGATCCTGACGTTCTTCAGCGCGGTTGACTCATCTGACCTGAGAACATTGCGCTGTAAGGCAGGCGATCTCAAGTGGCTACAGTTCAGCGATGCACTGTAGCCATCGGACTGCAACAAGTTCGATCGTGACACCTGTATCGGTTCGCGTGGCGCCGATGGCACGGAACGACATGGCTTTCTCCTGATAATTCGAAGCGAGGGTATGAGCGATCAGTCCGACCACTTGGTCCAGCCCCTTGCATATAGCCCAAACCTCTGTTACTCTAATCATTGAAGTTAGTCGAGGCCAAACTTATGAAACCCAAATCCTTCGCCGGAATGCCATGCTCGATCGCGGGTGCGCTTGAAGCGATCGGCGACCGGTGGACGTTGCTATTGATTCGGGACTTGTCCCTGGGCTTGCGTCGCTACGACGATCTGCGCGCCAGTACAGGCATTCCGGCAGCGACCCTTGCCACGCGTCTGAAGCATCTCGTCGAACATGGGGTCATTGAACGTGTGCGCTATCAGGAACGTCCGCCCAGAGACGAATATCGCCTGACCCCCAAGGGCCGGGACCTGTGGAAGGTCAGTGTCGCGCTGCGTGAATGGGGTGATCGCTGGGACGCGACCGGCCTCGGCGCGCCGCCCGTCGAAATGGTCGATTGTGAGACCGGACGTCCTTTGGTCCTCGGGCTCGTCGATGCCGAAACGGGCCTGGTCATTCCCCACGACCGCGCTCAACTCCGTCCCGGCCCCGGTGCCGACGACGTAGCACGTCAACTTTTAACTAACGCACAGGAGTAAACCCATGACGCCACGGATCGAATTCTTCTACGACTTCCGCAGTCCTTACAGTTATCTCGCCTTCTCTCAGCTACACGAGATGCCCGTCGACCTCGTGCTGCGGCCGATGAAGATTTCCGAGCTCATGGAGAAGGTCGATAATGTGGCAACGACGCTTACCTGTGCAGCCAAGGGTCGATATGCGAACGTCGATCTGGCGCGCTGGGGTCAGCGATACGGGATAACGTTCAATCCTTCGCACATGCGCGCAAACGATGCTGACGCCTTGTCGCGATCGGTTCTGGCGGCGAAATCAGCCGCCGATGCGGCCATGATCACGCTGACGCTATATCGGGCGATCTGGAGTGAAGGCAAGACGCTCGCGACAACCGAGGACATCCTCGCCGTCATCGTTGGAGCCGGGGTCGATGCGGCCCCGATCGCCGCGAGGATCGATGCACCGGAGGTCGTCACGCAGCTCGACGCCAACACCCATGAAGCCGTCGAGCGCGGCGTATTCGGCTCCCCCACCATCTTCGTCGGAGACGCGATGTTCTTTGGCAATGATCGTCTCGATTTCGTGCGCGAGGAACTCACGCGTCTGGAGGAAGCAGCATGACCCATTCCACAACCAAGCCGCTCGCCCTTGTCACCGGCGTAGGCCCGGGCACCGGCGCTGCGATTGTGCGTCGTTTTGCCGAGGGCGGCTACCGCGTAGCGATGCTGGCGCGCGATGCCGACCGCCTCGCCACGCTGGAGAAGGAGATCCCGGATACGATCGCGGTGCCATGCGACGTGAGCGATGCCGGCGCGCTGGAACGCGCGATCGCGACGGTCGGCGCACCCAAGGTCGTCGTCCATAACGCTGTTGGCGGTACGTTCGGCACGTTCACGCAGATCGAGGCGGAAACGCTCCAGCGCAATTTCGAGATCAACACGATGGGGCTGTTCCATCTCGCGCGGCTGACAACGCCCGCAATGATCGCGGCGGGTGAAGGGGCGCTGATCGTCACCGGCAATACTTCGGCGCTGCGCGGGCGCGCCGCCTTCGCTGGCTTCGCGCCGACCAAGGCCGCGCAGCGCATCCTCGCGGAATCGCTCGCGCGCGATCTGGGGCCGAAGGGCATCCATGTCGCCTATCTCATCATCGACGCCGTCATCGACGTGCCATGGCAGCGCGAGCTGCGGCCGGAGGCCGCCGATGATTTCTTCATCTCGCCCGCTTCAATCGCAGGCGAAGTCCATCATCTCGCGCATCAGCCACGCGACGCCTGGTCATTTCTCGCCGAGGTCCGGCCCTTTCACGAGCCATGGTGAGTGAGATGGGCAATCTGCGGTAATTGTCGAGCTAGTCGTCGCATTTAAAGGAGCTCAAGCCGCCTGCTTGAGGGTGGATTGCGCTGTCGCAATTGGTGTTGCGGCCTTCTGTGGATTGTGGTGAACCGCATCAGCTCTGGCCCAGTTTCGTGTGTTGCCGGCCCACCTTTGCGGATGCCGTGCTCGGGCTGCTTCATAGACCGCGTGTTGCTGCCGCAGCAACGCGTGATCCTGGCCATTATGACGCTGGCCCGGAGTCACGAAACGAATGGCACTATGGCAGTGCTCGGTGTTGTACAAGTGTACAAAGTGCTCCACCCACGCTCTGGCTGAGGCCAAGCTGGCTAAGGGCTGGCGTGGATGTTCAGGCCGGTAGTTCAACGTCTTGAACAGCGATTTCGGCCTGATCGCCATCGTCAGTTATGGGTCGAAAGCGGATATTCTCAACAAACTTTACTATTGAATGAAAGTCTGGGCTATGTTGACGCATACGTCATGTGTCGTTTCCTTGATGACGTACAAACCTAGATGACCTTTCAGTTAAGTACAGAGTAATTGTCATGAAATACGATTCCCAGAACCCGTTCGCCAAGATATTGCGTGGTGAGTTGCCTTCCGTTAGGGTGTACGAAGATGACGCCACCATTGCGATCATGGACATCATGCCGCAAGCCGAAGGACATGTTCTCATCTTGCCGAAAGAGCCGGCTGTCGAATTATTTGAACTTTCTGTCGAGAGTACAGTTGCCTGTATTCGCACTACGCATAAAGTGGCAACGGCGGTAAAGACTGCGTTGAATCCACCAGGCATCATGATTGCTCAGTTCAACGGAAGCGCAGCCGGCCAGACAGTGCCCCATGTTCATTTTCATGTGATCCCAAGACGTGAAAGGGAGGTGTTGAGGCTGCATGCTGCTGTTCCTGCGGAGCTCGATCAGCTTCGTGAAATCGCAGCGCGGATTGTGGCCGCCTTGCCTACGGACGCTTTCTGATCTGCTCTGGGACAGCACACGACATTCACCCGTCCCACAAGATTTTCCCGTCGCAGAATCAGCAATGTCCGCTATCGGCCTATTCTGTTGAAAAAGTCCAGCGGCAATTATTTAGCCGGCTGCGACTGGCCAATTTCGTACTTTTGGAAAAGAAATTCAACGCTACATAGCGCAACTGATTCACTGAATGAATCAATGACGCGCCTTTCTTCAGCTCTGATTCATACGACATATGAATACAGGTCAATAATGGCCTATTTAATCTTTCCATCGGACTTTTTCAACAGAATAGGCCAAAACCGGACTTTCAGAAGCGCTGGCAAAGACTACCCTGCGGACGCTTATATCAGTGCTCAAAAGTTGCGCCACTAAATTGGAACTCTTCAACCCAGACGATTGGAAGGCGAAAGCAGTTCGTCAAAGTAAAGCCCTATCCTCTTAAGAGCCTCTTCCGAACCCAACTTCTTGATTAGTTCACAAAGGTCAAAGAAGCCTTCGGCACCGGACGCGTGAATTGCGATCTTGACACTTTCGTAGATGGCTGGTGCGAGCACACCTTCGGTGGTCTTAATACACAAGAACGGAATATGCCGCAATGCGGGGGTGGCCTTCATGAATCGCAGAAGGTCAAACATCCGCGACTCGTCAAAGTGTAGCCCGCAAAGCACCAGATCGATGTTTGAGTGCGCGGCGTCCATCGCAGAGTCGAGTGTCATGCATGGTATAAGGTGGATTACTTTTCCGCCACGATTGTTCCCGAACATCGGGAATTGGTTGTACTTGACGCGGAGCGATTCTAAGGCGAATGGCATTACGTCTGCAGATTCCGCTAGGAGGACTCTCTTCATGACTCGATCCGATTATTAGCAACCCTAGTTTATCCTACTGAATGCAGAAAATTGCATGTGGCTATATCGCGTACCCGACGATCGCTGTAAGCACGCGCACGGAAGCCTCTTCGAACAAGCGGTGCCAAAAAGTCCGGTTTGCCCCGCGATCGTGTGAAAACGCGCCTACGAATCCCCCGTTCCTAACGTTTCCAGGTTTCCGGTAGTAAGTTGGCAAAAGGCCGCTTTCCGGAGTGGCCTACTTCCGCTTTGGGCCGAAAGGCGACGAAATTCGGGCGTCGCCTTTCCAGGTCACACTTCAGTTTGCTCAGCTATTTCGAGAGCATCATCAACTTCGATTCCTAAATATCGAACTGTACTTTCTAGCTTTGTATGGCCTAAAAGAAGTTGAACTGCCCGCAGGTTTTTCGTCCGTCGGTAAATCAAAGTGGCTTTCGTTCTCCGCATAGAGTGGGTTCCATACGCAGTCGAATCCAGACCGGCTGAACCAACCCAGCCTTCAACAATACGGGCGTACTGCCGGGTCGATAGATGCGGTGATGTTGATACACGACTCGGGAAGAGATACTTGGCATTGCTTAGCTGGGCTTTCTTGATCCACTCCAACAGAGCCGCCCGTGTTTGTTCCGTAATCTCGAACTGGACAGGCCGCTTGGTTTTGCGCTGCATGACCATCGCCCTTGGCAGGATGCTGCTCCCCTGTGCAATATCGCCAACCCGCAAACTAACAAGGTCACACCCGCGAAGCTTGCTGTCAATGGCAAGATTGAATAATGCAAGATCCCTTATCCATTCGGACAACTGCAGCCGAATACGGATAGCCCAGATATCTTTCAACTTAAGCGGGGCTTTTTGCCCGACAAGTCGGCCTTTGTTCCACGGCGCCTTTGGTTTCGATGCTTTCATGAGTTCCTCCCTAAAGTAATAAAAGGAATCTCATTGTGCGTCTAGCAAACGGCTGCAACCGGCCAGTAGCGGACATTCAGCTTCTGTATTTAACGCCAACCACCAGCCTTGCCGCTCAATAAATGCCATACTGCTTGCTATTTTACGTAAAAAGACACGGCTTATGTTGACATTCACCTGTTGCGATGCGGTCCGGCAGTTTTTCTTGTCAGACCAAGCGCCGGTCTTACGTGGTATCACGCGAGGCTACGAGCGCGAATGCTTGCGCGTGGACGCCAGCGGCCATCTAGCCCAGACCCCTCATCCCTTGACGCTGGGCTCCAAGCTCACCCACCCCTGGATTACCACCGATTACGCCGAAGCACTGCTAGAGTTCATCACCCCTGCGTCACAAGACCTGTCGTTCCCACTGGACTTCCTGCGCGACATTCACCGCTTCGCGGCCCGGCAAATGCGCGAAGAAATCATCTGGGCTGGCTCCATGCCTTGCGTCGTAGGTGACGACAAAGACATCGCCATTGCCAACTACGGTACCTCCAACTCCGCCATGATGAAGGCTGTCTATCGCGAAGGACTGGGCCTTCGCTATGGGCGCCACATGCAAACAATTGCAGGGGCCCACTACAACTGGTCGCTGCCTGACGAATTCTGGGTGATTTTGAAAGGCTGCTGCTCTGTAACTGGCAGCATGCAGGACTTTGTCAGTGAGCGCTATTTCGGATTGATTCGCAATTTTCTGCGCTTTGGCTGGTTGATTCCCTACCTGTTTGGCGCCTCGCCCGCGATCTGCCAATCATTCTTGCAAGGCCGTAGTTCAGACCTCCAAGAGCTCGTGCCAGGCACCCTGTTCCGCCCCTACGCGACCAGCCTGCGCATGAGCGATCTGGGCTATCAGAACCGGGCGCAGGATAAACTGCACGTCAGTTTCAATTCATTGGCCGAGTACACCCACGCACTGGAAACTGCGATTCGCACCCCTGACCCGTTCTACGAAGAGTTGGGCGTGCGCGAAGGCGGTCACTGGAAGCAACTCAACGCGAACTTGCTGCAAATTGAGAACGAATTTTATGCGGGCATTCGGCCCAAGCGTATTGGCAAGATGGGTGAGCGCCCGGCGCTGGCCTTGACGAAATACGGTGTTGAATACCTAGAGGTACGCCTGTTTGACCTGAACCCGTTCGTGGACATCGGCATTCTCCCCGAGCAAAGTACCTTTGCCGACATCCTGTTGCTAATGTGCCTTTTTCGTCAGAGTCCGCCCATTACGGCCCGCGAGCAGGGTGAGAACGATGAAAACAAGGTCCGTATCGTCAACTACGGCCGACGGCCTGACCTGAATCTGCTAGTGCACAACCGCGAACAACCGTTCCGGCCCATTGCACACGCCCTGTTTGACGACATGCAACCTTTTGCCCAGATGCTGGATGTGGCCTACGGTGGCAATAACTACGCCACGACGCTGGCCAGCCTACGCACGCGAATTGATCACCCGGAGAGCACACCATCAGCCCAGGTGCTGGCTGCTGCGAAGGAGCACAAAGGCTTTTTCAAATACGCCATGGAGCAGTCGCGGCAACACCATGAAAACTTGCTGGCCCAACCACTGGACGCGGCTACATTGGCAAAGTTCGAGGAAAGCGTTCAAGCTTCCTTGGCCGAGCAGCAGCGATTGGAATCGCTGCCGCAGGGGCAGTTTGAGGATTATGTGGCGAGTTACTACGCATGAGACTTGCGCTCTTGGGAAATACCCTGGCTCGTGGATAGAATTCAGGCTCCAAATCTCAATCGGAAGTTGCCATTGACCGTGACGAATTCATCAGGTCGATGAGGGTCGTGAGTACGCGTTTGCTGAATTGGCTAACTGCCGTTCAGGATGAGTTCACGATTAGCGCCAGGTAAGCGCAGCATAGCTAACCAAGTCGGTGCGAAACGCCAACCCCGGCTCAGGCCGAACATTTTCCACGCGGCTAGCGGGGGAAAGACAGCTCAACTCTGAAAGCTGCCATGATTGATCTGATGCGGGTCCGAATGACTCCTGTGGGTCGGTAGCAGACATTTGCGCACGTCCGCTCCCGACCCAAAGCGGACGGTAGGCCTGAATAAAGATGAGCCGGTGCGAAGACGAACGCTGTCTCGATTGCCGCAGCCCACTGTTTTTTGAACCCGTCAGCTTTAATACACCGCCGAGCCGCGTAGCGAGAGCGAGGCTTGACATGCCCCGGTTTTTAACATAACGTTCGCTATGTAAAAGGTTTTAGCCGTCCGGAGTCATCGCAAGCAAGGAACGCCTCATGAAAAAAGCCATTGATTTCTATTTCGATTTTGGTAGCCCCACGGCCTATCTCGCGTGGACCCAGCTTCCAAAAATTGCTGACGCAAATAATGCCGAGCTACATTTCCACCCGATTCTTTTGGGCGGGGTGTTTAAGGCTACGGGCAACCATTCCCCGGCTGACATTCCCGTAAAAAGCGCTTGGGTCTTCAAGGACATCCAGCGCTTCAGTGCGCGGTATGGCGTGCCGTATGTGAATAATGCTTTTTTTCCAATCAATACCTTGCTACTCATGCGCAGTGCCATGGGGATGCAACTTCGAGAGCCGGGGCGGTTCTTGCCGTACCTCGAGACCATATATACCGCCATTTGGTGCAAGGGGTTGGATCTGGGTAATCTCGAGATATTTAACCAGTTATTGCTAGATACGGGCTTCGATCCCGCAGAGATTCATGCGCTAACCCAAGACCCCACTGTTAAGGAGGCTCTTCGTACAGCCACGGAGGCGGCCATCGCACGGGGAGTATTCGGAGTGCCTACCATGTTCGTTGGCGAAGAAATGTTTTTTGGCCAGGATCGCCTCGACTTCGTCGTAGAAGCGCTCCACTCAACTGTTTAGCCTCATCCTGATAACCAAATTCATGCAATGTCGATAAGCCATCCAACGGAGGGTATCGATGCGAAGGAAGCCAATGGAAAAGCTCTGGTTAAAAGAATACCCGATCGAGATGCCGCATGAGATTGATCAGAATTTCTACACCTCGATCGTTGATATGCTGGAAAAGTCCTTCGCCCAATATCCGGAAAACATCGCGTATGAATGGATGGGGGTATGCCTTAGCTATAAAGAGCTGGACGAACTCACACGCAAATTTGCTTCCTACCTGACCACTGAACTGGGTTTGAAAAAAAAAGACCGGGTGGGCATTATGCTTCCCAACATTCTTCAATATCCAGTTGCTCTCCTAGGCATCCTGAGAGCAGGAATGGTTGTTGTAAATATCAATCCGCAATATACCCAACGCGAACTAAAGCAGAACCTAGAGGACAGCCAAGCCAGCGCGCTTGTGTTGCTCGAGGACCATTGCGCTGCGCACGAAGCGGTACTGGAAGCGGCTGGTTTGCGCGCTGTAATCGTAACAACGATAGGCGAAACGCTCGATGTGCCCGAGGACCATACGGATGCTGCCGACTCCAAAATCGATTCGGGCCTGGAGTCTCTTGTCCCATTCCCGCGAGTTAAGTTTAAGGACGTACTTGCCGCCGGCGGCCGGCACCGATTTAAATCCGTGCCGCTAAATAGTGAGGACCTTGCCTTTCTTCAGTACACTGGCGGCACCACAGGCGTCCCCAAAGCTGCACAACTTTTACACGGCAACATTACCGCCAATCTCATTCAGCTCAGGCCATGGATGAACGGCGCAATGGAGCCGGGTAAAGAATGTGCGATTACAATTTTGCCCATGTACCATATTTTAGCGCTTACTTGTATTTGCCTCTTATCCCTCTCGTTCGGCAATAAGAATGTGCTTGTTTCAAATTCTCGCGACTTAACTGGCCTAATTGAAATACTTAAAAAGCAGCCGATTTCACTGTTCGTTGGTGTCAACACGTTGTTCAACAATTTGCTCAACATTCCGGAATTTTCCACGCTCGATTTCACAAAATTAAAGATTACTTTAGGCGCCGGTTCCTCCATACAAAAAGCTGTCGCGAACCGTTGGAAGCAAACGACAGGAATCGACATTTCCGAAGCCTACGGGCTGACGGAAGCGGCTCCCTCCTGCATGTTTCCTCCAAGTGATAAGCCGGGATGGAACGGGACAGTCGGTGTGCCGCTGCCGTCGACGTCGGTCGCTTTGCGCGATGACAACAATAACGACGTGCGGCAAGGTGAGGAAGGCGAGATTTGCGTTAAGGGCCCACAAGTCATGCCTGGATACTGGAAAAAACCGGAAGAAACGAAGAAGGCTTTTACTCCCGACGGCTACTTGAAGACCGGCGATATCGCTATCATGAATGAGAGCGGTTACTTTAAACTGGTCGATCGCAAAAAAGACATAATCTTGGTTTCCGGCTTCAATGTCTATCCCACCGAAATTGAAGCAGTTTTGGCTCTCCATCCAGGAATATTAGAATGTGGATGTATCGGTGTACCTGACGAAACATCAGGTGAGGCGGCGAAAATATTTATTGTAAAAAGCGACCCGGCTTTAAGCGTTGAAGACGTCAGACAATTTTGCAAATCTAATCTAACGGGCTACAAGGTACCGAAGCATATTGAGTTTCGGGATTCCCTGCCAAAGTCAGGCGTCGGCAAAATACTGCGTAAGGAATTAAGAAATTTGTGACGGAGCGAGTAACAATTCGCCCCCACTAACGGCTATTCAAAATAATCGACAATGAAAGACGCGATTGAGTCTACGTCGTCAATATGTAGTCTGCGATGCGGATAAGCGCCTGGTTGAGCACTTACCACGGCTATTACATTGGTAAGCCTCGGCCACAACGCGGCGCTGCCGTCCGATGATTCCAGTACCTCTATTTTTGGAAGGCCGCGTTCTTCAAAACCATCCACGAACAAGTAGTCGCAAAATCCAATCTGCTGAATCAGTTCTGCTAGCTGGGTGGAATTCGGTGCCGGCAAGTCTCGCGTCAATACCATTCGGCGAGGACTCACCAGCATGACTTCGGACATGCCGGTGTTTTCGGCCGCGCCGACATCGGGAACCTGTTAAATATACGACAACTTCTTTTGGCGTGCTGCCAAATTTTGAAACAACTTTTCGCTAAGCGCCGCCTTGGCGGCTTGAGACGCCCCCACTATGCTCATTGCATGCATTTTTCTCCAAAAAGACGGTTTAATCGTCCCTACTTGTCGCTTGCACGAAGCTCAACGGTGCTCATAAAATCGAACGGAGCTGAACTCGAATTCTCGAAGATGCCAATGTGACGCCCTTTCAGAAAAGGTCTAGCTCAACTTCCATCAGTGAGCTTGCTCCAGCTCTTGCGGCTCTTAAATGGTACTCTGTTTCTGGCAGGAGGCGAGCAAAGTAAAAGCGCGCCGTGGCCAGCTTTGAAGCATAAATTCTGTCGTCGGAGCCCTCTTTGTCAAGTGCTATGCATGCCATTCGAGCCCAAAAATAGGCATATACAAAATGTCCAACGACCCGCAAGTAATGTGTTGCTGCACTCCCAACTTCATTGGGCTCATGTTCTGCTAACATGGATATTTCCGCAGTCAGAGCCAGCACTTTTGCGCGAATGTCGATTAAAGGATCGATAAACTCCTTCATTTGCGCCGACGTCGACTGCTCGTCGACAAAGATTTGGACGATCGTCGCGAATTTCTTAAGTTTGAGGCCATTGTCACTGAGGACCTTGCGGCCCAACAGATCGAGCGCCTGGATGCCGTTTGTGCCTTCGTATAGCACACTGACCTTGGCATCTCGAACGAATTGTTCCATGCCCCATTCGTGAATATATCCGTGCCCCCCCAGAACCTGCACGCCGAGATTGGTGCATTCAAATGCATTGTCGCTAGCAAATGCCTTGAAAATAGGCGTCATTAACGCAACCATCTCAGCCGATTCAATGCGAACCTCTTCATTTGGGTGTGAGAATTCCCTATCAATGTGCAAGGCGGTCCAGTAGGCAAGCGCTCGCCCCCCTTCCGCATATGCCTTCTGCGTGAGCAGCATGCGACGGACATCAGGGTGTACGATGATTGGATCAGCCATTTTTTCTGGCGACTTTGCTCCGGTTGCACTTCGCATTTGCAGCCTGTCTTTTGCATACGACAAAGAATTTTGATATGCAACGTCCGTGAGGCCGACACATTGCAACCCTATCATTACGCGTGAGGCATTCATCATCACAAACATTGCACTGAGCCCTTTATTTGGCGCTCCCAGCAGCCATCCGCGGGCCCCATCGAAGTTCATGACACAGGTCGAATTGCCATGAATGCCCATTTTTCGCTCGATCGATCCGCACTCCACGCGGTTCCGCACGCCCGGATTACCATCCGCATCAGGCAGGAATTTGGGCACCAAGAATAGTGATATCCCTTTGGAGCCTTGAGGCGCGCCGGGCAGCCGTGCCAGAACGAGATGAACGATATTTTCGGTCATGTCATGCTCGCCGCCGGAAATGAATATCTTTGTACCGGTCAGGGCATAAGAGCCGTCATCCTGCGGTTGCGCCTTTGTATTCAACAAACCGAGGTCCGTACCGCAATGCGGCTCGGTCAGACACATCGTGCCTGTCCATTCCCCGCTGACAAGCTTAGGCAGGTACAATTTTTTTAGCTCTGCCGTACCGACGGCGTGCAGGCATTCATATGCCCCGTGTGACAGGCCAGAATACGCAGTCCACGCCTGGTTCGCGGCGCACTGCATCTCTGTCAATACCGAATACATCAGCAACGGCAGACCCTGACCGCCATATTCTGTTGCGCACGCAAGAGAAGGCCAACCGGCATCTACGTACTGCTGATATGCGTTTTTGAAGCCGGTGGGCGTGGCTACGTGGCCTCCTGGACTGAAGACGCACCCTTCCTTGTCCCCTACAAGATTTAACGGGAACAGAACCTCGCTACAAAATTTCCCGGCTTCCTCAAGTACTTGGTCCATAGTTTGTCGATCCACATCAGCGTATGCAGGGATCTCTTTCATGGCCATCTCTGCACCGATCAGCTCGTGCAAGACGAATTGAATGTCACGTAGCGGTGCTGTGTACTGTCCCATCGATTCTCTCCAAAACTGAATGCTCGACTAGAAATGATCGCTCCCGAAGCGACTCATCCGACACCATGCCAAAGTCGAACAGTGTTTAAATAACGTACGTTATGTTTAAAAGTAGCAGAAGTCAAGCTCCCTCAGCTGCTGGAACGTCTTACTTGTTGCAGGTGTTCTTAGGGAAGTCTTCGCGTGCTCGGAACGGGGTCCGCGCGGTGAGGACCAGCCGACGCGGCGAAATCTAAACGCATGCCGGCAAACTGTAGAAGCAGTGCTTGAGAAGAACTTTTAACGCTTTAGCAAGGTTTCTTCCAAATAGCTTTTATTCGATTCAAGAACCTTCTTGGCAACCGATTCGGAGGCCATCGCCCGCGCAACCAAGATGGATCCAACCAGTTGCGATATTACTGCCCAAGCCGCTTTTTCGTCCCCCAGTCTAGCTGCCCATACTTTGTGGCTCTTCGATAACGCATCTTCAAACTTTTTCTTGGTATCTGAATCGGAACGAGCGATTTCTGCCGCCAAGCTTGGGGCGACGCATCCAGTTTCTGGCTGCTGAACATGTTTCCAATTTAAATACCGCTTCAATTGCCGGACAATCCATTGGTCACGCGGCAAGTCTGACTTGGAGTCGGCAAACAATTCGGAACTCGCTTCCAACTCGTGCTCGACTAGCGCATTAAAAAGATCTGCTTTGGAGGAAAAATGGCTATAAAAAGCACCGCTCGTCAAACCTGCCGCCCCGGCAAGCGAATCCACGCCGGTCGCAGCAAATCCTTTTTTCTTCGCCAGGGCGCCAAAGACTCCCAGCAAGTGTTTTCTAGTTTGCGCCTTATGATCTGCCGAATATCGCATTTAGTATCCAAAAAAAATCGGTTTAAGAAAGGTCGTATGCGGCGGCCTGAACCGTTCGAAAACGTACCCGCGCCAAAAGGTATGCAACCTGGATTGACAAGCATAGCATAGCGTTCGTTCTGTCAACATTCTTTATGAAGACTCGAGCCCGGCATTACCACAACATCGCCTGCTATTGGTTCGAACCGACAATCTGCAATCTATCAATGAGACGATCAAATGCAAGCTGCGTTCGTTTTACGCAGTCTTGATCTCCTAATAGTCTCATATCGTGGTGAAGAACCAATATGTATCCGAAAATTTCATGAACAATTTGTTTTGCGTCCATTGAAGAGTTGATGTGCCGTAGATTCAATGCTTCACAAACGCAGGTTTCCAACGCCTCACGCCACGCAAGGATGTGCCGTATCAATAAATCCCGGACGAGGCCAGGTCGATCGTCATATTCTGAAGCGCAACTGATGTAGAAACATCCAGCCGTGGTCTTCGCAGACACTTGCAGTGTCCAATGCATAAACATGCTCTTTAGGCGGGGCAAGCCAACCGGGCAAGCATGGCCGGGAGTTGACACTGTCTTTTCAAAGTGGCTGCTATACAGCTTGACTACCTCCAGTTGAAGCGTTTGCAAGGAGCCGAACTTTGCGTACACACCTGTTTTGCTCATGCGCATCTGTTCAGCGAGCTCACCAAAAGACAAGGCTTCCAAACCTTCGTGACTGGCTATAAAGAGCGCTTGCTCAAGTATGGCCGTCTTCGTAATTTTTCCCTTACGTGCTGAAATGCCGCTGCGGCAAAGGGAAGTCGTTAAAGTCGGCCCGTCAGCAGATCTTAATTGCACGTGAAACTCCTTTTGCCTTACTGCATGAAACAAATCGTTGCGTCGGACGCCGATTCGGCGATGTTTTAAATGCAACGCCGAGCTTTTTGTATCGCTCTGCCGCCAGCTCACCGCGCCGCCACAAATAGCTTGACAGTGCAGGCACTATAACATAACGTTCGTTATTCTAAAGAGCAAAACAAACCATTTTTTGACGAAGTCAGGCAAAGGAGACAATGATGAATATGCTTACGAATACAGCTGCATTTGCGGCAAAGAGATTTGACCGGTTGCGCACTTGCATGAAAGATGCCGTGGGTGTCCGCTTGAGAACCAATACATCTGCAAAATTGGCTTTCCTTGCTTTTTCTCTCGTAACGGTGGGAGGGTCTCCGCTGGCACAAACGGCCATATCAGACGACGTCATCCGCATCGGAGTCCTAACCGACTTCTCCGGGCCTTTCTCTGAAACTAATGGCCTCGGCTCGCTACGCGCTACTCAACTGGCCGTGGAGGATTTTGGTAGTACCGTTCTCGGTAAGAAAATTGAGATCATCTATTTCGATCACAAAAACAAAACCGAACTCGCGAGTACAAAGGCTCGCGAATGGTTTGACCGAGAAGGAGTCGACATGATTGTCGACATTCAGAACTCGTCCGTCGCCCTAGCGGTTGCAAAAATAGCAGCAGAAAAGAAAAAAATCGCAATTGTCGTGGGTGCGGGAAGCAGCAGAATTTCCAATGAGGACTGCACACCCTATTCCATCCAATACGCCTACAACACAGCAGCATTAGCCAACGTGGCGGCCCGAGCGGTTGTGACCCAGGGCGGAAAGAGCTGGTTTTTCATCACAGTCGATTATGCCTTCGGCCACGCGCTTGAGCAGGATGCGGCCAAGGTAGTCAAGAGCCTCGGCGGCGAAGTAAAAGGGGCAGTGCGTCATCCTCTGAATGCTTCGGATTTTTCCTCCTTCGTATTACAGGCAAAGGCATCTAAAGCTGAAATTGTAGGTCTGGCCGATTCAGGTGTGGATTTTTCGAACGCGCTAAAGTCGACTAAGGAATTTGGCTTGAGTCCGGAACAAAAAGTGGTCGGCCTGCTGGTAACGATCAACGATGTTCACGGTCTGGGTTTGGAGCAAGCGCAGGGACTTACCGTCGCGGACGGCTGGTACTGGGACATGAATGAGGAAACCCGCGCATTTTCCCACCGGTACTTTCAGAAAATGAAACGCATGCCAAGCAATATGAACGCCGCAATATACTCTTCAACACTGCATTACCTCAGGGCCGTGAAGGAAGCGCAAAGCGACAAGGCCGACGATGTTATGCCAATCATGAAAAAGACACCGGTTAATGACGTCTACGCGAAAAACGGAGTCATCAGGAGCGATGGCGCCATGGTTCATGACATGTTTCTACTGGAGGTCAAAAAGCCGTCCGAATCAAAATATCCATGGGATTACTACAAAGTAAAAGCAACCGTTAAGGCAGAGGACGCCTTTCAGTCGCTTGCGAATTCCAAGTGTCCGTTGGTTGCGAAGTAAACCTCCACCACTCCGGGGTTGGGCAAAGAAACCCCAATCATATAAAGAAATTATTTAATCATGGAGACTCTATGAACAAGAAAGTGGCACTAATAGTTGGAGCAGGTGATGCGTTGGGGAGTGCTATCGCTAGACGTTTTTCAAAAGAAGGCTATGTCATTTGCGCTGTCCGCAGGTCTGCCGACAAACTTGCGCCGTTGATAGCCGAGATCACGGAAGCCGGCGGCGAAGCTCACGCGTTCGGTACTGATGCTCGTAACGAAGAACAGGTGGAGAAGCTCTTCGCCGATATTGAGAAAAATATCGGCGAACTAGCCGTTATGGTGTTCAACATTGGCGCCAATGTTCAGTTCCCGGTAGCGTCGACTGAGTCAAAGAAGTATTACAAAGTGTGGGAGATGGCATGTTTTGCAGGTTTCCTGACCGGTCGGGAAGCCGCCCGGGCCATGCTGACCAGGAAAAAGGGAACAATTCTCTTCACTGGCGCAAGTGCTAGCTTGCGCGGCGGTGCGAATTTCGCTGCGTTTGCAGGCGCAAAGCATGGGCTGCGGGCTTTGGCGCAAAGCATGGCGCGCGAGCTAGGCCCTCAAAATATTCATGTCGCGCATATTGTCATTGACGGCGCAATAGATACCGATTTTGTGAAAACTCTTTTCCCAGAGCGATATGCGCTAAAGGCCGTCGACGGCATCCTCAATCCAGATGACATTGCAGAGAACTACGTACATCTCCATAAGCAACCAAGGAGTGCCTGGACATTTGAAATGGACTTGCGCCCCTACATGGAAACTTGGTAGCGAGAAATGCATTGGTCGGCCGACGTTGGCCGGTTCAAATCAGATAAGGGTCCCATTAAGAACATGCAGTCAACAATTTAGCGGAGACAAGAGTAAATGAAAACCAGGATCACCGAACTGTTCAAAATTCAGCATCCGATCATCCAAGGCGGCATGCACTATGTTGGATTTGCCGAACTGGCATCTGCTGTGTCTAATGCTGGAGGTCTCGGAATCATCACTGGGCTGACGCAAAAGACGCCCGAGCTACTTGCTAAGGAAATCGCGCGTTGTCATGAAATGACCGACATGCCATTCGGCGTAAATCTCACATTCCTGCCGACTTTTTCTTCTCCTCCTTATCCTGAATATATTGCCGCAGTTGTTGAGGGCGGCGTACGCATAGTTGAAACTGCCGGTCGAAGTCCGGAGGCTTACATGCCGGCACTGAAGGCAGCGGGAATCAAGGTTATTCACAAATGCACGTCCGTTCGCCATGCACTCAAAGCAGAACAGATTGGGTGTGATGCAGTCAGTGTAGACGGCTTCGAGTGCGGTGGGCACCCAGGCGAAGACGACATGCCGAACATGATCCTTCTGCCCCGGGCCGCCGACGAGCTGAAAATTCCATTTGTTGCATCAGGCGGGATGGCCGACGCACGCAGCCTTGTCGCTGCAATCGCCTTGGGCGCGGAGGGAATCAACATGGGTACCCGATTTATCGCCACCAAGGAGGCACCTGTGCATGAAAACGTGAAGCAGGCAATTCTCGCGGCTACGGAATTCGACACTCGCCTGGTCATGCGTTCGCTCAAAAATACCGAGCGGGTCTTGAATAATGCAGGCGTAGAACGTCTGCTGCAAATCGAGCGGGAGATGGGTGACCAATTGAAGATCGCCGATATCCTTGATCAGGTGGCAGGTGTTTATCCCAAAGTTATGTTGAATGGCGAGATGGACAGCGGGGCCTGGAGTTGCGGTCTTGTGGTTGGGCTGATCAATGATATTCCCACTGTGAAAGAACTGATCGAGCGCATTATGGACGACGCGGACCGAATAATTCGTGGTCGACTCTCTAGCATGCTCAGCTAAAACGGCCAACGATGGCCTCGACCAATAGGGCCATGCCGGGAACGTCGCCAGGCTTTTCAAAATCCGAGGAGCAAATGTCATGAGTTCGTCAGGAATCTATCTGCGACTAATATTGGTGACGTTGTTTTGGGCATTGGTTTTCCACATCGGAAAATACACGGTTGAAGTCGTGTCGCCTTTATTCGCCAGCGCGTGGCGCTTTTTAATCGCAGCCGCGGTACTGGTGCCGATTATTGCTATGGGTGACGGCTGGTCGTTTTCTACCGTACGCCGCAATTGGCTCGGACTTTTGATTATGTCTGCCATCGGTGTGTTTGGATTCAACGTGGCGCTTTTTTATGGACTGCGTACGACGTCTGCCGTCAATAGCGCGCTCATTATGGGTTTCACGCCTGCGCTGACAGGCTTGTTGTCTGCACTTGTAAATCGCGAATCTTTGTCGCGCCATCAAGTGGTGGGAATGGTCCTCGGTATAACTGGCGTGATTGTCGTGGTCTGCCAAGGCTCTTGGCAGGTGCTGGTTGCGATGTCTTTTTCATCCGGCGATCTGCTAGTCATGTTAGCTAGCCTATGTTTTGCGGTTTACCCGATTATTCCAAAGCGCTTTGTGCGTGGCATGTCGGCCCTGCAGACTACCGGCTGCTCGATCGCGGGTGGTGCGGTCCTGATGGCGGCTTTCGCGATGGTGGCGGCACCTGACTTTTTCACGCTGCCACCGCCTGGCGTCGCGGCAGGAATTGTCTTCATGGGCCTTTTTAGTTCGGCAATTGCTTATCTCTGGTGGAATCAAGCAGTACAACGGATGGGCGCGACTTCAGTGGCGGTGTTCTTGAACCTAGTCCCAATTTTTACAGCGGTAATTGGTGTATTGCTCGGTCAAGCCGTTTCAATCGCGCAGTTTTTTGGCGCAGGCTTGGTTATCGTGGGCGTGTGGTACTCGTCTCGGAAACGCAGCCCGAGTACCGGGCACACGTCAAATTGCCCGCACGAGGTGGCACCCAAGTCAAACGTCTGAAATAAACGCTGTCGCTAGAATGTCCGCTTCTGACCTTGGATTCGACCGGTTGAATCCAAGACCCAAAGCATACGTTCATCTTTTTTCAAACCTTGTGCTGTCCAGGTGACCCAAGCTACCTCCCAACGTCATCAAGGCTGAAACGGCACTCCTCAGGGCAATCTCTTCATTGAGAATTAGGCCCCCAGCACTGCGCTCAGGATCGGCACTGATAGCTGCACTGATTGCGGTCATCCGGACACGAACCCAATACCAGATCGCATAACCGATGGCAGAAGCCAAGCTGCCGGATAGAAGCGCATAAATCACTCCCATTCGATCCACGCCGAGTTTCGTATTCTCGATGCTTCAGTCTCCATTAAATCCAGAACAAAGGTGGCTAATGCTACGCGTCACTACGCATCCAGTAAGCTGCCGGGGATCTCTAAGCAGGTCGTCAGAAATAATTTGACAAAGAATTGACTCGTAGTCTTCGGCAAAATGGCGAGGAAGATACCATGAGTGATTCGAGATTATCGGCAGGAGAACGCCAACGCGTGTTGCACCTGCTGCAGCAAACAAGTGCCTAAGGATGCAGCGTAAAAAGGCACTCTCTTGCGGCTTATGCAAGGGAGCGCCGGAACCTTGCTGTATTAAGCAGCTTTTTTTGTGGCAATGGCTCTTTGGTTGGACAGATAAATATTGTCCGGCTCGATTGTTTGACCCTGATTGACTGCATCAATCCAGTTCTTAGTGGACGTCACGGCGGCAAAGTTTGAATGGAATACAGTACAAAACACGCGGTGAATTTCTTCTGCGCTAGCCTTGCCCGCAGCGTTTTCATAAGGCAGCGACCCGGTCGCATCTTCCAGAAGCTCAACCTTCAATCCAGCGTGGGAAGCATGGAAAATCGTCGCAGCATCACAGTTGTGCGTCATATACCCGACGACCGTGAGTGTGTCGATGGCATTGACTGAAAGCCACTCGGCCAGGTCCGTTTCCGTAAAAGCACTTGCCATCGTCTTGTTAATGCGATGGTCCGCCGGGCGACGGGCAACTTCCGGATGCAGTTGCCATGCGTGCGAACCTTTAGCGAATACAGGCGCGCCTTCAGGCATATCGTGTTGAACAACGATGACAGGCACACCCGCAGCACGCGCAGCGTCCATGGCTAGTCCGATATTGCCTATGGAAGTCGTTGTTGAGGGATATTCAATCCTTAAGTTGCCGGTGAAGTATTCGTTTTGTACATCGATAACGAGTAGTGCGCGCCGTGGGGATGTCGACATAATGCTCTCCTTAAAAATTTTGAAATCGAGTCGGGTAAAAAAATAAGTGGCGCCCACTCAATCGGAGTGGGCACTCGGGGTTAAAACTTCAGGATTTCACCATCGGCAGGAATCCGAACACGATCCTGGATGCCATGCTGCTGGACATGTTCCCGCAGTTCCTTGCGGCTCAACGTCATATGGTTGATCGCATCCATATGGGAAGCGATGATGATGGCATTTGGCGCAGCCTGATAAGCGTGAAGTACATCATCCTTGCCCATGATGATCGATCCAGTGTAACCAACCATACGAGCATCGCCAGCGTTCAGGATGATCACATCCGGCTTGAACTTGGCCAAGGTCTGATCAACTTCGCTACGCCATAGGGTGTCACCAACGACGTAGACGGTTTTCGAACCCGGTGCCTGGAAGACGATGCCCATGGCCTCGCCCAAAGCCTCTGCTAACTGACTCTTGGCGTACATTGCGTCCGTACCATGCTGTCCGCCAGTCTTAGTCAACTGCACGCCTTCGAAAACGGTGTTTTCACCTAGGATTCGAACATCGGTGAAGCCCTGCCCGCGAATCATTTTGGCGTCGGCTTCATGCTGCGCAAACAAAGGGATACCTCTAGGAATGATCTTATCTTTGTCACCGTCCCAATGGTCGAGGTGAGTATGGCTTACGATCACCGCGTCCACACCTTTCATAACATCCCTGGCCGGCATTGGAAGCTCGACTAACGGGTTGCGTAGGTTGCTGCGAAACGTTCCCTCAAAGCCTGGATAGGCTCCTTTCTTTGCCAGAAAGGGGTCGAGCAGGAAGGTCTTGCCTGCGTAGTTGATCTTTGCCGTGGCATTGCGGATTTGCTGTATTTGCACCGTCTGCTTGGTCGGCGCTGAGGTGACTTTGGTGGCTGCTTGTGCCGATACGCCAACTGCTCCGAGGGTCAGAGAAATTGCGATGGCACGTATGGCTGTCATTGGCTGCATGGGGCTGCTCCAGAAAAGTGGTAGGTTGGAAGCAGTATTGTGAACGCGGCGTGTTTAATATAAAATTGACCCGGAAGACAATTATCGAAACTTTTGGGCCAATAGCCGATAAACTTTCTATTATGTCAAAACCAATACCTGTCGTCGCCCTGATTGTTTATCCCAATTTCAGTCCATTCCACTTTGCAGTGCCGTACCTGGTGTTCAACGCGGAGTTACCGGAACAGCGCTTGTTTGACCTGAAGATCGTTGCGCCTGGCGGTCAACCGCTGGCGGCTGAACGTGCATTGACGGTGCAGCCAGACGGTGGGCTGGAGTTGACGGAAACAGCAGACATTCTGATAGTGCCAGGCTGGCACGATTTGAACACCCCTCCAGAACCCGACCTGGTAGATGCACTGGCGCGTGCTCACGCACGCGGCGCTCATGTCGTGGGGCTTTGTTATGGCGCGTACGCACTCGCTTATGCAGGGCTGCTTGATGGCAAACGGGCATCTACACACTGGATGGCCGAGCAGGATTTCTGCCTACGTTTTCCACGGGTGAAGCTGGATATGAACGCCCTCTATGTTGAAGAGGACAAACTGATCACGTCCGCAGGTACTGGCGCGGGGCTGGACTGTTGCCTGTATATCGTGCGTGAGTATTATGGCCCCAAAACAGCCAACAAAGTCGCGCGAACCATGGTCATACCGCCGCACCGAGAAGGTGGCCAGGCGCAGTTCATTGAGCAACCGATGGCGGTTTCAACACAGGACGCGCAAGTCAATCGGCTTCTCGATTACTTGCGAGAAAACCTCGCCAAGCAGCACACTATTGATGAACTAGCTACGCGGACATCGATGAGCCGACGGACCTTCACGCGTCACTTTGGCAAAGCGACCGGCATGACGCTGGTCGATTGGCTGGTGAATGAGCGGTTACAGCGAACTCGCGAGCTACTTGAAACCACATCTCTGCCGGTGGAGAGAATTTCCGAGCTTGCAGGGTTCCAAACGCCTGTGTCATTCCGGCAGCATTTCAAGAAACGCTTTCAGGTCAGCCCGCGAGACTGGCGCCGGACATTCGGGCAAGACAAAGTTGATTCTGCTTAGCAACAACGAAACCTTTACAAGCGGGCATGCTATCGATATCGACTCGCTCATACCGTACCTCGTTTGCATCGGGCAGTACGACTCTCGCGTTACTGCGAGTCCAGCTGCTGGTGGGCGATACCAATTATGGCACGGCCGCCATGCTGGGATGGCTGGTCGAGTAAAAAAGGATTGCGCCGCATATCCCGGTATGGGACAAATCCGGCCACGATGATCGCACCTTTGAACGTGCCGACTTTATCTACGATGCCCAGAACAATCGCTATATCTGCCCGACCGGGAAATATCTCAAGCCGGCCTGGCGCAGCAAACAGAAGAATCCGTATCGCTATCGAGGCAGTCAGTACGCTTGCCAACCATGCTCCTTGAAGCCGCAGTGCTGTCCCAACATGTTGAGCCGTAAAATCGACCGTACTTCGCATGAGGCGGCACGCGATGTGGCGCGCGCCATTACCAAGACGGCAGCCTATCAGCAATCGCGCAAAGACCGGAAAAGGTAGAAATATTATTTGCGCATCTCAAACGAATAATGAAGCTACGCCAGGTGCGACTACGCGGCTTCAGCGGTGCGCATGATGAATTTCTGCTGGCTGCTACGGTGCAGAATTTGCGGCGCATGGCCCAATGGCTCTATAAAACTTGCGATCTGAATAGGCGGCCAACCCCAGCATAAGAAAATCCAAGAAGAATAATGCCAACTCATTCTTAAATTTAACTTTACTGATACAGCAGCAGAACGACATTATTTAACCCCTTGCCTGATGACTATTTCAACAGAATAGGCCGATAGCCGTCATTCAAATTGATTCAAGATGAGATGAAATCTGACAGCCGCAAGCAGCTCAAATTTGGTTGGCCACACATTAGCAGCGGTGGCCAAGGCTGCTCTTCCCTAAATGTCCTCTGGCCAGCTTACCTTGGGTGACCGCTTTGTGTCTTATCTGTTGAAATCAGCCGTTTATTCGTACGCAGACAGCCTGTGTCTTCCTCGACGAGCTTTCATTTTTTCGCCGTTTTCGCCACCGCAGGCTTTTTTGCATTACCCAGCTTTTCTTTCTCGCATTGATCGAGACATAGCAAGGTATCGGCGTACGACATAAACCGGTTGAGATAATCAGGCGAGATATCGCGCATCAATGCCAGCGAACGAAGCACCAGCATGTGCGAATTGATTGGTCCGGCATTCTTTGGCGCTTGCTCAAGTGCTTGCGTCAACTGCTTATCAGCGCTCAGTTTTGACCAGGTATTTCTGGATTGTCGTATGGTTTTCAGTTCGAAACGCAATCCGGCATTACCCTCCAAACGCACATCAGAATTTTCTGGAGGATGTTGCTCAAGTTGGCGCACCAGCGCACCCAAAGAGGCGCGCTGTTCGCTTGCCTCCAAGGTGGCGATGAAAAGTCGCAATCCCTTGAAATCACTAGCGATAAAAAGTCGCTGCAGATCGTCGGCCGCATGCGGATATTCCTCCGCTGTTCGGGCAATGGTTTGCTGTGCATCGCATTGCGCTTGTTCCAAGCGCTCTTTAAAAGCTGCCAGCGCTTGCGCCAATTTTTCGTCGAGCATGCATTTGACGCTCCCTTCATGCGCCATCCCGCGTTTGGCCAGCACCTCAATGTAGTGCAGGCGCACGGGATCAAACTGCTCCGCGCCTGCGCTGCGCAAGGAAGCGATTTGCGTGCTGAAATCAATCGATGGCTCCAGCGACGCATCCCCGATTTCATGATGGCCGGGTTTATTCATGAAGCGGGGGTTTTGGCAACAGGCGTTCGGGGCACGGGCGCCATTTCCACTCGCCGGTTTTGCGCGCGCGATGCATCATCAATGTTCGGTTTTACCGGGTTTTCAGATCCAAAGGCTGCCGCGAATACCATGGAAGATGGCATTCCTGCATCGATCAAGGTGCGAGTGACTGTCAAAGCCCGCTGGGCCGATAACTCCCAATTGTCGGTGAAACGTTGATTGCTGCCACGTACCGATTTATCGTCGGTAAATCCACTCACCATCAACAGCTCATCGCGCGTTGCCAGGTAAGCCTGCAGGGGAGCGGCCAGGCTATTTAGCAGCTGCAAACCATCAGGCTGCAACTGGTCTGAATTGAGCGCAAACAGTACCTGACCACTGATGCCGATGCGTCCGTTGTTGAGCGTGATACGTCCCGTGGCCAGGGGAATCGCCAGCGCTTTTTCAAGGCTCATGCGGCGCTGTTCTTCAACCTGGCGCTTCTTCACTTCGTCCTGCAGATGCGCCGTCAACTCCATTTGAACACCCAGCACACCAACCAGTATCAGCACAAAAGCGCCCAGCAAGCCTGCCATCAGATCGCCAAAAATGGCCCAGACCGGCGCGGTGTGTTCGGCGCCGGCGTCACTGTCATCCATGCTGTGATCCATCAATTGGCCTCTTCGGCAATCACTGCTTGCCTGGCCGGGAGTTGGCGCAGCTCTTCAAAGATTTCTTTTTGCGACGTCATGGAAAGATCAATGATTTCACGTGCCTGCGCCACGTAATAGGCGAGCTGTTCGTCGCTTCGCAACATGGATTTGTCCATCGCGCCTTCGATGCGCTGCAGGTTGGCGATCAGTTTCTCATTGGCTTCATTGAATGAATTGACCGCAAAACCGAAGGCTTCGGAGAGGCTCGATACTTCGACAGCGCTGCTGGTGACATGGGCGGCAATATCCGAGAGTTTGTCGACTTCTGCCGCAACCGTTTCTGAAAACGCGCTGCCGGCAGTGCTGAGCGCTACTGCAGAAGACGCCACCAGGGAATCGATCACGGCGCGCTGCTCAACGGATGCATGATTGATCGCATCGAGCAAGCCATTGAGTGTTTGCATGATACGGCTGCGTTCTTCAAGCAGTTCATTATCGCGTGCAACGCTGCTGGAGATTTCCTGACGCAATTTCCCAATGACTTCTGCTGCGGCGCGTGGCGCTTCGGAGGCGGTTTCTATGAGTCGCGTGATCGGCTCTTCCAGCGCAGTGCCTAGCGTTGTCAAATGGCTTGTCAACGCAGTTTGCAACTGCCCCAGCCGTTCCACTGCTGCATTGCCGCGCAAAGCTTCGTCATCCCTGAGCGCGCCGAGTTCCTTATGCAACAGGCTGGCCAGTTGATCCATGTGTTCGCGCTGCTGTTCCATCCAGTGTGCTTCGGAGGCGATGCGGGAACGCATCAAGTCCTCGGCGCCAGTAATCAAGCGGGTCGTTTCAAGTAGCGTATTGCTGGCGCTGCTTTGTGCCTGTCCGGTAATTTCTTTTGCAGTCTGGCTCAGTGTGTCGCAGATTTGCTGTTGCTGAGCAAGCGTTTTGGCACCCGTTTGTTGCAATTGCTGAGTGAGATTTTCCGCCATTGCTTCCAACGATTGCGTCCATGCCTGCTGGTGCTGCTGGCCTCGCTCTTCATGATCGGTCTGCAGGCTAGCGTAGGCCTGGCCAACTGTTGCCACCAGTGCGCCGGAACGCTGCTCGAATGTTTCATTGAATGCATCCAGAGAGCGGCCCACGCCCGTGACGATCCCGGCACTTGCCTGTTCGTGGCTGGCAAGCGCCGCCGTCCAGGTATCGGCCACGGTGGTGGCGGTAGCGCTGAAACGCGCAGTCATCCCGTCGAGTTGCACCTGCACCGTATCGGCCATGCGTTCGTGTATCAACTTCGCTTCCAGGGCAATCCCTGTCATCGCGGCTTCGACCACAGGTTTGAGACTCTCGCCGGCAGCATGCGCGCTTTGAGCGAGGCTCTCTCGCAGCGATTTATCCACGGATGATGCCAGATCGGTATATGCCCCTTTGACATCGCTGTGAAAGCTTTCCTGATTGCTGAGCAAGCGCTGGCTTAACTGCTGGCCCAGTTGCTGGTTCATGCTTTCCATCTGCGCCATCATCGCCTGCAATTTATCGACCACTAGCGGCAAGGATTGGGATTGCAGTTGCAGCGCCTTGAAGGTTTCCTGACGCTGATGTGTAAGTGAAAATCGGCGCAATACCGTCGCAATTTTTGTGTCCAGCAGTTGCGCTGCCTGCATTCTTTCGCGTCGGCTCAATGCCGACATCAGGCCCAGCATCGCAGATGCGGCAACCCCTGCCACGGAGGTGCCAAACGCCAAGCCCAAGCCCTTGATCGGTACGGCAAGGGCTGAGCGGATTGCCTGAAGATCGGTGGTTTTTTCCAATGCGAATACTGCACCGTTGAGGGTGACGACCATTCCAAGAAACGTACCCAGCATTCCCAGCATCACCAGCAACCCGACCAGGTAAGGCGTGAGGGCTGGACCAGGCAAACCGATGCGCTCGCCTTCGATGCGCAAGCGCACCGGATTTTGCAGTGAGCCATGCACGCTGCCAAGCCAGTCACCGAGCTCCTGAAGATTTTCAGGAAGCTTCGCCAGCGCGCTTGCCAATGTCGAGCTTGCCTGACGAAATTGGCGTAATTCAAGTGCGCCGAGCACATAGACTGCGCCAATGAGAATTGTCATCGTCAACGCCAGAAAACCGGAATTGATATACCCGAAACCCACCCAAACAACTACCAGCGCACCCAGGAAAAAAGCAGCTGTAATTAAATGTCTATTCATTGCGTATCTCGTTATTGGATGATTCAATGAGTGCTTCCATCAGCCCCACCGTCGGTTGCAGGCGAAACTCCAGTTCAGCCAGCAGCAGTGTTTGCACTTCATTGCGAAAGCATGTCAGCCAAGCTCCCGCTTGTGTCCAGCGGGCTGGGTTATCTGCTTGCTGAGTATCAGCAAGCCGCTGCTGATGCGCTTTGAACAATTGCTCAAAACGTTTCTTGAGAAGAACCGGAACTGTCGAGAGTAATTTGCTTTCGCGCTCGCGCAATATCCCTTCGAACGCTGCGTCCAGGTCTGCAAGCTGCTTGAGTGGGGGTGACGTCTTCGCAAGCGCGTCCCGCACATTGACCCGCAGGGGTTGAATGCTCAATTCCATGTCGCGCTGATGCGCATCATAAAACCGACGATACGGCGTGTAAGCAGCCGCGAGGTCGATAGGCAGTTCTAGATGTGGTATCGGCAACTCTATGTGGGTTTTGCCCGAGCCGGGTGAGCAACTCTTCGTGATTGAATTCGACAGAATCAGCCGGATCCGGTCGAATTCGACACCAAGCGCAACACGCACGTCAGATTGCGTCTCGCAATGCATTTTCGACGGAATTGCAGAGCTGTCGTTGTGTATCGCGGACAGAATGATTGCGTCGGTAAAAGGAACCCAATGCCCGAGTTTTTCTGCAAAAGCATTCCCCGGCTCGACAGCATCCACAATAGCCAGGTCAGCAAGGCAGCGAATGAGTTTTGAACTGTGAAATTTTGTACGCGGCAAGACTCGCGACATATGCAGGGGCTATCAAAATCAAAAAAACAGAGTCTGGACGATTTGTGGCGCGCATCCCTCATTCGCATGAACACTCGTTTTGGATATGTTTTGGCGAAGCGGAACCATTTTCGTCAGCCCAGGAAACAAAAAAGCCGCCTTCGGCGACCATTTCGTGGCTTGCATCAAGCGGCGATTATATCGCGGAGGGAGGTGAAACTCAAACGGATAGGAAACTATTACAGGGTGGATTGACACTGTTTCGTGGTTTATTCAACACTGCAAAAATCGAATAAAAACAGTGGCTTTTCACTCTGTAAGATGTCAATAAGCTCGTCAGATTTTAAAAGCGCAGTGCATGTTAAAGAATCGACACGTGTAATGCGGCTGCAAGCCAGAGAATTGCAAAATTGGCAAAAGCTTGCTTTAGAAAGCAGGACAGGCCGATTTGGGTCAATACTGCCCGAAAAGTACAAGAATGATGACGTGCGCAATCTGACCCATAGTGGGCATTTCTGTTGTTACTCTGAAAATAAACGGTCGCTGAGTTCAACGAAAATCGGCAATGCGCCTGATTCAACGAATAAAGCGTTTCAGCACATCCCGGAAAACAGTGGTGTTCGCCCGCTCCAGCCACTCGAAAGCAACCATTTCCCGGCTAACAATCTCGGCACCGTTTTGCTGCATCCGCCGCAAGGCCAGGTCCTTGTCATGCGAACGGCGCGAACCGACGGCTTCGTCGACAACAAAGATTTTGCGCCCAACAGCCAATAGGTCAAGAACCGTCTGCTGGACGCAAACATGAGCTTCAGTGCCAATGACGACCCACTGCTCCCGGTTGGCGTGGGGGCCTTGCAGCAGCGCCCCTTCGGTGACCGCAGAAAAATGCTCCTTGTTCACGATGCTTTCCTCGGGGAGCAAGTCGCGAAGTCCAGGGTCAGTCAAGCCGACACGTTCAGGGCAATGCTCGGTTGCCAGCACGGGAATGCCAATCGCCTGTGCAACTTTTACCAGCCAGATCGCATTGGCAAGTACGGCGTCGGCATTATCAATCACCGGCAGAAGCCGGGACTGCATGTCGACCACGAGCAGCAGGGATTCCAAAGGTTTGATGCGCATGGCGCTTTCCTCCTGACTGAAGCTTCTGGGCAAAGGCGGAAATGTAGATATACCAGTTTAACCTGCCATGCTGTGCAGCAGGTCAGGCAATGCGTTCAACGCAACAATCTTCGGCGCGCAAAGCTGCGCCAGGGATCTCTGGCTGGCGCAACTTCGTCGGGGTGTCAGTATGGAATGAAGCTGCGCATCGCACCGCTTTGTTGCAGCTCGAAGCGGCAATCGAATGCCTGCTGCAGGATGTCCACGGTGAGCACCTCTTCGGCTGTCCCGCACCAGTGACGGCCCTCGGCCAGCATCAGCACATGGGTGGCGAAGCGCGCCGCCAGGTCAATGTCGTGGCAGCTAGAGATGATCGCGTGTTTTTCAGTCAGCCCACGAATAAAGCGCATCATCGCGAGCTGTTGCGACACGTCCTGATGCGCCACCGGTTCGTCGAGCAGCATCAGTGCCGGCGCCTGCACCAGCAGGGTCGCCAGCGCCACGCGCTGGCGCTCGCCGGCCGACAGGGTCAGCACATCCATCTGCGCCTTGTGCGACAGGCCGACTGCGACCAGTGCCGCCGTCGCCGCTGCCAAGTCTTGTTCGGTGTCCCAGCTGCGGCCAATCCGGTAGGGAGTGCGGCCGATCAATACCGACGCCATCACGCTGCTGGAAAAGGTGTCGATCTGCTGCTGCGGCATGAAGCCGCGCTGCAATGCCAGCGCATGCGCCGGTAGATCGGCGATTGATGTTTCATCGAACAATACCTTGCCCGACGCTGGCTGCGTCAAGCCGGATAGTGCATACAGCAAGCTGGTCTTGCCGACGCCATTCTGGCCGAGGATGCACCAGAATTCGCCCGGTTTGACTTGCCAGTTCAAATTCTCGATCAGCCTTTGCCCGCCCGGCGCGATCACCAGATTTTCAGTGCGTAACACGTTCATGCCCTTCCCCGTCCCAGCAATACCAGAAATACCGGCACGCCGATCAATGCTGTAATGACGCCAACCGGCAGTTGCACTGGCGCCACCACCGTACGCGCCAGTAAATCCGCCAGGCTCAATGCAATGCCGCCGGCCAGTGCCGACGCCGGCAGCAGGAGGCGCTGGTCGTTGCCGATCACCAGCCGCAATGCATGCGGCACCACCAGGCCGATAAATCCGATGGTGCCGGCGACCGCAACCGCGCCGGCGGTGGCAAAGGAGGCCACCAGCAATGCCGCCGTCCGCAGACGCACCACATTCACGCCCAGCAACTGGGCTGCGGCATCGCCGTGCGCCAGTACATTCAGGCGGCCGGCATTGGGCACGGCCCACACCAGCGCAATCGCCAAAGCCGCCCAGGCAGCACCATACCACTCGGCATTTTCAAGGTCACCCATCAACCAGAAAATCATGCCGCGTAAATGTGCATCCGGCGCCATACTCAATATCAGGGTCATCAACGCGCCAAAACCGGCGGCTATCATCACGCCGGTCAGAATCAGGCGCACGCCGGCATGCGCGTTGAATGTGGTCGGCCCCAAGTGCAGCAAGGCGCCACGCGCCAGCCAGAACAGCAAACCGATTGCCAGCAATGCCCCGCACAGCGCGCCCACATG
>JAKFFK010000171.1:0-1581 GCA_036675285.1 Paucimonas sp. | reverse complement strand
GGCGCCATACCGGAACGGCGCTGCCATTGCCTTGCATGGTTGCTGGAACTGTACCAGTTTACGTGCCGGCTATAAGCTTGTTTATTTCCCGTTTGACTCCGCCGGCAATGCCGGCAATGAAATCAGCTTGATGGAAGGTTTTGTGATTGACCTGGATGCGCGAACGTTTTGGGGGCGTCCCGTGGATGTCATTGCTGATGCCAAAGGAAATCTGTTGATTTCAGATGACTATGCCGGCGCTATTTATCAGCTCTATCCAAACGGTTCCTGAGTAAGTTTTCTTGCCATGTTCTTCGAGCGCGGCCTTGCATGGCTGTTGCTCGAAAAATCTGCTTGTTGCAGAATTATATCTTGCTTTTCGCAAGCTCCGAATTCCCTTCAATGCCAGGCCGGACTGACTTCTGGCACCTCCTTTCCTTTATCAAATGCAACGTTTTTTGATCAATCGCAGACTGTAAAACAAAATTCATAATAAAGTTTGTTCAAACCGTGCAGCATGCAACCGATTTTTCAGTGGCCTTACAGGTTCATGGCGAAAATAATGTATCTGGAGCTGGTTCGATGCTGCGACTCGCCATTGGCGCAAAAAAATCAATAGCCGCTAGGAAAGCAGCCAAGGCCTCTGTAAGGTAATCTATGCAAAAAAAAGGGGAGCATGCAAGGCGACAAGGCACTCGCAGCGGCGCACGGTATTTCAGCAAAACGATGTCAGGCATGCTGCTGTTGTGGCTATCGGGTTCACCCGCGCATGGAGCGAGCGAACCGGCCATCAGGCCTGAACGGCTGCAGGAGCTGAGCCTGGAAGAACTAGCCGATATCGAGATTACTTCAGTCGCCAGACGTCCGCAAAAACTCCAGACTGCAGCATCCGCTATCTTTGTCATTACGCAGCAGGATATTCGGCGCTCAGGCGCTACCAGCATCGCGGAAGCATTGCGCCTGGCTCCGAATCTGCAGGTGGCACGCACTGCATTTAATCAATACGCGATCAGCGCGCGCGGTTTCAACAGTACGACTGCAAACAAATTATTGGTGTTAATTGATGGACGCAGTGTGTACACGCCCTTGTTTTCCGGGGTTTTCTGGGATGCGCAGGATACATTGATGGAGGATATCGAGCGCATCGAAGTAATCAGCGGACCGGGCGCGACATTGTGGGGCGCCAATGCGGTCAATGGCATCATTAATGTCATTACCCGCGATAGCGCCGACACCGGCGGCAATCTGGCGAGCGCACATCTGGGCAGCGAAGAAAAGGGCGGCGCCTTTCGTCATGATGGAAAATTGGCAGGCGGGGCAAGCTATCGCATCTATGGCAAGACCTTGGAACATGAAGCCAGTGGCAGCACCGGCTTGACCCGGCTGCAGGATGCAAGCCGAATGGCGCAGGCCGGTTTCCGGTTTGACCACGGCGCCGGTGAACAAAATCTTGTCGTGCAAGGCGATCTGTACCAGGGCTCCAGCGAGCAGCCGGTCTTCGATCGGCGCAGATTTGATGGCGGCAATCTTCTTGGACGATGGCGGAGCCGGCTTCAGGATGGCAGCGAGCTGAGCATACAAACCTATTATGACTACACCAAA
>JAKFFK010000147.1:0-1611 GCA_036675285.1 Paucimonas sp. | reverse complement strand
GACCGCGCCGCGCAAAACAAATGGCAGAACGTGCTCGACTTCACCAACTGGCTCAAGGAAAAAGGCAAGGGCGGCAAGGATGGCGCCGACGCTGAAAAAAGCTTGCTGGAACTGACGCAGATGGTGGCGCTGATGACCATGCTCGAAGGCCGCGACCAGGAGCCGGATGCGGTGCGCATGTCGACCCTGCATGCATCCAAGGGCCTAGAATACCCGCATGTCTTTTTGGTCGGCGTGGAAGAGGGCATCCTGCCGCACAAGGGTGATCCGGACGCGCCGGTCGAGACGCTGGGCGCGCGTATTGAGGAAGAGCGACGCCTGATGTATGTCGGCATCACGCGCGCGCAACGCAGCCTGCACATCACCTGGTGCAAGAAAAGAAAGCGCGCCCGCGACACCCTTAACTGCGATGCCTCGCGCTTCATCAAGGAAATGAAACTCGATGAAGGCGATGCAGTGCCGACCGAAGCCGAAACCATCACGCCGCAGAACCGGCTGGCGAACCTGAAGGCCTTGCTGCAAAAGCCGAAGGCGGCGTAATCAAATACACGACGGAAATGACGGTGCCGGCAAGCTCAAGCAAGTAAAACCAGCCGGTCCGGCCAAGCGCCAGCAAGCGCAAAATGAAGCTGCAAGGATCACTTCTGCCTGCATGCGGCGTTTGGCTATAATGGCTTCCCGCCAAACATCGCGTCCCGGAGCTAAACTTGGTATCCAAAGCCGTGCGCCTGCTCGTTGCCTGCCTGGGCTGTGCCGCAGCTGCGCCAGTCGCCGCATTTCAATGTGCGCCAGTCAGCCAGGCCATGCGCACGGCGCCGGTCGTTTTTATTGGGCGGCCGCACGCAATTATCCGGCGCAATGCCGTGGAAGCGGAGGCGCCCGTGATCGCCGGTACGCCACTTGGCTACGATCTGATCCGGTTTGCGGTGATCGAGCTACTCAAAGGTGATTTGCCTCCCACGATTGATGTTCTATGTCCAGTCGATGACGTACGTTGCCGTGTCGACGATCATCGGCGATCGCTGGTGGCCGCACTGCCTGGTCTATATGACGGCACGCCCCAGAAACTGTTTTGCAACATGGATGCAGTTGCGCCCGAGCCTGGCACTCAGGCCGCTGATGCGAATCTGGTGCGCGGCTTGATTGAAAAATTCCGCGCCAGTCGCACAAAACGATAGCGCATATGAAAATTGCGCCGCGTGATTTTCACGGGCCAGCCAAAGCGCTGCGCATCAGTGCGGGCGACAGGCAGCCTGCCTGGTGACGCGCTCTTGGGAAAAGGCTCCCAAAGCAAACCGATGCCATCACCTAAACCATTTCACGCGCCGGCGAACCGGCGCCGTCCTCATCGGATTGCCGTGCAGCGCACGCGACTTCGAAGAAGCATACTGCAGCAATCAGCTCAATCCAGTCGCAGGATATTGCAATGCCTGGGTGCGGCATATTAAGATTGAAAAGGCGCGCACCGCGACCTGAAGTACAATCGCCATTTTGAAATGGTGGATGCCCCGGCCAATGGCGCCTGCCTGGTGAACAAGCCTGATGGAAAGTGCCGGGCGGCCGGCGGGGGGATGATCGATGAGCCATAAAGAACCGATGCTGTACCGCGCG
>JAKFFK010000085.1:0-1613 GCA_036675285.1 Paucimonas sp. | reverse complement strand
TGTTATCGACCATTTGCTTGATCGACAATGCTTCACCCTGGTCACGGTTGATGTCGCCGTTTTCAAACCAGTTGAAGCATTTGTTGGAATTGTTGCCGCTGACCTGCTGTGGATAGACCACGTAAAACTTGTGAGTGTTGGCCAATGCGGTCCAGCCGGAGGCTTCATAAGCGGCAGCGGTCTGGGTACAGCCATGCAGTGCAACCACCAGCGCAGCGCCTGACGGCATGCTGGACGGCACATGCTTGAACATCTGCAAGGCGCCGGGATTGGAGCCGAAGCTGCTGACGGCAGTCAGCGCCAAGGCCGAGGACGAGCCCATGGCTAGCAGCATCGGGGCGGCTACAGTGAACAGCGCGCGCTTCAGGAACATGGAAGATTGTTTTTGTGTCTTGAATGCAGTTGCCATGATTTATATCTCCAAATTATTTTTATATCGTACCGTGAGCGATGTCTTCCTATAAACATGGACTGGCAACTTCGGCCAAGCTGATAACCGGGTTAACCGAACGACTTCCATGTTCATGGTTTGCCTCTGCTTGTAAGACTTATTTATATTTCTGCAGTGCAATTTAATCCTATAGCAATTCCTTACGCATTTCATGCTTATAACAATTGTTTACCTTTTCATGCCAAGCCTTCCACCTCACATCCTGGCGTGCATTACCGATGATTGTTTTAATTCGACCTTTTATTTTCGATTGCATAGCCAAAATTCCCGCCCTCCGGCAAGCAAATCGCCTTACTGGAAAAGCCACAAAGCTTCGGCTTTTCCAAGGTGCGGCAGACAACTTCCCAGCAAACCAGCGGCGCGGCACAGGTATCCGGTTTTGATTAAAAAAAGCAATGCACCGCCATATTTTATTTTCTGGAATCGGTGGCTGTAATCGACGTGTGCGTTTCTTGCGCAGCCATGCCAATCAATGGCTGTTGTTCATAAGATACAAGCTGCCCACGCCGAAATACAAATTCATCAAGGGCAGTTCCAGACATGCGGGATGACTATAGAAATGCAGAAAAACTTGTGCGATTAATGTGCATAAAAAAAGCGGACCCTGCGGTCCGCTTTTGGTTTGACGTACTACCCTCGTTGCAGGTGTTTAAGCCGGCATCATGGGCAGGTGCTGTCGATCTTATAGTAGTTGGTACCTGTCTTGCGCAACTTGGTGATCACGTAAGTATTGTTCAGGCCCATGCTCTGGTTCGAGCCGTTCGCCTTCGCATATCCCATGCTGTTGTAGGCCCGACCTGCCGTCACATGGCTGTAGTTGCTGGTCTTGTAGCAAGCGCCTGCCACAGTCGTTGTTGTGGTGGTGGCAGTTGTCGTGGTGGTGCCGGCCGCTGTCGTGGTGGTCGTGCCAGCTGCCGTGGTGGTCGTGGTGCCAGTACCGCCGGCGATGATGCCGAAGAACTTGCCGATGTAGTAGCTGGAGCAGATGTTCACATCCAGGATGTAAGCGCCGGCCGTGCCGCACTGGGCCGCACCAGTTCCCGGATCAACCGGCGTGCCATGCGCCATGTTGGTGATCGAATAGGTCTCCACCAGCGCATTGCCGCTGCCATCTTTGTAAACCTTGTGTGGAAAGCCGGCCACGGTATCGCTGACATCAGCT
>JAKFFK010000276.1:0-1624 GCA_036675285.1 Paucimonas sp. | reverse complement strand
TTATTCAGGGAGTGGTTGGGCAAGGCGAAAGCGCACCACAGCATGTCGGTGAGCTGTTCTGCGGTGGTTTCGATATCCGGCTTGTTTTTGTTGACCATGTAATCCCACAGCACGTGCTCCATCGAGCCATATACCATGTCGCGCAGCAGCGGCAAGGGCATGTCCGGACGCACCTCGCCTGCACGCTGCGCCTGCGCCAGCACTTTCATCAGCGGCGCCGTATAGCGTCGTTTCAATTCAGCGATCAGACCGGCGAATTCTTCGTCCACGCTGCGCCCTTCGCTCAATACCAGCCGGCACATGCCGGTGCCTTCCTGCATCAGCGTAATCAAGTGCTTGTACACCACAAAGTGCAACTGGGCCCGCGTTCCCGTGACCAGCGGCACTTCCTGTTCGAGAACCATACTTATTTCGTCATACCAGCCCTTGATGACTTGCATGCACAAATCGCGCTTGCTGTCGAAATAGGAAAAAATGGTCGCCTCTGAAATGCCGAGTTGCTTCGCAATTTCCAGAGTCGTGGTGTTTTCATATCCCTGACTGGAAAACACATCGCGGGCAGCGCTCAATATCTCCTTTACCCGTTTCTCGGAACGAGCACCGAGGACTTCACGCTTGCGGGTAAGCTGTACGGTTTTGCTCATGGCCATCTCAGAGTCGGATACGGATAAGTACGGATAATTCTTGCAGCGCTGACCGGATCTCGGGTGCGCAGGCTGGTCAGGCGCTGCGCTTAGCGCCATGCAAATCGTCGGTGCCAGACGGTGCGCCGTCAAAAAACTCTACCTGGCCGGTTTCCAGAGAATACTCGGCGCCAACCACCAGCAATTGGTTGCTGTCGATCATTTTCTCGAGGATCGCCGATCCATGTTTCAAGTGGCTCACGGAAGCACGAATGTTGGCACGCACCGCCAGGTGCACCATGCATTCATCGTTTAGTCCTGCTCCTGCATCCAGCAAGGTCTCGATCGGCGGGCGCACACGATCGACAATCGAGCGCAGGTTGGGCGACTGATTGACCGTAGGTCGCCGCAACTCCTCCAGGGTGGCGAGGATGGCACCGCAACCGGAATGCCCCAGCACCACAACCAGTTGGGTGCCGAACCGCTCGACTGCATACTCGATGCTGCCGACTTGCGAAGGTGCGACGATATTGCCTGCCACGCGGATCACGAACAGATCGCCCAGTCCCTGGTCGAAGATAATCTCTGCCGGCACCCTCGCATCGGAGCAGCCGAGAATGATGGCGAACGGCTCCTGGCCTTCAGGCAAGCCGAGTGCATGCATGTGCCGCGGCAGCACCTTGCGGCTCAATACCTCGGAGACGAAGCGGCGGTTACCTTCTTTCAATCGATCAAGCGCGGTTTGCGGCGTTAAAATCATTGGCTCTCCTTATCTATTCATAATTAATTGCACCAGATGGACGCATCAGCGTTCAGGCCGGTCAAGCGCATGCCGGATCTTGCGCAGCCATCCTGGCGGCGATCGCATTGCCGGCGCGGCTGACTGACTTGCGGCCGAGATGGTTCGAAATGAACTGCCCGGCTGCGACCACGGCATTCAGATCGACCCCGGTTTCGATGCCAAGCCCCTGCATCAGGAAAAGCACATCTTCGGTTGCCAC
>JAKFFK010000165.1:0-10423 GCA_036675285.1 Paucimonas sp. | reverse complement strand
GGGGCTCATGACAGTTTCCTTTACCATGACTGGGAACATTCCCAGCTACAGCATAAGAAACTTCACTCGCACCTTCACAAATCGTCGTGCCTCATCCTACCGCGCAGCGGTTTAGTTCAACTTTATTTAGGAGGAAACCTAACGTCCGCCTATTCTGGCCAGTCGCCACCTAAACCAGGCATGCAACTTTGCGCAAACGCAGTATCTACGGGCGACTTAGCAATACACTGCATAAAAACACAGCACTAATTAAACATGAAAAACGTCACGATTCCCGGAAAAGCGTCACGGCCAACAGTAAAGCCGCCAAAATTGCTTGACCAGCTGAAACGTTGCATTCGTGACAAGCATCATAGTATGCAGAAAGAAACTGATTATGTCTATTCAGCAAGATGTTATCTCCATTCTTATATTACGCCACCCCTAAATATGAGATGAAATGAAATTAGCCTGTTTCTGAGCTTTCTGAACATTTGCGTATAAATCGCTGAAGCGATTTATACGCAAAGCCATAGGCTGACCGCTTTACTCGGCTTGGCGGCCGCTGTCACCACTGCGCCAGGCTTTGGTGCGCCGACAAGGCTGCCATTGCGCTCGTCGATCAGGGGGTGTGGATGCGGCGAAGGCTGGCAGTGATCAGGTCAATAACGGATGGGATTTGAAATCCGCTCAAGGCCACCTAGAACATTGAGCGTGACGGACATTGGCAACGCAAGGAAGCGCGGAATGCACGGCGCTTCCCAGTCATGCCTGAATTCCCTGAAACGATCAAGCAGCGGATACAGACCAAAATTCATCGATCCCATGTTCAGCGAAGCGACTTCCGGCTTGAGCTCGATAGCCGGCTTGAGTCGCTCCTCAACGCTCACCACCGGCGAGCCGCCGGTGGTGATATTGATGACGCCATCGGTGCGTGCCTTGATATTGCCGACGAATTAAGCGCGCCTGAACATCAGGCAGCTTAAATGAAAAATTAATCCTTTGCTGCCAATCCAGAACCAATCAGCTTTTGATAAAGCGTGGCGCGGGAAATACCCAGCAACCTGGCTGCGGAAGCCTTGTTGCCGCCAGTTTTTTCCAGGGCTGACTTGAGGTAGGATTTTTCCAGTTCGGCGATGGCATCGGCCAGCGAGCATTGCGGAACGGCGGCCACGTTTGGCATACAGGCCTGCGTCAGCGGCGTGGGTGCGCGTACGACGTCCCTTACCGCGGGCAAGACGGGATCGGCAATCCCAACCTGAAACCGATAGTGCGGCAAGCCGCCCATGATCGTCGCCGAAGCCGGCAGGCGGCGCGGCAGGATATCCGCAAATGCCACGGCATGAAGCTGGACATCGTCAGACTGCATGCCGGCCTGTTCCAGCACATTACGCAATTCGCGCACATTGCCGGGCCAGTCATATGCCGCCAGCAGTGTCCTGGCTTCCGGCGTCAATTCCCGGTGCGGCATGCCGGTGCGTTCGGCAATCTGCCCGAGCAAATGCTCGCACAGCGCATCCAGGTCGTCGATGCGCTGGCGCAGCGGCGGCAACACGACCGGCAATACATTCAGACGATAGTACAGGTCCGGCCGAAATTTCCCATCAGCTACCAATTGCTTGAGGTTGTGGCTGGTGGCGGCAATCACCCGCACATTGACACGGATGACCTTGTTGCTGCCCAGTGCTTCAATTTCCTGTTCCTGCAGCACCCGCAGCAGCTTGGCTTGCATTGGCAGCGGCATGTCGCCGACTTCATCGAGAAACAGGGTGCCGCCATCGGCTACCTTGAACTTGCCTTCGCGCCCCTTGGCATCGGCGCCGGTATACGCACCTGGCGCAACGCCGAAAAACTCGGCTTCCAGCAGCGCTTCGGGGACTGCGGCAACGTTGACCGCAACAAAGGCATGCCGGTTGCGGGCCGACGCTGCATGAATGCCCTGCGCCAGCAATTCCTTGCCGGTACCGGTTTCCCCCAACAGCAGTACCGTGGTATCGAGTTGCGCGGCGCGGCGTGCCCGGCGCTTAAGTTCCAGCGAGGCGCTGCTCACGCCAATGAAACTGGTCAGCGAATACTTCGAGCGGCGCAGACTGGCCAGCTCGCGCTGGGTATTCGCCAGCGCCGATTCGAGCTCGGTGAACTTGGAAATCAGCGGCTTGAGGCGTTCCAGCCGGTCATACAGGGTAAAGCCGATCGCACCGGTAAGCTTGCCGGTCTCATCTTTCAACGGGATGCGCATCACCACCAGCGTCTGGCTGGCGATCGTCATGATATCGAGCAAAATCGGCTTGCCTGTGGCAACCACTTCGCGCATGCGGCTGTTGGGAATGACTTCCTCGACCGCGCGGCCGAGAGCTTCCTCGGCATTTTTCAAGCCAAGCAAGGCAACATACTTGTCGTTAATCCAGGCAATTCTGGCCTGCAGGTCAACCGCCATCATCCCGGCGCATGAATCATTGAACAGATCCAGCAGCGACTGCATGCCGACGCGCTGAATGCTTTCGTTATCCCACAGGGAACCCGCTGAAAGTTTCATCGCATTTTTAGCAAAAGGAAGTTGCAACGCCGATATCATATGCCTTTCCGATTGGCTAATACCGTCTTTTTGGTTGCCGCTGCTCATTGATTTCTCTGTATCAACTTGTCATGGCAAATTGGCTTGCTGCGCTGCAATGCCAATTTTTTGCATGTGCAAGCAACGGGTACCCATGACTGACCATGCCTGATTTTTCAGAAAAAAGCCCGCTCAAGCAGCGGGCCAAAACACCTTGCGGCAAAGCTTCAAAGAAGCTTGATATGCGAGGCAATCCCTGACCCGCGATCATTCACAGATCAGGAACATGTCACTTCCTCATGGGCATGTGCCAATCACGTAATAGTTGGCAGCGATCTGTTTCAACGTGGTGGTGTTGTAAGTGTTATACAGCCCCATATTTTGATTCGAACCGTTGGCCTTTGCGTAACCCAGACTGTGATAGGCGCGCCCTGCCACTACATGCGCATAGTTGCTGGAAGTGGTGCAAGTCGCGGCAAGCGTGGTTGTGGTGGTGGTGACAACCGTGGTAGTGGTTTCGCCTGTCGAGGTGGTCGTGGTCGTGGAAGGCACCGACGTGGTTGTGGTCGTGCCAGCGCCCACCCGCAAATTATTATCGAAAAACCACTTGGTGATGTACGCCGGGAAATTGACATAGTTATAGGCCACATAAGTGCCGCCACCGGCACCGCCCGATCCGGCCGGCCATGCATGTCCCATACCGCTGATTACCATGTTGGAGATCCGTATCTTGCCGCTGGCATCGCGCCACAAGTCGGCGCTGCCGCCGCCCGGCACCGTGACCGTACCGGCGCTGCTGTTGGCACCATACAGGATCTTCATGCCGTCGCGGTTACGCGGGTTGTGCGAAGGCTTGACAATGGCATCGCTGGAGCCATATACGTTGGCGAAAATTTGGGTGGCGAAGTAGCTGTTGTACTGGTTGCCGTTGATCGCCTTGCAGGTATCCGCAACTTGCTGCGCAGTGCGTTTCGGATCGGAAAAAATATCGAAGGCGGCTGAGCCCAGTGCCGGTGCTGCATTCGGCGCTACACCGGCAAAATAATCCGGGAACGAGCAACCCATCACATGGGTTTGGCCGGCGCCGGATGACAGGCCGCTGATATAGATCTGCCTGGAATCGATATCGAGATTGGTGCGCGCCTTGACCGCATCGATCAGTTTCTTCAGGGGCACCGCATCGCGGCTGGTGCGGTTGTGGCTGGCGCCAAACCAGTCCCAGCAACCAGAAGAAGTACGGGTTGAACTGGTGCCGCTCGGCACGGTCGGCGCAATCACCACCATGCCGTATTGTTCCGCCGTGGTTTCCCAGTTGAACTTGGTATTGGTGACGTTACCGGGCGCAGTCTGGCCGCAACCGTGCAAACTGACCATCAGCGCGCGCTTGCCGTCCAGGACTTGCGGATTGACGTTGGCTGGCACATAGACATAAGCATTCTGCAAATTGGGCGTGCCGTAAGTGGCAGATTCCTGGACCCAGGTACCGCTGCCCGGGGTAAGGGCCAATGCCGACGCGGATACGCCGGCCAATAACAGCGCCGACAGCGAGGGGATAAAATTTTTCCTTTGTTGCATTGTGTCTCCTTTATGGTTTGGTTTTTTGGTTTGGTGACTACCGTATGGCAGGATCAAACTCTTGTTGTTGTTCTTGCTGCGTACGCAGGCCGGCATTGCTTATAGCGTGTCCATGAACTGGCTGACCGGCATGCATGGCGTCAGCCTCTAGTCATCCACTGCAATGCTCTTGTTGAAATCATCATCATTGCCACATCAGCAATCGGCGTGCCAAGGACACCAAGCATCTGATTTTATTGAGGAATTTTAAAAATTCGCAGGCTTGCAGCAGAAAAGAGGAATTAGCAGACCAGGAATATGATCAGTTTGCAGGCATTTATGTACGAAAAATAGACATGGATGATGGCAACTTAAAAACACGAGCAACCATTGCCTGATTTATATACACATCCTGTTCGGATGGGCCAAAGTCAGCGATTGGCCATCACCATGGATCGCGCACGCTGTTGCGTGATCCAAAAATGCGTCGGGTAATGTATCGGGATGATTGGCCATTACGGCAGGCAATGGCGCGCTGGACCGGATCGTCACCGGCCCAGGACAGAGATGCTTACTGTTTATAAAAGCCGCAGGCGATCACCAGGTCGTCGCAAATCTCAAAGTAAGCTGACTTGACCATGGTGTCTTTGGATACCGGATGCACCCATTTGTAATCAATCCAGCCATCGCCCTGGCTCTTGGCCATGTTGACCATTTCACTGACAAAGAAACGGCCATCGGTATCCTTGATGGCGTTCCAGTCGACGCCCCACAGGCGGCGGTTGGCGCCGTGCGCGGCGATCTGGCCGCCGGTCGCATAGATGCTGATATAGAGGTCGCGGTCGATGAACTGGCCCTTGCTCATCTTGTTGACTTCCTCGATCAAGCCATCGCGCCCGTAATTGCGCATGAAATCGACGCCTCCCTGCACGATCGCGGCAGCTTCTTCGGCATTGCCGAATTCGCGCGCGCCCAGGTCGAAGATCGATACCGCCTGCGACAGGCTCACCGCCTGTTCTTGCAGGCCGGCGGCGGTGCGCAAGGCCTCTTCCACCAGCGAGGCATTTTTCTGGGTCATGCCGTCGATCTGCATGACGGCCTTGTTGATTTCCTCGATGCCGCTGCTCTGTTCGGTGCTGGCAGCGGCAATCTCGCTCATGATGCTGGCGACCCGCTGGACATTGGCGACGATTTCATTCATCGCGATGCCGGCATCATCGACCAGCTGGCTGCCGACGTCGACTTTGCTTACCGAGTCGCCAATCAGGGTCTTGATTTCCTTGGCGGCGGCGGCCGATCGCTGCGCCAGCGTGCGCACTTCGGCTGCCACCACTGCAAAGCCGCGTCCCTGCTCGCCGGCGCGCGCCGCTTCCACCGCCGCATTCAGGGCCAGGATATTGGTCTGGAAGGCGATGCCGTCGATCACTGAAATGATGTCGACGATCTTGCGCGAACTGTCCTTGATCGACCCCATGGTGTCGACCACATTGCCGACCACCCGGCCGCCTTTGACGGCGGAATCGGTGGCTGAGGTCATCAGTTTGTTGGCTTGCCGGGCATTGTCGGCATTTTGCTTGACGGTCGAGGTCAGCTCTTCCATCGACGAGGCGGTTTCTTCCAGCGAGCTGGCTTGCGCTTCGGTGCGCGACGACAGCGCCGTATTGTCGCTGGTAATCAGTCCGGAAGTCGCGGCAACGGCGGTGGTGCCGGAGCGTACATGCGCGACGATCTTGAACATGCGCTCGCTCATTTCCTGCAAGGCTTGCTGCAGCTCGCCCAGTTCACCCTGCGCCTCGGCTTCATAGGGCTCGCTCAAGTCGCCCGAGGCCATGCGCTGGGCCACCACGATAGCATTTTGCAGTGGCTTGGCAATGCTGCGCCTGAGCCACCATGCAAGGCCGGCACCGACCAGCATAATCAACAAGCCGGCACCGATGAAAGTGCGGGCGGTAGCGCCATCGGTCTCGGCCAAATGGATCGCCGCAAATATCGTCAAGCCGGCAATCAAAACCAGCAGAATGCCGAAACTGACAACCAGGCGGGTGGCAATTCTAAGATTTGAGAAATTCATCGATTATTTTTCCGTGTCTCCATCCACATGAGCCGGCACAACTGCACGCTGCGTCGACCTTGCTTAACTGCTGTCAAGCGCACCAGCTGCATGCGTAGTGACAGAGTGCAGATCATCATAATCCACGTGCGGCTAGTTGCGTACCAGCTTAAAGCTGATTTTATTTTGTTTAACAAAACAGCCCACGCTAAGCGTTTATGACTCTTGCTGTCAAACAATAGCATAGGATAACCAGGAATTAACGGTTTCCCTATACAGATGTTGCAGGCACGCCCCGCCATTGCCGAGATCTCAGGAAAAAGAAAGCGGCCGTGATAAAAGCATAGGCTTATCTGGCGCAAAGCCAGTAGAGGAACAAGGGGAGAAAACGCGTGCTTCTCCCCTGAATGGCGGTTTAGCGCGTCTGACTGCTAGCGCGTCAGGCGTTGCCAGATCGCGGTGGTGGCTGCCGCCTGGTTCAATGTATAAAAATGCAAGCCGGGTGCGCCGCCTGCCAGCAGTTTTTCGCACAGTTGCGTCACTACATCCAGGCCAAACGCGCGAATCGATTCACTATCGTCGCCAAAACTGGCCAGTTTCAGCCGGATCCAGCGCGGGATTTCAGCGCCGCACATGTCGGAGAAACGCATCAATTGGGTGTAATTCGTAATCGGCATGATGCCGGCCACGATCGGCACATCGACTCCGGCAGCACGGGCATCGTCGACAAAGCGGAAATAGGCATCCGGATTATAGAAATACTGGGTAATCGCGGAATCGGCGCCGGCACCCACCTTGCGCACAAAATTTTCCAGATCTTCTTGCGGCGACCGGGCCTGCGGATGCACTTCCGGGTAGGCGGCCACTTCTATGTGGAACCAGTCACCGGTCTCGGCACGGATGAATTCAATCAGCTCATTGGCATAGCGAAATTCGCCCGAGGAATAGCCAACCGCGCCATAGCCGCTTGGCAAGTCGCCGCGCAAGGCCACCACGCGCCGGATGCCATGGGCCTGGTACTCGGCCAGGATCGCACGCAATTCATCGCGCGAGCGGCCAATGCACGACAGGTGCGGCGCGGCATCAAAGCCTTCCTGGCGAATCTCGAGCACGGTATCGCGGGTGCCGGACTGGGTCGATCCACCGGCACCGAAGGTCACGGAAAAATAAACCGGCTTGAGTTGCGCCAGCTTGGTGCGCGTGATGCGCAGCTTTTCCACGCCTTCCGGCGTACGCGGCGGGAAGAACTCAATGCTGAAATTTTGTTGAGCAGGGGAAGAATTCGTCATTTATTTTTTTAGTAATAATGAAGACAAGGCCCAGGAAATCAGGCTGTACAGGAGTGCGCCACCGACTGCCGACCAGAAACCGGCTACGTGGAACCCCGAAACAAATTTGGCGACCAGCCAGAACAGCAGGCCATTGATCACGAAGATAAACAAGCCCAGCGTCAATAGCGTCACCGGCAGCGTCAGCAGCACCAGCAGCGGCTTGATCAACGCATTGATCAAGCCCAGCACCAGCGCGGCAATCAGCGCCGCGGCAAAACTCTCGACCCGGATCGACTGCATCAGATACGGCACTGCAAACAGAGCGGCTGCATTGATCAGCCAGATTATCAACAGACGCATCGGTGACTCCTTGCCAGTCTTGCTGGAAAACGCCGGGCGCAGATCCTGCGCCCGGCGGATGACGCACGTACTGTGCTTCGACTTACTTAGTAACGGTAATGGTCGGGCTTGTACGGGCCGGTTTTTTGCACGCTGATGTAAGCCGCCTGTTCATCCGTCAACTCGGTCAACTGGGCATTGAGCTTTTTCAGTTGCAGCCGTGCGACTTTTTCATCCAGGTGCTTGGGCAGGGTGTACACGCCGATCGGATACGCCTTGTTGTTGGTAAACAGTTCAATTTGCGCAATCGTCTGATTGGCAAATGACGAACTCATCACGTACGAAGGATGACCAGTGCCGCAACCCAGGTTCACCAGGCGGCCTTCGGCCAGCAAGATGATCCGCTTGCCATCCGGGAAAATGATATGGTCAACTTGCGGCTTGATGTTTTCCCACTGGTACTTCTTCAACGCAGCGACTTCGATTTCATTGTCGAAGTGACCGATGTTGCAGACGATCGCCTGGTCTTTCATCTTTTTCATGTGTGCTTCGGTGATCACATGATAGTTGCCGGTACAGGTGACGAAAATGTCGCCATGCTCGACCGCATAATCTATGGTCACTACGCGATAGCCTTCCATGGCCGCCTGCAATGCGCAGATCGGATCGATTTCCGTGACCCATACCTGGGCCGACAATGCGCGCATGGCTTGCGCGGAACCCTTGCCGACATCACCGTAACCGGCAATCACGGCGACCTTGCCTGCGATCATGACGTCGGTGGCGCGTTTGATGCCATCGACCAGCGATTCGCGGCAACCGTACAGGTTGTCGAACTTGGACTTGGTGACCGAATCATTGACGTTAATTGCCGGGAAAGCCAGTTTGCCATCCTTGTGCATCTGGTACAGGCGATGCACGCCGGTGGTGGTTTCTTCGGTCACGCCCTGGATCTGCGCCAGACGGGTCGAATACCAGGTCGGGTCGGTCGCCAGTTTTTTCTTGATCGAATTGAACAGGCACACGGCTTCTTCCGAATCCGGATTATTCAATAGGCTGGCATCCTTTTCAGCGCGGGTACCCAGATGCAGCAGCAGCGTTGCGTCGCCGCCATCGTCGAGGATCATGTTCGAAAATTCGCCATTCGGCCAGTCGAAAATGCGGTGGGTGTAATCCCAGTATTCATCCAGGTTTTCACCCTTGAAGGCGAACACCGGCGTGCCGGCAGCGGCAATCGCAGCGGCGGCATGGTCCTGGGTCGAATAGATGTTGCACGATGCCCAGCGTACCTTGGCGCCCAGCGCTTCGAGTGTCTGGATCAGCACGGCTGTCTGGATCGTCATGTGCAGTGAGCCGGTGATGCGCGCACCCTTCAATGGCTGCGCTGCGGCAAATTCTTCGCGAATCGCCATCAGGCCAGGCATTTCAGTTTCGGCAATGCGGATTTCCTTGCGGCCCCAATCGGCCAGCCCGAGGTCGGCGACCAGGAAATCTTGTGTTGAATTTTTGGAATTTAAAACTGCGGCGTTCATCACGCCCTCCTTTCGGTTAGAAAAAAAGTAACGTGAGCGCAGTTGCAATGTTGACTATATCAAGCCTGGCAACGTGATAAAACGCTGTCGCAACGCTCCTTGATACAGGCGTATTTTAATCCAAAATCGGGAATGACTGTCGATGCCGGGGCCGGTTCACCGTCATTTATCATGATTATTCGGCGTCGCAGCGATTTTCCGGTGCATCCCGGACCAGCCGCGCCATGCTGCTACATAACAGCACCCCGCCACCGCCCCATACACATGAGCAATGCTGACTACCGGCGCGCCGATCATATGCATCACGCGCGGCGCGGCGCCGCCTGCGGATTCCAGGATCAGTTTCAGCCCCAATAACAGCAAGCCGGCTAGACCGATCCAGCGCGAGTCGAGGCGGGGTAGCTGCATTTGCGCGGCATCCGAAGATCGAGTTGAAATCGGCAAACAGACTGCGAGCGCCAATCCCGCCCACAGTCCATGCAATGCACCCGACAAGCCTGCATACCACGCCAGTTCCGGATGCAGATACCACAACAAGCCGTTCACGCCGAAAGCAGCCGTGGCCAGCATTGCCAATCCATGCCGCACGGATAAGTCGCGCCACAAGAGTTCGCAGACAAGGAACAAGCCGATCAGGTTCAAGAACAGATGCGCAGCGTTCAGATGCACCAGGTGCGCACTGACCAGCCGCCACAACTCGCCATCCGACAAGCCCAGGCGGTCATAGCGAAAGAGAAGCATTCCCTGCGGCCAGTAAGTCAGTACCGTTGCGCCCATGGCCACGCCCAGGCAAAACAACCATTTGCCGTTCCGGGCGCAAAAAACCCGCCGGCACGTGGCATGCATCGGACTCAATGCAACATCGCCGGCCGGCTTACCGCGCCGGCCGCGGCAAGCGACGCCGCAGACGCAGGCAAGCCGCCAGCAGTGCCAAGCCCAGCAGCGCTTCCTGGTTGAAACTGCCAGCGCCGCCCGCCGCGACTGGCGCGCTCACGCTGATCGAAACACTTCCGGTTGGGCTACTGGCATCTTGGTCGCTTGCGTAATAATTCAACGTATAGGTGCCGGCGGGGCCGACGCTGGGCCAGCTGAATGCGCCGGCAGCCGACAAGGTGGCGCCGGACGGCAAGGAGGCAGCCTGAAA
>JAKFFK010000144.1:0-10455 GCA_036675285.1 Paucimonas sp. | reverse complement strand
TTGCAGCCGCTCGATCCAGGGGCTGACCGGATTCGGTTCGCCATCCCTGTGCTCTTGCCAGGACAGCACCACTTCGCTGTTGGCGCTCAGCAGTTCGGCGAAATCCCGCAATTGCTGGCGCTGCAGGCTTTCGCGCGTGGCCAAGCCGAGTTCGCGCCGTACTGCATTTGCAAAAAACAGGGTTTCGGCGGGCGGCGACGGTAGATGCGCGGCGTCGGCGCCGACCAGCAAGACCGCATCAAACGCACGCAGCCGCGCGCCATTGAGCGGCAGCATCACGACCCGGCGGTCCGCCTCGGGCGCAATGAAATCGGTCGATTCGAGTTGCAGGCTGACCAGCGAGCGCCACTCCGGAAACGAAAACGCCTGGTCGAGCGAACCACAATCCTGTTCCAGGCACGACAGCAGCTCGATCACCTGCTGCCCGGCCGGATCGGCGCCCAGCGCGTCGCGCATGCCAAGCGCGTCCAGCGTCTGTGCGGTCACCGCGATCCATTCCGGCAGTGTCTTGCGCTGCCCGAACAGCGCAGCCTGGGCCGCAATCCGCGCCACCAGCGCCTGCGCATCCGGCATGCTCTTGAGCGCCGCAGCCGCTGCTTCCCAGCCGCCCGCCACATTGGCACGGCGCAGCGCTGCTTCGATATGCATCACCAGCACAGGCTTGTCCGGCAGGTCGGCCAACAGGTAAGGCGACTTCAGCAAATCCAGCAGCGCGGCGGTTTCGGCACGCGATACGACTACTTCAAACCAGGCCACCAGCCCGGCTGCGGCACGGGTGGTCGACAGCTTCCATCCGGTTTCGTCGGCCACGTAAATTTGCGCCCGCTCCAGCAAGGCGCGGATGCGGCGTGCGACCACCCGGTCCTGCGCCACGATGGCCAGCGCCGATTTGCCTGCAGCCAGCCAGTCGATGATGGTTTGCGCGCCTTGCAGCGCTTCGCTTTCGATGCCGCCGGCCCGGCACAAGGACAATCCGGCCGGGGTTGCCAGCTGCTTCATGGCGGGCGGGTCGGCTTGCGGTGCATCATCGGCCAGTTCGCGCCAGGCAGCGCCGTACACAGGCTGGATGGCGGCGGCGCGCCAGTCGAGCATGACCGGCACCACCGCCTGACGCGCACCATAGGCAGAAAGAAACGCCTGCTCGAATGGGTCCGGCTCGCCCGGCGCGATCCAGGCAAGAGGCGACGTCGCGTGCGTGGCCAGCTGCATCATTTGCGCAAAGCGGGCGGCACAGGCATCCCGGTCCTCCAGCTGGCTTTTCCAGATCGACCACACCAGTTGCGCCTCATCTGACAGGACATGGCGCGCCGACGGCGTCAATTGCGCCAAGGCCGCTTGCCAGCGCGCTTCCACGCCTTCCGGCGCCAGCTGCAATTGCGGCAGAAGGCTTTGCGTCAATTCGTCGGACAGCGCGAGCAGGGTCTGGGCCAGTGGCAGCAAGTCGGTATTGCGGCGGGCAGAAAACAGCTTCTTCAGCCAGCCATGCTGCCGCAATCCGCCATACAGCCCCATCAGGCGTTCGCTGGCGGCAGCCGGCAGTGCGCGTTCGACGTCAGGCGCCTGCAGCGCCAGCCATGCGGACAAGGTGGTAATGCGCGGCAGGATAAAGCTGCCCTGCAGTTCGGTGGCTAGCGCTGTTTTCAGCTGCTGCACATGCACCATGGTTGGCACCAGCACACACATGCCAGACCAGTCGCGTGTCTGGTCACGATCTGCTTGCTGCAGGGCCGGGTGGCGCAAGAGCGCGCGCGCTGCCTCGGGCCAGAAGGCGCTGGAAGCAGTCAGCAGGACGGGAGCATGCAGCATGTTGTCTAGAGATCCCGGCTGCGAGCGGCTGCCGAATGCGGCGCAAGCCGTGCATCCGCGCGCTCGGCCCGGCGAGCCTGTTGGCTGGTCACTGCGACAGGCAGTTTGATAATTAACAAGGTAAGCGGTCTCGGCATGTCGGCTTTGCAGGGCGGTTGCGGCCGGAAGACCGTGTGGATCAACATTTTATGCGAGACAACACCCAAATTGGGCCTGCGCCCACACACTTTTTATGGAAATAGGTTATGATTTGCCAAATACCCCGCCGCATTACCTCTTGCCGCATCTTTCTTAAGCTTGAATTCGCGCAAGACGTCTCCACTTCGTTGTTGTAATTCGGCTGCGTTGCGAGCACACTCCCGGCAGGATTGGCAGATTGCTGCAATGTGAATAAATCCTTTTTCCCCTCATATCGAGGAAACCATGAGCGAAAACATTAAATACATCTCTGACGCATCCTTTGAATCGGATGTTCTTAAATCCGACAAGCCGGTTCTGGTCGACTTCTGGGCCGAATGGTGTGGCCCCTGCAAAATGATTGCACCCATTCTGGAAGAAGTCGCCAAGGAATACGACGGCAAGATTCAGATCGCCAAGATGGATGTCGACGCCAACCAGGCGGTACCGGCCAAGTTCGGCATCCGCGGTATTCCGACACTGATCCTGTTCAAGAATGGCGTACCGGCTGCCCAGAAAGTGGGCGCCATGGCCAAGGGCCAGCTGACCTCATTCATCGACGCCAATATATAAACAAACTGGCGGCGTTGCGCTCGCATCGCCGCCGATTGATTTAAATTTTCCGTTCACACCACGCAGTTCCCTCCCCCACCCATCATTTTCCCATCCCGGGACACACACTATGCATTTATCTGAACTCAAGGCGTTACACGTTTCCGCCCTATTGGAGATGGCCATTGGCCTCGACATCGACAACGCGGCCCGCCTGCGCAAACAGGAACTGATGTTCGCGATCCTGAAAAAACGCGCCAAATCGGGCGAACAGATTTTCGGCGATGGCGCACTCGAAGTCCTGCCTGACGGCTTTGGCTTCCTGCGCTCGCCCGACGCCAGCTACATGGCGTCCACCGACGACATTTACATCTCGCCGTCACAGATCCGGCGCTTCAACCTGCACACCGGCGACTCGATCGAAGGCGAAGTGCGCACCCCGAAGGATGGCGAACGCTACTTCGCGCTGGTGAAGGTCGACAAGGTCAACGGCGAATCGCCGGAAGCCTCGAAGCACAAGATCCTGTTTGAAAACCTGACGCCGCTGCATCCGAACCGGGTGATGACACTCGAACGCGACATGCGCGGCGAAGAAAACACCACCGGTCGCATCATCGACATGATCGCGCCGATCGGCCGCGGTCAGCGCGGCCTGCTGGTAGCGTCGCCGAAGTCCGGCAAATCGGTGATGCTGCAGCATATTGCGCATGCGATCACCACCAACCATCCGGATACCACGCTGATCGTGCTGCTGATCGACGAGCGTCCGGAAGAAGTGACTGAAATGCAGCGCTCGGTGCGCGGCGAAGTGGTGGCGTCGACTTTCGATGAGCCTGCCACGCGCCACGTGCAGGTCGCCGAAATGGTGCTGGAAAAAGCCAAGCGCCTGGTGGAAATGAAAAAAGACGTGGTGATCCTGCTCGACTCGATCACCCGCCTGGCGCGCGCCTACAATACCGTGATCCCGGCTTCCGGCAAGGTTCTGACCGGCGGCGTCGACGCCAACGCGCTGCAGCGCCCCAAGCGCTTCTTCGGCGCGGCACGCAATATCGAGGAAGGCGGCTCGCTGACCATCATCGCCACTGCGCTGATCGAAACCGGCAGCCGCATGGATGACGTGATCTACGAGGAATTCAAGGGCACCGGCAACATGGAAGTGCATCTGGAACGTCGCTTGGCTGAAAAGCGCGTCTATCCGGCTATCAACCTGAACAAGTCCGGCACCCGCCGCGAGGAATTGCTGATCAAGCCAGATCAGTTGCAAAAGATCTGGGTATTGCGCAAGCTCCTGTATGGTATGGATGAGATCGAGGCAATGGAATTCATTCTCGACAAGATGAAGGCGACCAAGAACAATGCCGAATTCTTTGACATGATGCGCCGCGGCGGCAGTTAAGCATTTTGCAGCGCATCCGGTAACTGCAGCGGCCTGATTCAGGCCGCTCTTCAGTTTTCAGTTGGGCGAGGAAGATTTTTGGCCTTTGCTAGGCAGGCGTGCACCGGATTTTGATCTTTTTGACCATGCCCGGACCGTGCCGGATTGGCTCTCTTTGCGGGGCAGTCATCAAGAACTAGCGCAAGCTGCTGATTTTATTGTATAATTTTCGGCTTTACCCAACCGGCAAGTGATCATCAATCGGGTCAAGAAGCAGCACGACCGACGAAGTGGCGATTGGCTACCAAAATTTTAAGGAAAAACCATGAAAGAAGGCATTCACCCAAATTATCGCGACGTCGTGTTCCATGACCTGTCCTGCGATTTCAAATTCATTACCCGTTCAACTATCCAGACCCGCGAAACCATCAATTTCGAAGGCAAGGATTATCCGCTGGTGAAAATCGAGGTGTCGGCAGAATCGCATCCGTTCTACACCGGCAAGCACAAGATCGTCGACACAGCCGGTCGCGTGGACAAGTTCCGCAAGAAGTTCGGTACAGTTGGTTCCAAGACGCAAGTCGCAGAATAAATTATCGCTTCACTACAAAAAGGCAGCTACGGCTGCCTTTTTTGTTTAGGAATTTGTTTAGGTATGGCAGCCTGTTTCAGATTTGCGGCACAATACTGCACAGCCAGATAACAATAACGCAAAGCCCCCTATCGCTATGAAGCCCGTCCGCCTTCCCGCCTCCGCAACCGATGCGCTGCCTCGCTGGGGATTGTTCGTGCTTTGCCTGTTGTACATCCTGTCCGGACTGATCGGCCGCGACCCTTGGAAAAACGACGATGCCGCCGGCTTTGGCATCATGTGGACCATGGCCAATGGCACTTGGCAGGATTGGCTGTCGCCGCACATAGTCGGCTTGCCGATGCCGCAGGAAGGCCCGCTGGCGTTCTGGGTCGGCGCACTGTGCATCAAACTGTTCGGCTGGCTGATCGGCGATGTGATGGCCAGCCGCCTGGCCGCGGTGATTTTCTTCGTGCTCGGCTCGATGTCGGTCTGGTACTCGGCCTACCTGCTCGGACGCCGCAATGAAGCGCAGCCATTACGGCTGGCGTTTGGCGGACAGCCGGAAGCGCGGGATTATGGCCGCACCCTGGCCGACGGCGCATTGCTGATCTTTCTGGGCTGCCTTGGCTTGCTGGTGCATAGCCACGCCACCAGTGCCAACGCCATGCAGGTAGCGATGGTGGCTTGCACGCTGTACGTGGCCATTCGTTTTTTCGAAACCTATTCGAGCAGTGCCGCCGTCATGCTGGGCATGGTGCTGGGCTTGCTGGCGCTGACGCGCGGCTGGGTCGTGCCGCTGGCATTGTGGCTGGGCTTGCTGGCGTTCGAGCTGGCCCGCAGCAAGGCCATCAACTGGCGCCTGCTGCTGTTGAGCTTGCCGGCAGCGCTGCTGGTATGCGGCAGCTGGATCGTGGCTGGCGAACTGACACGCCCGTTCAATGCCTCGCCGATCGACGGCTGGATGGCGTGGAACCTGCAGCATGTCAACCTGCCGTCATGGCATGCGTTGAAATACCTGATGAGCAATGGCATCTGGTTTACCTGGCCAGCCTGGCCCTATGCCGCCTGGGCGGTGTATGCGTGGCGCCACCAGTTCATGGCCCTGCATATTGCTCTGCCCTTCGTTTTCTGCAACACGATTGCGCTGCTGGCGCTGCTGGCGCCCGGTTCCGAAGAAGGACTGTTGTTGCCGCTGCTGCCACCATTGGCGATCCTGGCGGCGTTCGGCCTGCCAACCATGAAACGCGGTGCCATCAATGCTGTCGACTGGTTTTCGGTGATGATCCTGTCGACTTGCGCAGCCTTCATCTGGGTCGGCTGGATTGCCAAGCAAACCGGCTGGCCGGCGCAGATTGCCAAGAACGCCTTCAAGCTGGCGCCTGGCTTCAAGCCCGAATTCAACCTGCTGGCATTCAGCATTGCAGCGCTGGCCTCGATCGCCTGGATCGTGCTGGTGCACTGGCGCATCGCGCGCCGGCCGTCGGTGCTGTGGCGCGCGGTGGTATTGTCGTCCGGCGGTGTGATCCTGTGCTGGCTGCTATTGATGACCCTGTGGCTGCCTTGGGGAAACTACGTGCGCAGCTATGCCGGCGTGGCGCAGCAGATGGCCAAGCAGCTGCCGGAAAAGCATTGCATCGTCAGCACTGTCAGCCCGGCGCAGCGGGCATCATTTGCCTATTTCGGCCAAGTCCAGTTTTCCGAATTTGATGGCGCACAGTGCGACTACCTGCTGCTGGCAGGTTCCAGAAACAACAAGGCTGCCGCGCGCCTCAAACGCTCGGGCCAGAACTGGCGCCTGATATGGGAAGGCCGCCGCGCGTCCGACCGCAATGAACGCTTCCGCCTGTATCAACGCATCAAATAAAAACCATGAAGCCGGATTCGTCCCGTCCTGCGGCTCGCATCGCCGCGCTGGCCTGGCCGATTTTGATCGGGCAACTGGCGGTGATTGCCAACGGCGTCATCGATACCGCGATGACTGCGCGTTACTCGGCGACCGATCTGGCTGCGCTGTCGATTGCCGTGTCGATCTATGTCAGCGTGTTTGTCAGCGCCAATGGCGTGCTGCATGCGCTGTCGCCGATGATCGGCCAATTGTTCGGCGCGCAGCGCTTCGATGCCATCGGTGCGGAAATCAAACAGGGCGTATGGCTGGCTTTGTTCCTGAGCGTTGCCGGCTGCCTGATCCTGATGTGTCCACAACCGCTGCTGTCGCTGGCGCAGGCATCGCCCGAACTCAATGCCAAGGCCAGCTTCTACCTGCAAACACTGGCGCTGGCGCTGCCAGCCTCGCTCGGCTTTCGGGTGTATGGCGCCTTCAACAATGCGATCGCCCGACCGAAAGCGGTGATGCTGATCCAGGTCGCCGCGCTGCTGCTGAAAATACCGCTCAATGCCTGGTTCATCTTCGGCGGCCTCGGACTGCCGGCCATGGGCGGTCCGGGCTGCGCGATTGCCACTGCCATCACTGCCTGGATAGCGTTGCTGGCCGGCTGGCTGATGCTGCGCACCCGCACCTCCTATCAGCTGTTTTCCCTGTTTGGCAGCGGCTGGGTCGCCCCCAACTGGCCGGCGCAGCGCGCCCTGCTCAGGCTGGGCATTCCAATGGGACTGAGCTATCTGATCGAAGTCTCGGCATTTACCTTCATGGCCCTGTTCATTGCGCGGCTGGGCACCACTGCGGTCGCCGGCCACCAGATCACGGCCAATTTCGTCACCGTGCTGTACATGCTGCCGCTGTCGATTGCCAGCGCCACCGGCACGCTGGTCGCACATGCGATCGGCGCCGGCGATGCAGCAGCGGCAAAAAGGATCGGCCATGCCGGCATCCGCTTGGCCGGCATGCTGGCCGCGCTGCTGGGCACCCTGGCCTTTTTCCTGCGCGGCGCCATCGTGCACGCTTACACACCCGACCCGGCCATCATTGCCGCGGCGCTGCCCTTGTACCTGTTCATCGGCATCTATCATTTCTTCGATGCGCTGCAAGTCAATGCCGCGTTTGTGCTGCGCGCCTACAAGATTTCTGTCATGCCCACGCTGATTTACGTCGTCATGTTATGGGGTGTCGGCCTGGGCGGCGGCTATGTGCTGGGATTTGACCTGCTCGGCATCCTGCCGCCGTACTTGACTGGCGCCGCCGGGTTCTGGCTGGGCAATACCGTCAGTGTTGCGCTGGCTGCCGCAGGCCTGCTATGGTATCTGCACACGGTGCAAAAACACGTACACTGAAACCAATTGCCAGCATGGCTGCAGTAGGTGCAGTCCGCGCTCGCGATCCATGCCGACATCCGCTGGGTAGAAGGCGCCAGCGCCACCTTTACCGCTGCCAAGGTGGCCGGCATCCCGCCCCCCTCGGAAGTCGAGGCTTTTCTGGCACACTATGGCAAGTAAATGTCTGTCAAGCCGCGTGCGCAGGCAGCGGATGCTTTAAAATCCGGAAAACCAATCGCCCGCAGCATCATGCCGGGTGCAACAAACACGGGAAATGGCTGCCGACGACGAACGACATCCATGGGAGACCCTACATGCGCAAGCTGTTCAAGAAACGCAAGTTCGACATCGAAGCCTGCATCGCCGGCAGCTTCGAAGGCATGCAACTGATGAACCAGACCCACCAGCAAACCTGGCGTCTGGGCCAGGAAAAATCATGGAAAGTCGATGAACACGGCGGCAGAATCATCTTCGTCTTTGCCGACGGCGCCAAAGTTTCGGCGCCGGTGCAGGTCATCGGCACTTATCAGGCCAAGGACGGCAGCTTCCTGTGGGCCTGGCACCACCCCACGATTCCGCCTAGGCTGTGCCAGCACACTGCCAAGGTCAAGGCTTTCGGCCAGACCCACGCCTGCGAAGAATTGACCCAGCCACAGCCCCGCTGCACCGAAAAAAGGGCCTGGGAATATACTGCGCTGGCAATGCTGCTGACCGAAGCCAACGGCGCCTATCGCGCGCAAATTGCGCCAGATACGTATGCATTCATGACGTTTGGCGAAGTGAGTGTTGAAGCAGCGGCCAAAGCTGGTAAATAAAACGCAGGTGCGCTCCTTTTCTCAACAAAGCAATTGCCTGACTGACGATTACACAAGATTGGATTAGCACCGATCTTCCCTGCCCATCGCAACGCCGGCATTGCCATCTCAACCATATGTTGGTTGACGCCCCCACAGCAGCCAGTGTTGCAGGCCAGCCGCCCTGCGACACGACACTTGCAAATAATCAACCAAGGTTCTATTCTGACAAGATCTGATCGGCGTGCGTTAATCTCGCTCCAGATCGCAAAGCTGCCGGGAACCTGATTCCTACAAAATTTAAATAAAACCCCGAATATGAGTTCACCTCCCCTGATTCCTGTAATTCTCTGTGGCGGCTCAGGTACGCGCTTATGGCCCTTGTCGCGCGAAGGACATCCGAAACAGTTTCTCCGCCTGCTCGGAGAAGAAAGCCTGCTCCAGCAAACCGTGCAACGGATTAGAAACATCAAAGGTATCGATGCACCGATGCTGGTGTCCGGCGAGGCACACCGTTTCATTGCAGCAGAACAGCTACGCGAAATCGGCATGGAAAATGTCGACATCCTGCTTGAACCTGCTCGCCGCAATACGGCCCCGGCGATCGCCGCAGCAGCCATGCACGCACTCGACACCCATCAGGATGCACTGCTGCTGGTGCTGGCATCCGATCATGCGATCCTGGACCAGGATGCATTCAGCGCAGCCATTCAATCTGCCGTGCAGGCGGCTGGCAATGGCGACCTGGTAACCTTCGGCGTCAAGCCGCAAAGCCCGGAAACCGGCTATGGCTACATCCGGACAGCGCCATCGTCTGGCGAAGTAGCGCAACGCGTGCTGGAATTCGTCGAAAAGCCATCCCGCGCTGTTGCGGAACAATACCTGGAAAGCGGCAATTATTACTGGAACAGCGGCATGTTTTTGTTCCGTGCCAGCCGCTTTCTGGAAGAGCTTGAACTATACGCACCGCAGGTATTAAGGGCATGCCGCGAAGCCGTGGCAAAAGCCAAGAAAGATTACGACTTTATCCGCCTTGACAGCACGGCCTACGCACAAAACCCCGATATTGCGATTGACTATGCAGTCATGGAAAAAACTGACCGGGCGGCGATGATTCCGCTGGATGCCGGCTGGAGCGATATCGGATCATGGACTTCACTCTGGGATGTCGCCGACAAGGACCCGGACAACAATGCGGTCCAGGGCGATGTGCTCTTGCAGGATTGCCGCGACTGCATGGTCCATGGCACCAACCGGCTGGTCACTGCGGTCGGCCTGCGCAATATCGCCATCATTGAAACCGCGGACGCCTTACTGGTCATGAATACCGACCAGGCCCAGGACACCAAAAAACTGGTTGCACAGCTGCTAAAAGCTGACAGGCCTGAAGCCACCCAGCACCGTCAGGTTTTTCGCCCCTGGGGCGCATACGACTCGATCGGCAGCGGCGAACGCTTCCAGGTCAAGCGCATCACCGTCAAGGAAGGCGCCAAACTGTCGCTGCAGATGCATCACCATCGCGCCGAACATTGGGTGGTAGTCTCCGGGACCGCCAAGATTACCAATGGCGACAAGGAATATCTGTTGAGCGAAAACCAGTCGACCTATATCCCGATAGGCGTCGTTCATTCGCTGGAAAACCCGGGCAAGATCCCGCTGGAACTGATCGAAATCCAATCAGGCGGCTATTTAGGGGAAGACGATATCGTGCGCCTGGAAGATCGTTATGGACGGACGTGATGCCATAAGCGATCGAAATCAGACGGCAATATCTTCAGAATTAGCGCCTGACAACATTGTTAAGCATCCTTAGTTGCTTGCACCTTGCAAATAAGGGATAATATGCGACGCGTTGCCGAGATGGCGGAATAGGTAGACGCACGGGACTCAAAATCCCGCGCTGGAAACAGCGTGCCGGTTCGATTCCGGCTCTCGGCACCAACAAATACAAGGCTTGCAGCGATGCA
>JAKFFK010000283.1:0-47267 GCA_036675285.1 Paucimonas sp. | reverse complement strand
CCTTTTTTATTTTAGGGGCACACGAGCAAAGCGCCTTCGCGCTTTGCGGGAGGGGCTCGAATGGTCCGGCTTGCAAGCCGGACCGGGGTCGCGAAACGTGACCGAGTCCCTCCGTGGGCACCAAAAATACAAAAGGTTCGCTTCGGCGGACCTTTTTTATTTTAGGGGCACACGAGCAAAGCGCCTTCGCGCTTTGCGGGAGGGGCTCGAATGGTCCGGCTTGCAAGCCGGACCGGGGTCGCGAAACGTGACCGAGTCCCTCCGTGGGCGTCCAAATACAAAAAAGCTTCGCGATGGCGAAGCTTTTTTCATTTCAGTCCTTTAACTCCGAATCAACCTCGCCTTGCTGTCCCAGCCGCCTCATCAACTGCGGCGCGCGCAGCCGATCGTAGGCCTCAAACGGCTGATGAATCCATGGATTACCCGCCAAATATTCCACATAATAATCCGGCCGCACCTCGGAACAAGCCTTGTACCAGATGACCGCCGACCTGACTTCGGTAATCGCTGGAAATTGGCTAGCCAGATGCTGCTGCACTTTTCCCAGCGTGATGCCAGAATCAACCAGATCATCGACCAGCAATACCCGACCGGACAGCGAACCGGTCGGCATCGTGATATGCCGGGCAATATCCAGTTCGCCGCGCTCGGTGCCAGCTTCGTTACGATAGGAACTGGTAGAAAGGATCGCCAGCGGCACTTCAAATATTCGCGAAATAATGTCGCCAGGCCGCAAGCCACCGCGCGCCAGGCAAAGCAGTTGATCGAACTGCCAGCCTGAGCGGTGAACCATGACTGCCAGCTTTTCAATTAACCGATGATAGTCATCCCAGGAAACCCAGAGGTCCTTGTCATCCGATTGAGGCATTTGGCAGTCCTCCCGTCCTACTTGAACGGATGGCGCAAAACGATCGTTTCTTCGCGATCCGGTCCGGTCGACACCATATCGATCGGCACACCGACCAATTCGGCGATTCGCTCGACGTAGGCACGCGCATTCGCCGGCAAGGCTGCCATAGATTTGGCGCCCACCGTCGACTCTTTCCAGCCCGGCATTTCCTCGTATATTGGCTCGCAACGTGCCGCGTCTTCTGCGCCAACCGGGAAAATATCCACGATTTGTCCATCCAGCCGATAGCCGGTACACAACTGCAGCTTGTCCAGCCCATCGAGTACATCGAGCTTGGTCAGGCACATGCCAGTTACGCCATTGATCTGGATTGAACGTTTCAACAATGCGGCATCAAACCAGCCACAGCGTCGTGCCCGGCCGGTAACCGTACCAAACTCATGCCCGACGCTGGCCAAATGCTTGCCCACGCCAGCATCGGTCGGCAGCTCCGACGGGAATGGCCCGGAGCCCACGCGCGTCGTATAAGCCTTGGTAATGCCTAGCACATAATGCAGCATATTCGGTCCGACGCCGGCGCCAGCCGCGGCGTTGCCGGCCACGCAATTGCTCGAGGTAACAAACGGATAGGTGCCGTGATCCACATCCAGCAAGCTACCCTGCGCGCCTTCAAACAACAGGTTTGCTCCGCCTTTGTAGGCAGCATACAGCGCGCTGGAGACATCCGCGACCATCGGCTTGATGCGCGGCACTGTCGCCAGTGCATCATCCAGTGTCTTCTTGCAATCGACTGCCGGCGCCTTCAGGTATTGGGTCAATACGAAATTATGGTAATCCAGGTTTTCCGCGAGTTTTTCGGCAAACCGCTTTTCATTCAGCAAATCCGCCACCCGAATTGCGCGGCGTGCCACTTTGTCTTCATAAGCCGGGCCAATGCCCTTACCGGTGGTGCCGATTTTCGCTGCACCGCGGGCAGTTTCACGCGCGGCATCGAGTGCCGTGTGATACGGCAAAATCACTGGACAGGCTTCGGAGACTTTCAGGCGGGAAGCGACTTCCACGCCATTGCCTTGCAGCTTATCGATTTCACGCAACAAGTCCGGCACCGACAGCACAACCCCATTGCCGATATAACAGGCAACTCCGGGGCGCATGATTCCGGAAGGAATCAGTTGCAAGGCAGTTTTTTGGCCGCCAATCACCAGCGTATGACCGGCATTGTGCCCGCCTTGAAAACGCACGACACCCTGTGCATGATCTGTTAGCCAATCAACAATTTTGCCTTTTCCCTCATCGCCCCATTGGGTTCCGATGACCACCACATTTTTCGCCATACTATTCTCTAAAGTCGGTTAGCTTAAATTCTTGAGGATCCATTTGCCGTTTTCAACCACCACGACGCGATCACAATCAAACTCATCCTGGTCATTATCATGGCCAGGCAAACTCTGAATCACGATTTCACCAGCCTTACGCAATTCCATGATTTTTTCACGCAACAAGGGCTCGCGTCCCCAGGGGGCACGAATTGCGCTCTTGCGCTCGGCCACCGGCAGCAACCGCGCCAGCTCCCGCAAGTCCATCGAAAAGCCGGTCGCCGGACGGGCGCGTCCGAAAGTTTCGCCAACATGATCGTAGCGTCCGCCACGCGCTACCGCATTCGGCAAACCAGGCACATAAGCGGCGAACATCGCGCCACTTTCATATTCATAACCGCGCAAATCGGCCAGATCGATCGTCACGTTGGCACTTCCTGCCAATTCCAGCAGCGATTCCAATTCATTCAAGGCTTGCACAACGCCCGGCAAAGCAGGCAGCGTATTGCGGGCATGTGCAATCACCCCGCTATCGCCATACAGGTTTGGCAAGGCCAGCAATGCATCACGAGTGGCTTGCGCATAATTACGCGTAATTTCCTGCAAACCGGTGACGTCCTTGGCTTTCAAGAACGCAAACAGTGCAGTCTCATCCTTTTGCGCATGCACATCGTGATGGATAATCGCGCGCACCACGCCAACATGACACAAGTCCAGACGCACATTGGCAATTCCCGCCAATGCCAGCGAAGCCAGCACCAGCTCCTGAATTTCCGCATCGGCTTCCAGGCCGGCATGCCCATAAATTTCCGCACCAATTTGGAGCGGTTCGCGTGTCGCATGCAAGCCGGATGGACGGGTATGCAATACGCTGCCGGCATAACACAAACGGGTAATCGAGGTGCGGTTGAGCAAGTGAGCATCAATCCGCGCCACCTGGGTCGTCATGTCGGCGCGTACGCCCATGGTACGTCCGGATAACTGGTCCACCAGCTTGAAGGTACGCAAGCCCAGCTCGTGGTCGGCGCCCGTCAACAGGGACTCGATATATTCAAGCATCGGCGGCATGACCAATTCATAGCCATAGCGCTGGAAATTATCCAGCATGACGCGCCGCAATTCCTCGATTTTGCGCGCCTCCGATGGCAAAACATCGGCAATATTTTCAGGAAGAAGCCAATTGGGCATGACAGTGGGAATACGTCAGAGAAAAATAAACAGGGCCGATTCGTCAATTCGGCCAGAAAAAACAGTATTCGGACAATCGCGCCTTACCCATCGAAAGGCAGTGTCGTCCGATGGGATGCTTCTCACCATTGTCTTGGAATAAGAAAAGGAATGAACCTTTCAAACTATAGCATCAAGCTGAATGCCAAAAATTACGGCGCTACAAAGCAAGCATGTCAATTTTTGGCGTTACCGCCTCCGGCGCCGGAACTCCGGAAATAGCGGAAGAAATCGGAATTCGGATCCAGCACCATCACATCGCTGTGATTTTTAAAACTGGCTCGATACGCTTCGAGACTGCGATAAAATTTGTAAAACTCGGGATTCTGGCCAAACGCTTCAGAATAGATCTGAGTTGCCTTGGCATCGCCCTCACCGCGCATCTTTTCAGCATCGCGATAGGTCTCCGCCAAAATCACAGTACGCTGCCGGTCGGCATCGGCCCGGATTTTTTCCGACTCGGCTGCGCCGGTCGAACGCAATTCATTCGCAACACGATTCCGCTCGGATTTCATCCGCTCATACACGGACATGTTGATTTGCTCGACATAATCGACGCGCTTCAATCGCACATCAATGATTTCCACGCCGATCTGCTTGGCTTCATCCTGCACCTTTTTGTGGATCGAATTCATCACCTCTGCGCGTTCGCCGGAGATCACTTCGCGCACTGTGCGTTTGGTAATTTCATCGTTGAGCGCAGCCTTGATAATCTGCTGCATCCGGTCCAGCGCGCGCCGTTCATCGCCGCCAAAACTGACAAAATACAAGCGCGGCTCGGTAATGCGCCACTTGACGAAAGAATCTACCAGGATGTTTTTCTTTTCAGCGGTAATGAAGCGGTCCGCATCCGGCGAATCCAGCGTCATATATCGCTTGTCCAGAAACACTACGTTTTGGAAAGGCGGCGGCAACTTAAAGTTCAGGCCCGGCTCGCTAATCACTTTCTTGACTTCGCCCAGCGCAAAAACAATCGCATATTTACGCTGGTCGACAATGAACACGGTCGATGAAATGGCCCAGAAAGCCAGGACTACCACTATCAAAACTGACAAAAGTCGATTCATTATCTGCCCTCCCGATCACGCGAACTGCTTGCATCACGGGCACGCGAGTCCCGTTGGCGCTCCGCTTCCAATGCCTGCAATGCGTCCGCACTCGGGTTGCCGGTCGCTTTGGCGTTCGACTGCGGATTTGCCGGAGTAGCATTCGCAGCATTCTGGGAGACAGTCTGGGCAATCAGCTTGTCGAGCGGCAGATAAAGCAGATTGCTGCCGCTTTTTGCATCAATCATTACCTTGCCGGTATTGGCGAATATTTGTTGCATGGTTTCGAGATACATCCTGTCACGCGTGACCGCCGGTGCCTTTTGGTATTCGGTGACCACCTGCTTGAAGCGGGATGCATCACCCTGAGCATTGGCCACCACGCGCGCACGATATCCTTCGGCTTCCTGCAGCAGACGTGACGCTGCGCCGCGCGCCCGGGGAATGACATCATTGGCGTAAGCTTGGCCTTCATTCTTTTGGCGCTCGCGATCCTGTCCGGCCTTGACAGCATCGTCAAATGCCGCCTGCACCTGTTCGGGAGGCTGCACACCCTGCATGGTGACATTGGTCACCATCACGCCGGAATCGTACCGATCGAGAATCTGTTGCATCAACTGCAGCGTATCAAACGCGACTTTTTCTCGCCCTTCATACAGCACGAAATCCATTTTGCTTTTGCCGACCACTTCGCGCATCGACGATTCCGCTACCTGCTTGACCATTTCTTCCTGCTCTCGATTACTGAAAATCCATTTTTCAGGATCGCGTAATTTGTATTGCACCGCAAATTGGATATCGATAATGTTTTCATCATCGGTCAGCATCAGGGATTCGCCGGCCTGCTTGTTGCGCACATTACCGCGAAAACCGATTTCGGCCGTACGGACTTGAGAAGCATTGACGATTTCATGGCTCTGGATCGGATACGGCCAACGCCAGTTGAAACCTGCCGGGGTATTGTGGCTATGCTTGCCGAAGGTCAATACCACCGCTGTCTGGCCTTCCTGCACGATAAAGAATCCGCTGATCGCCCAGAAAAACAGAATCACCAAGCCAAGAATAATTGCTCCCAGCCGCGCGCCGCGCATATCCGGAGTGAAGCCACCACCACCGCCGCCGCCGGAATCTCCCGAACCTTTTTTGCCACCGAAAAGACGATTCAGCCGTTGATTGAAATCACGCCACAATTCATCAAGATCGGGGGGGCCATCCGGTCGTTTTCCGTCCTGATTCTGGTTCTGGTTGTCGTTTTGCGAACCACGTCCCCAGCGAGGATCATTGATTGAAAACTTGAGACCGATTTTTCTTAGTAGGGGTGCAAGCATTCTGTCGTGATCAACTTAAAAAATTAGGTGGAATGCCTTGGTTGCTAAATATGAGCGTCGTTCGCCGTCTGCAAGGATGCATCTCCAACCAGAGCCGTATTTCGCGCTTTGGCAAACTCTGCGACGGCCTGTCGCAACTGGTCCAAACCTGCGCCAGTCTGGGCGCTGATAAAAACCCGACGAATTTTATCATATTCATCACGCTCGACCGCTGGCTCAAGTCCTGCGGTATCAATCTTGTTCCAGATTAGAATCTGCGGGATTTCATCTGCGCCGATTTCCTTCAACACCAGATTGACTTGCTCGATCTGCTCAAGCCGCGCCGGACTGGCGGCGTCCACTACATGCAATAACAGATCAGCACGAATGGTTTCCTCCAGTGTAGCGCGAAAGGCCGCCACCAATTGATGCGGCAATTCGCGAATGAAGCCGACGGTATCGGATATCACCACATTACCAACTTCGTCCAGATGAATGCGGCGCGACGTGGTATCCAACGTCGCAAACAGTTGGTCGGCGGCATACACGCCGGCCTTGGTAAGCGCATTGAATATAGTCGATTTTCCGGCGTTGGTATAACCCACCAGAGATACCGAAAAGGTATTGTTTCGTGCGCGTGCGCGACGCTGGGTTGCATGCTGGCGGTGCAGCTTGGTCAACTTGGCCCGCAGCGCCTTGACACGTTCTCCCAACAACCGGCGATCCGTTTCAAGCTGGGTTTCGCCTGGCCCACGCAGACCGATACCACCCTTTTGCCGTTCCAGATGGGTCCAGCCGCGAATCAAGCGCGTTGCCAGATGCTGCAGCTGGGCCAACTCGACTTGCACCTTTCCTTCATGGCTGTGCGCGCGTTGCGCAAAGATATCCAGGATCAGACTGGTGCGATCAACCACCCTGACTTTCAGGTGCCGCTCCAAATTACGCTGCTGCGCCGGTGACAATGCATGGTTGAAAATGACCAGTTCCAGCTGCTCATCAGCCACGGTCCGGGCAATTTCATCTGCCTTCCCGCTGCCGACAAACAAGGCGGCATCCGGACTGGAGCGACGGCCGATGATGGTGACGAGCGGCGTTGCGCCTGCCGATTTGGACAAGAGGGAAAGTTCTTCCAGGCTGGAAGTAAAGTCACCTTTGCCGAAATCGACGCCGACTAGCGCCGTACGCATGACGAACTCGGCATGTCGTTGCTATTTTGCAATATCTACTCCGCCTCGGAGTCGATACTCAGGTTGACAGCCCGCGCTGGAACGACAGTTGAAATCGCATGCTTGTATACCATTTGCGTGACTGTATTTCGCAACAGTACGACATACTGGTCAAAAGATTCGATATGGCCTTGCAACTTGATCCCGTTGACCAGATAAATTGAGACCGGAACGTGCTCTTTACGTAATGCGTTCAAGAAGGGGTCTTGTAACAATTGCCCTTTATTGCTCATGGCAGCTCCATTGTGTAGTTGTGATCAGGAGTTGGAGGCAACTTGCACAGATTTCAAGTGCCTCCCTGGTGATGTTGTTCGAATGTAGCTGATTTTTCAGATTGATGCCACGCACAGCTTATTTTTCATGCTTGGCAAACGGGTTTTTACCGGAGCGCAATTCGATACGTAATGGAGTACCGACCAATGAAAAAGTTTCACGGAAGTGCTTTTCCAAAAACCGCTTGTAGTTTTCATCAATGGCCTCCAATGCATTGCCGTGAATGACCACGATCGGTGGATTCATGCCGCCCTGATGCGCATATCGCAGCTTCGGACGGATCGAACCCTTGCGACGCGGCTGCTGGTGCTCCACTGCTTCAATCAAGGCGCGCGTCAACTTGGGTGTCGTCAAATTGATCATCGCAGCCTCGTAAGCCGAATTGACGGACTTCATCAACGGGCCCACGCCGGTAGATTTGAGCGCAGAGATGAAATGGGTCTTGGCAAACGACAGGAAACTGAGCTTGCGCTCCAGGTCCATCTTGATTTCATCTCGCTTGTCGCTGGTCAGCCCATCCCATTTGTTGACACCGACGACCAATGCCCGACCCGATTCCAGTATAAAACCTGCAATATGCGCGTCTTGCTCGGAGATGTCTTGTTGCGCATCAAGCAACAGCAAAACAACATTGGCTTCCGAAATCGACTGCAGGGTTTTGACGACCGAGAATTTTTCAATCGCTTCAAATACCTTGCCCCTCTTACGTATCCCGGCGGTATCAATCAGGGTATATTGCTTGCCCTCGCGCTCGAATGGAATTTCGATTGAATCACGGGTGGTGCCAGGCATATCGAAGGCAATCACACGTTCTTCGCCGAGCAGCGTATTGACCAGGGTCGATTTGCCGACATTCGGACGACCAACAATGGCCAGCTTGATGCCGCGATTTTTTTCGTCGGCCGGTTCATCGACTTCAGTGCGCTGGCTGAATGCCAGATCCAGCGCTTCTTCAACCAGATCCATGACGCCGTCACCATGGGCGGCTGAAATCACGTAGGGATCGCCCAGGCCCAGCTCATAGAAATCTGCCGTGACCGTCGTATATTTCATGCCTTCGGCTTTGTTGACCACCAACATTACTGACCGGCCCGCTTTGCGCAGGAAGTCGGTAATCGTCTTGTCATGCGGGGTCATCCCCTGCCGGCCGTCGACAATAAAAATGACGACATCGGCTTCGGCCACCGCCTGCTTGGTCTGCTTGGCCATTTCATGCATGATGCCATCCTTGGCAACCGGCTCAAAACCGCCGGTATCGACTACCAGGAAAGGACGTTCACCCATGCGGCCTTCACCATAATGGCGATCACGCGTAAGTCCAGGAAGATCTGCGACCAATGCGTCGCGCGACCGTGTCAGCCGATTAAACAGCGTGGATTTGCCGACATTGGGTCGACCGACAAGTGCAATAACCGGTTTCATTAAATTTATTCGGTCCCTAGTGCGACCAGTGTTCCTGCCTGTGTTTGAAAAATTCCAAAAGACCCGGCCACCAGAGGTGTCCCGATCACTGGACTGCCATCGGTGCTGATGCGGCCCAGCATGGCACCATCTTCCCGCGACAGAAAGTGGATATGTCCCTGGTAATCGCCAACCGCCACTGTCCGCCCGAATGAAAGTGGGGTCGACAGGCGCCGGTTCGCCAGCTGCTTGTTACGCCAGACGCTGGCGCCGCTTTCGCGGGCAAATGCATTGACTGCACCTGAATCGTCGGCGGCAAAAACAAAACGCAGGTCACCGCCCAGTCCGACTTCGCTCGACAGGTTCTTTGCCCAGATTGTTGTTCCGGAAACGGCATCAAAGCAGGCAACGCGTCCCTGATAGGCGATCGCACAAACTTCACGTTCCAGCACCAGCGGCATGCCCGAAATATCGGCAATCCGTTCCAATTCGGTTGCGCCGCGTGGATCGCCCACAACCGCTTCCCAACGTGGTCCGCCGTTATTCAAGGCCAGCGCCAACAGCTTGCCGCCAGGCAGCCCGACGTAGGCATTGCCACCGGCAACAGCAATGCCAGGTGCGCTGCGCAAGGTCAGAGGCGGTACGCTGCGCTGCAGCGTCCAACGGCGTGCGCCGGAATTGGCATCATATGCAGCAATACGATTGTCGACACTGCGCACAATTACCAGACCCTGCGCCACCACCGGTGTCGACAACACTTCGCTGGATGCCTGCGCTTTCCAGCGCTGCTTGCCATCCGCATCGAATGCCAGGATTGTGCCCTTCTCTCCGGCAACGGCAACCAGTGTGCCATCGCTGCCGACTCCCGCGGTCAAGCGCAGATCGGCATTGATACGCCATATGGCACGCCCCGTGGCAAGATCAAGCCGCGTAACCGTACCATCGGCCGCTGCGGCAAACACGCTATTGCCGGCGGCAGCCGGAGAAAACACATTCGAACCGGCGCGGCCTACCGAGGCCGACCAGACCGCGCGAATCGCCATTGCCTGCTTGATTTCGATCAGCTCGGCAGGTGAATTGCGCGCCTCCGCCTTATCGCCGAAGGGATTGAGTGCAGACAAAGAGGAGCAGCCCGCGAGTACCGCCAGAACTCCCGCACACGCCAGCTTCAGTGCAGTACGCATATTATTCCCTTTACGATCAAGCTGCCGATTTGGCTGGTGCGCCGCCGATGGCGTCCAATTTCAACTGGACCAGCTGACGCCCTGGACTTTTCTCATCCATTTTTTCCAAGGCAGTCTGATAAGCCGCACGCGCTTCAGTCAATTTGTTCTGGGCGACCAAAATGTCGCCTTTACGATCGGCAACGCTTGCCGCAAACGGCGCCGGGAAGTCGCCTGACAACACTTTCAAGCCCTCGTCATACGCCTTTTCATCCAGAAAAATGCCCGCCAGCCGGATTTTCGCAATCGCTTTGTATTCGTCATTCAAGCCATGTTTGACGACCCACTCCAGTTGCAACCTGGCTGCTTTGGCATCATTGGATTCGAAAGCCGACTTGGCTGCCGCCAACGCGCCCATTTGCGCATAGGCGGTGCGGCCGAACTTGTCTTCCATGTCGGCAGCCACCCTCTGCACCTTCGCATTGTCCTTTGCAACAGCTGCCTTTTGCAGCTCGTCATACAGTTGCGCCGCTTGCGCCGTCTGGGTGCGCTGATAGGTGGTCCATCCGGTCCATGCAGCAAATGCGCCCAATGCGATGATCAGCACCCAGGTTATCAGGTTGCCATACTGGTTCCACCAAGCCTTGATGGATGCAATTTGTTCTTGTTCTTCGAGATCGTATGCCATGATGATGTCAGTTTAGTGATGATAATGAATATGTTCGGAATGATCGTGTTCGCCAACGATCTGGTCCACCAGATAGTCCACCGCCTTGTCAAACGCAATGGTGGTTTGATTGTTTTTCTGCTCTGTATCCCGCAATGCCTTGACTGTGACGGATTCGCCGGCAACCTCATCTTCACCGATGATCATCGCAAATGCCGCACCGCTGGCATCGGCCCGTTTCATCTGTGATTTAAAGCTGCCAGCCGAAGCAGCGGATGCGCAATGCAGCACCACATCCAGGCCTGCGTCACGCAGTCGTTCCGCCAGGACGAATGACTGCATTTGAGCAGCGTCGCCCTGATGCACCAGATAAACGTCGCACTGGTTGCGGGAAAATTGCTCGCCGCTGGCTTTCATTAATTCCAGCAGGCGCTCGACGCCCATGGCAAAGCCGCACGCAGGAGTCGGTTTGCCGCCGGACATTTCCACCAACGGATCGTAGCGACCGCCGCCGCACACCGTACCCTGCGCACCAAGCTGGTCGGTGATCCATTCAAACACGGTGCGGTTGTAGTAATCCATGCCACGCACCAATCGTGGATTGATGGTGAATGGAATGCTGTTATGGCGCAGGATTTTTTGCACGCCTTCAAAATGAGCCTTTGACTCTTCGCCCAGATAATCGATCAGCTTTGGCGCATCATTGACCAAGGCCTGCATTGCCGGATTCTTGGTATCGAGAATGCGTAGCGGATTGGAATGCAGGCGGCGCTGTGCATCGGTATCGAGCACGTCCAGATGCTGCTCGAAATAGGCGATCAAATCGGTCCTGTGCCGGTTGCGCTCCTCGGCATCGCCAATCGAATTCAGCTCCAGACGAATATTATCCAGACCCAGATCGTCCCACAGTCGCTGGCACATCATGATCAGTTCGGCATCGATATCCGGGCCGGTAAATCCGAGCGCTTCTGCGCCGACTTGATGAAACTGGCGATAGCGTCCGCGCTGCGGCCGTTCATGGCGAAACATGGGGCCGGCATACCACAGGCGCTTGGGGCCGTCATAGGTAAGATTATGCTCGATTGCCGCACGGACCACGCCGGCCGTGCTCTCCGGCCGCAAGGTCAGATGATCGCCATTCATTGCATCGGTAAATGAATACATTTCCTTTTCAACGATATCGGTGACTTCTCCCAAACCTCGCGCAAATACCGCAGTCGGCTCGACGATCGGCGTGCGGATTTGTTCAAAGCCATAACTTTTCAAAACCGAATGCACGGTGTTTTCGAACAACTCCCACAACGGCGCGTCTGCCGGCAGAATGTCATTCATGCCTTTTACACCAGCAATTTTTTCTATTTTCTTGTTTTCAGACATCTTCTGACAATATCGAATAAACCAACTGATTTCATGGAACGACAAATCGGCGCGGATTACAGCGCAGCCTGTTTTGCCGCATAACGAGATTTCACATAATCCAGCACGATTGCCTGGAACTCTTCAGCGATATGCTCGCCTCTTAGTGTCATTTTTTTCTGGCCGTCGACAAACACCGGTGCTGCTGGCGACTCACCGGTGCCAGGCAAGCTGATGCCGATATTGGCATGCTTGGATTCGCCCGGGCCATTGACGATACATCCCATGACCGCAACGTTCATGCCTTCGACGCCGGGGTATTGCTTCTTCCAGAGCGGCATTTGATCGCGCAGATAAGTCTGAATCTTGTCTGCCAGTTCTTGGAAAACGGTCGAAGTGGTCCGGCCGCATCCCGGGCAGGCAATCACCATCGGAGTAAATTTGCGCAAACCCATGGTTTGCAGGATTTCCTGGGCCACCACCACTTCCCGGGTGCGATCGCCGCCTGGTTCGGGAGTCAAGGAAATACGGATCGTGTCACCGATACCTTCCTGCAAAAGTACCGAGAGCGCTGCAGTCGAAGCGACGATGCCCTTGCTGCCCATGCCGGCTTCAGTCAGACCGAGATGCAAAGGATAATCACAGCGACGGGCCAGTTCACGGTAGACCGCGATCAAATCCTGGACGCCTGATACCTTACAGGAAAGAATGATGCGGTCGCCCGCCATGCCGAGTTCCTCGGCGCGTTGCGCGTTTTCAATCGCCGACGTGACCAGCGCCTCGTACATGACGGCTTGCGCATCCCACGGCTGCGCACGTCGGGCATTTTCATCCATGATGCGCGCCAGCAGATTCTGATCGAGGCTACCCCAGTTGACGCCAATGCGCACCGGCTTATCGTACTTGCAGGCGGCTTCGATCATTTGCGCAAACTGGGTATCGCGCTTGGCGCCCTGCCCGACATTGCCCGGATTGATACGATATTTGGACAATGCCCGAGCACATTCAGGATAATCCTGCAGCAAGGTGTGACCATTGTAGTGAAAATCACCCACCAGCGGAACGTCAATATCCATCCGGTCCAATTGTTCCCTGATCGCAGGAACAGCCGCTGCAGCTTCCGGATTATTGACGGTAATGCGCACCACTTCAGACCCGGCGCGGGCCAATTCCTTGATTTGAATGGCGGTGCCGATCACATCGGCAGTGTCGGTATTCGTCATTGACTGTACCATCACAGGCGATGCTCCACCGACGCCAACCTCACGGGCGCCGTGACGAATGACGACACGCCGACTTTGGCGTCGGTTCTGCGGTCCTGACAAGATCGGGAAATTTTTACAGTCCATATTCACTGCTATTGCAAATTCAGGCGAGCCACATTGCTCTTGGCTGCGGTTGTCAAATCAAGGGGTTTTCCGCGGAAAGTTACATCAACGCCGGCGGCGTTGCCAACCACCAGCTCGGCAGGCTGGCGGATTTCAAATGATTCGGTGCTCCCCGCTGTGACCAGGCGCGCAATCAGCGTGACTTGATCAGCACGCCTGATCTCGATCCATGATTCTTCGCGTACTTTGAGTATCAGGTTGGCGTTTGGGTTGACGGCTTTACCGGCAGCGGCGCTGAACTCCGGGTTTTCGGCAGCGCCCGGCGCAACACCGGCAACCGCCTCCTCGCCCGCCGCAGCCCCGGCAGTCATCGCCGGCTCGCCCATCGGCACGCCATCGGTAGCCCTGGCTTCGGGCTGATTATCAACACTGGCATTATCCTGAATCGATGGCGATTGGCTTGACGATGGTTGCTGTTCACCCTGCATTTGCGTATTCATCAGGGAAGACAAACCCGCCAGCCCGCCGTGTTGCTGCGCATACCATCCTGCCACGCCTAGCGCCCCCAGCAACAGCACAGTCCAGATCCACTTGGCGGTACGTCCGGCACGCTTGGCCGTCGGCAGGCTTGACTCGGAAAATGTTGCCGATAAAGCGCGCCGCAATTCGATCGACTCTGCCGGTGCTGCAGGCGCATCTGCCATCATGGCGACCAAAGGCGTCGGATCGATTTTCAGCAATTTCGCATACGCCCGTACGAAGCCTCGCGCAATAACGATGCCAGGCAATGCGGCATAGTTATCCTCTTCCAGTGCCAGAATCTGGCGTGGCGCCAGATTCAACTGATTTGCAACTTGTTCGATCGTCCAGCCCTGTGCCTGGCGTTGCGCGCCAAGTTGCGCGCCCGGCCGCACTACCGGCTTAGCTTGTACAGGCAACTCGCCGGATTGCAAGTCGCCCGGATCCGGCATTTCCGACTCATTCATTGAAAGCTCCGCGCTGATAAGCCGCGAACTCGGCCGAGGTCGGGAAACGACGGCTCAATTGTGTAACCAGACTTAATTCAGCATCCCGGTCGCCCAGCTTGCGCTCGATCTTGATCGCCTGCCACAGTGCTTCGGCAGTAAATACATCGCTTTTCGTAACGCGTCCGATATAAAACTGTGCCCGCTCATAATTACCGCGATCGTAATAAATTTTGGCCAGATTCACATTGGTAGAAGCGTTGCCCGGATCCAGGCGAAAAGCTTCGTTCAGATAGCGCTCCGCCGCAACCGTATCCTTCATGCGCATACTGCACAGACCTGCATTGTTCAGAGCCTTGGCAGGCGATTGATAGGCGCGATTTTTCAGTGCCGACTCAAAGTAGGAAATTGACTGACTCTCCCGTCCGTTTTGACACAGAAACCAGCCGTAATTATTGTTGAAGTCCGGGTTAGCCGGCGATAGCCGTAATGCCTGTTGAAAGTTGTCTTCCGCCAGTCGCGTCTCTCCCATATTCATGTAAATCAATGCGCGCATGCTGTAAGCATCGGCAAAATTCGGATCGGCCTGCAGCGCCTGCTTGATTTCATCCAAAGCGACCGGCATTTGTCCCTGACCGTAATAGCCCATAGCCAACTGCAAGCGAATGCCTGCCCGTTTCTGATTATCGGTCTGATCTGAACTGGTCGGCAATTCCCTGTCTGATCCACCAGAAGGACTCGACGCACATCCCGTCAACGCAAAAACTACTGCCAGAATGGCAAGGCTCCCCATTTTCTTCACGTCGACACCTCCACGATACGGCCAAAATCCTTGCCGAATTTTTTTTGGTATTCCGCCATTTTTTGCATGCGTTCCTGTACCTTGGTGCGATCCTGCACTTCACCGGCCAATTGACCGCAAGCCGCATCGATATCGTCGCCACGCGTCTTGCGGATAGTGGTCACGATACCAGCATCCATCAGGACTTGGGCAAATGCCTTGATGCGCGCATTATTCGAGCGCAGCAACCCGGATTCCGGGAATGGGTTGAATGGAATCAGATTGAATTTGCAGGGCACTTCATGATTTTTTTTCTTTACCAGTGCAACCAGCTCCCTTGCATGCTCATCCGTGTCATTGACACCGTCCAGCATGCAGTATTCAAAGGTGATGAAATCACGCGGCGCATACGCCAGGTAGCGACTGCATGCCGCCATCAATTCGGCAAGCGGATATTTTTTGTTCAGTGGCACCAGGCCATCACGCAGCGCATCGTTGGACGCATGCAGTGAAACCGCCAGCGCAACCGGGCATTCCTGGGCCAGCTTGTCGATCATCGGCACGACGCCACTGGTGGAGAGCGTGACACGGCGGCGCGACAGGCCATATGCATTATCGTCCAGCATCAGCTTCAGCGCAGTCACGGTCGGCTCGAAATTCAGCAGTGGCTCGCCCATGCCCATCATGACCACGTTGGTGATCTGGCGCTCGCCCTTGGGGCCGGGTTCGATACCCTTGGTTTTTCGCAATTCGAATTCAGCCATCCATAGCTGGCCGATGATCTCGCCTACCGACAGATTGCGGCTGAAGCCCTGTTTTCCGGTGGAACAGAATCGACAATTGACTGCACACCCGGCTTGCGTGGAGATGCATAGGGTGCCGCGATTTTCTTCGGGAATAAACACGGTTTCAACAGCATTGCCTTGCCCGACATCGAGCAGCCATTTACGCGTACCATCGTTTGACGTATGGTCGCTGATGGCCTTGGGCGCTGCAATGAATGCGCGGGTAACCAGCTTGTCGCGCAATGACTTCGCCAGGTCTGTCATTGCATCGAAATTATTTGCGCCGAATTGATGTATCCAGCGCTGCAACTGCTTTGCACGAAACGGCTTCTCACCCAACTCGCCGCAGTAAGCGACAAGCTGCGCGGGATCGAGGTCCAGCAAATTGGTGAGATCCGTCATGACAACACTTCCATGCTCGCTACCCAGACAGAAATGCCTGCCGGAACAGCGTAGTTTTAATTAACGCGAATACAGATTCAAAGCTGGGAAGAAATAAGCAATTTCAACCAGGGCAGTTTCCTGCGCATCGGAACCATGCACTGCATTGGCGTCGATGGAATCAGCGAAATCGGCGCGAATCGTGCCTTTTTCAGCCTTCTTTGGATCAGTAGCGCCCATCAGGTCACGGTTTTTGGCAATCGCGCCTTCGCCTTCCAGTGCCTGTACCATTACCGGACCGGAAATCATGAAGTCGACCAAGTCCTTGAAGAAAGGACGCTCACGGTGCACGGCATAAAAACCTTCGGCTTCGGCACGTGACAATTGCACCATGCGCGCCGCAATGACTTTCAGGCCGGCATTTTCGAAACGGGAATAAATTTGGCCAATTACATTTTTTGCGACTGCGTCGGGTTTAATAATCGACAGGGTGCGTTCGATTGCCATCTGTAAAAACTCCAATAAAAATAAAGGGTTAAGGTTGTTAATTAATAATTCAGCTAACCTTTAATTTTAGCATGAAATCTCTATAAATATGGGCTTTCCCACCTCAGGCGACGAGAGAGCTGACGAGAACTTCCTGTAGCCTGCATTATCCTATGTTCAAACAGCCATGTTATGCTGTGCCTGCTTGCAAACCTGACATGAAATTGGAGGCAACATGAATCAACAATTACAACCAAGCTATAGCGGCTCTGCCGATTCTGCGGTAGCGCGCAATCGGGTATTACGCAATACCTACTGGCTGTTGGCAATTTCGATGCTGCCGACCGTGCTTGGGGCCTGGCTAGGCGTACAGCTCAATTTTTCCTTTTTTCCTGCCAGTCCCTTTATCGGGTTTATTGCCTTCATGGCGATTGCTTTCGGCTTTTTCTATGTGATCGAAAAGACCAAGCATTCGGCAACCGGCGTGGCGGTACTGCTCGGCTTCACGTTTTTCATGGGATTGATGCTGTCGCGATTGATCAGCCATACCCTTGGGTTTTCCAATGGCACCTCGCTGATCATGACCGCATTCGGCGGCACTGCATCGATTTTTGCGGTAATGGCGACGATTGCCACCGTGTCCAAGCGCGATTTTTCCGGCATGGGCAAATGGCTGTTTGTCGGCATGCTGGTTACGCTGGTCGCGGTGGTGGCGAATATTTTCCTGCAATTGCCGGCACTGTATCTGGCAACGTCAGTCATCCTGATCGGCATTTTTTCAGCCTATATCCTGTATGACGTGCAGCGTGTGGTCAATGGCGGTGAGACCAACTACATTACGGCAACATTGAGCATTTACCTGGATGTCTACATTGTCTTTTCCCACCTGCTGTCCCTGCTCGGCATTTTCGGCGGCGACGATTGAAAGATTTCCCTTTAAAAAACCGGCTTGCGAGCCGGTTTTTTTATGTCCTGTTTCACTTTCTCAGGCCGGCAAATCAAATACCGCAATCGATTCCACGTGTGCGGTATGCGGGAACATGTTTACTACACCCGCCTGTTTCAACACATAGCCTGCATCGTGCACCAGCATGCCGGCATCGCGTGCAAGAGTGGCAGGATTGCAGGATACGTACACAATCCTTTTTGGCCTGAATTCCGGCTGGCTTGATGCTAGATCAACCAGCGCTTGGCAAATGGCAGCAGCGCCTTCGCGCGGCGGATCGATCAACCACCGGTCAAACTTTCCTAACGCCGCCACATCGTCTGCACTGACTTCAAACAGGTTACGGCAATAGAAGACTGTTTTCTCAGCCAGATTGTTGTGCTTTGCATTATCCAAAGCGCGTTCGGTCAACGCCGTACTGCCTTCAATGCCGACCACTTCGCGCGCTTGGGTCGCCAGCGGCAGCGTGAAATTTCCCAATCCGCAGAACAGGTCGGCCACGCGATCCTGCGGCTGCACATCCAGCAGCCGCAAAGCACGTGCCACCAGCACCTGGTTGATGTGGTGATTGACCTGGGTAAAATCGGTCGGCTTGAACGGCATCCGGATACCGAATTCCGGCAAGGCATAATGCAGTTGCGAGACACTCGGGTAAAACGGGTAGGCCGTGTCCGGACCTTTCGGCTGCAGCCACCATTGCACCTGATATTGATCGGCAAATGCCTTCAGCTTGTGCTCGTCATCATCCGTCAGGGGGGCCATGTTGCGCATGACCAGCGCCGTGATGGTTTGCTGATCTCCGGCACCGATTGCCAGCTCCAGTTGCGGCACCTGCTCACAGATGGAAAGAGCGGCGATCAGACCGCGCAACGGCACCAGCATGGCAGACACGTGCGGCGGCAGCACATCGCAGCTTTTCATGTCGGTAATAAAACCGGATTTCTTTTCGTGAAATCCGACCAGCACCCCGCCTTTTTTGACGACATTACGCACTGAAATGCGCGCACGGTAGCGGTATCCCCAGGTCGGCCCGTAAATAGGCCGCAGCATGGTTTCGGCCTTGACCTTGCCCAGATGCTTCAAATTATCTTCCAATACCCGCTGCTTGATTGCCACTTGGGCCGCCGGCTCAAGATGCTGCATCGCGCAACCGCCGCAAATACCGAAATACTGGCATTTCGGCTTGACCCGCAGCGACGACTCGCGATGCAGCGCCGTCAGTTTGGCCGCTTCCCATTTCGGCTTCTTGCGAAATGACTGGAAACTCACGCGCTCGCCGGGCAAGGCGCCTTCGACGAAAATGACTTTGCCCTGGCTGCCGTCGTCATTTTGCAAATGACCAACGCCACGACCTTCCATGTCGAGAGATTCGATTTCGATGATATTGTCCTGCATACGAGAGATAGGGAAATTGGGCGCCAGATGGCCCGACATGATAATGCAATCCGGGCGGATTGGCTGTTAAGGCTGCGGCCAGCAGGCTAGATATTCTTTCCAGTGCTTGCTGCCCATTGTGGCAAGGCTGGAACGCACCAGCGCCAGTTCCGCCTCGTAGCCGGCCTGGGTCAGTTCACCGCGCATCAACTGGAAGCGGCAATACACCAGATAGGTATTGACCACATCGGTTTCGCAGTAATCGCGGATTTCCTTCAGGCGCCCCTCCTGGCACAAGGTCCAGACTTGCGAACCATCCACGCCCATCTTGCCGGGAAAGCCGCACAACTTGGCCAAATCATCCAGCGGCGCATTGGCGCGTCCAGTGTACATGGCCAGCAAGTCCATCAAATCCAGATGGCGGGAATGGTAGCGGCTCAGGTAATTGTTCCACTTGAAATCACGGTCTTCGTTGCCCATTTCCCAATAGCGCGATGCCGTCACGCCATTGATCATCGCGCGGTAATGCAGCACCGGCAAATCGAATCCGCCGCCATTCCAGGACACCAGCTGCGGCGTGTATTTGTCGATAGTGCGGAAAAAATCGTGCACCAGCTTGGCCTCGCCGTCTTCCAGGCTGCCAAGGGAGCGCACACGGAATCCGTCATCGTCACGGAACACGCAGGAAATTGCGGCAACCCGGTGCAGGTGATGCCGCAGGAAATCAGTACCATTTTTTTCACGCTGGAGGGTAAATGCTGTCTCTGCCACATCGGCATCCGTCATTGCATTCGGATGACCGTGCAGCTTGCGCAGACCATCCACATCGGGGATGGTCTCGATGTCAAACACCAGAATCGGGATCACAACAGCGCATCCTTTCCGACACCGTTCGATGTCAGCGTGCGTTTCAGCTTGATCAATGCTTCCTGCTGAATCTGGCGCACCCGTTCGCGGGTCACGCCCATTTCATCGGCCAGTTCCTCGAGCGTGGCCGGATCGTCGTTGTCCAGTCCGAACCGGCGCAGGATCACGATGCGCTGCTTGTCGGGCAGCTTGCCCAGCCAGTCGCGCACCTTGACCGTCATTTCATGATGCTCGGCCCGTGAGTCGGGGCCGTCAGCGGCGTCGCTTGGCAGCATGTCCATCAGGCTGGCTTGCGGGTCGTTATCCAGCGGTGCATCCAGCGAGGTTGCATGTTCGGACAGCGCCAGAATATCCTGCACATCTTCCACCGGACGGTCGACCAGGTGGGCGATATCTTCCGCCGACGCGTCCTTGCCGTCGTGATGCTGGGCTTCCAGGTGATATTTGGCGCGCAGGATCTGGTTCAGTTCGCGCACCATATGCACCGGCAGCCGCACGGTACGCGCCTGGTTCATGATGGCGCGTTCAATGCTTTGGCGGATCCACCAGGTGGCGTAGGTTGAAAAACGAAAACCGCGTTCCGGCTCAAACTTGTCGATGGCGCGCATCAAGCCGAGATTGCCTTCTTCGATCAGGTCCAGCAATACCACGCCGCGATTGATGTAGTGCTTGGCAATCGACACCACCAGGCGCAAATTATGCTCGATCATTTTTTGACGCGCGCTGAAATTGCCTTGTTTGGCCAGTGTCGCGTAGTGCACTTCCTCGCTCGCCGACAGCAACGGCCTGGCGCCAATCTGATTCAGGTAATGCTGGGTGGTGTCGGTGGAAAGCTCGGCAGCCAGCACCGTCTTTAATTCGTCGACGCTGTCCACCACGGCCACGATCGCCGTATCCACCGCATCCTCCACTGTATCCCCTGCCTCGGCCGCGAGATCGATAGGCGACTCGGATGCATCATCCGGGAGCAGGTCATCATCCAGCGGTGGGCGAGGGTTTCGTGTCATTTATCGGCTTGGTAGGAATTTTGAGGGATCAACCGGTTTTCCTTGCTGACGAATCTCAAAGTGAAGCTTGACTGCATCGGCATCGGTATTGCCCATTTCAGCAATTTTTTCCCCTTTGTCGACGCTTTGACCCTCCTTCACCAGGATGGTTTTATTATGCGCATAGGCAGACAACAGGTTATTGGTATGTTTAACAATGACAAGATTGCCGTAACCGCGGATGCCGCCGCCAGCATACATTACCTTGCCGGCACCAGCCGCGACAATCGGTTGTCCGGACTTGCCGCCGATATCGATACCTTTCTTTCCCTCATCAAATGTTCCGACGATTTTACCTTCTGCGGGCCATATCCATGCCACACCGGCATCTTCAGAATTGGCGGCAGTCTGTGGCTGGGCCGGCTTTTCCACGACTTTTGCTGTGCTCTGGACAGTGGCCGGTGCGGATACCAGCCCTTCGGGTTTTTGCATCTCGGCCAGCGTACTGTCGGCATACGGCTGCTTGTCACCACGCGGCCCAATCTTGTTCGGAGCGCTTTCCGCAATCGCCGGCGCAGTAAGCGGCCTGACTTCAATGCCCGAACCGCTGGCCACGCTGACCGATTGCGTGCCGTTTACAGCGGCCACCGGTGGAATCACGCGCAATAACTGGTCGACCCGTATGTCATTAGCATTCTCCAGATTGTTCCAAGCGACCAGATCACGGAAACTTTGCCCGAATTCCTGAGAAATCTGAAACAGCGTATCGCCTTTTCTCACCATGTAATTACCCTGGCTGTCCATCTGCCTCGGGGCAGTCGACACCGCAGTAACGCCATTTCTGGCATCAACCCGGCTAGTTCTATCGACAATTGGTGCCGATTGACGTGTTGAACTGCAGGCCGCCATCAGGGCTGCCACCATGAACACCAAGGCTAAACGCATTTTTGTATTTATCATCGCTTCCATGTTATACGGTGCCGGGTCGAAGCGGCACAAAATGACAATCCTCAAGAGTCGTATTGATCCATTCCGATTGGCTGACACGTTCAATCAGATGCAGCACCTGATGACGCGCACCTACCGGTGCCACCAGGCGTCCGCCAATGGCCAATTGATCCAGCAGGGCTTGCGGCACTTCCATGCCGGCGGCAGCCAGAATGATACCGTCGAACGGTGCTGCCTGCGGCAGGCCAAGCATACCATCCCCATATTGCAAGCGGATATTTGCAATGCGCATCGGGCGCAGGTTGGCCTTTGCCAGTTCATGCAGCGGCTTGATGCGCTCAATCGAGAACACTTCGCGGGCAACCAGAGACAACACCGCCGCCTGATAACCGCAGCCGGTGCCGATTTCCAGCACCCGGTTCAACACGCCGCCATTGCGGTTGTCGCGCATGACCTCGATCATGCGCGCAACAATATACGGCTGCGAAATCGTCTGGTGATGACCGATCGGCAGCGATGCGTCGATATATGCCTGGCTGGCGAATCCCGGTTCCATGAACAAGTGTCTCTGCACTTCGGTCATGGCTGCCAGCACCTTGGCATCACGCACGCCCTGTCCGGCCACGCGCGCCACCATCGCCTTGCGTATGGCTTCAGACACCAGCGGCGCGGATCGCACGCTCACGGTATTCGGCGCGAAATTCGATGCCGGCATTGGATTGCGGGGTGATGACTGGACCAAGGTGCGCACGCCATGCAGGGCCGCATTCTGGGTCGCCGTTTGCGGGGTGGCAGTGATGTTCTGGCTGCGCACCGAGCGGCCGGATTTATCAACCACCGAAGACAATGGCAGCGGAAAACGCTTGGTCTTGTCAGTCATTGCAATCCCTTCCTGAGGGCATCCAATTGCGCGTTATGCGTCAAATCGATTTGCAAGGGCGTAACCGAAATCTGACCTGCGGCTGTCGCATGGAAATCGGTGCCTTCCCCGCCATCCTTGGCGGCACCAGCCAGACCGATCCAGAAAATCTCACGGCCATGCGGGTCCTGCGCCTTGATCACGGCTTCCGACTGATGCCGCTTGCCCAGCCGGGTCGGCACGATGGTGCCCAGCCGGTCATACGGCAAATTCGGGATATTTACATTCAATAAATACGGCTTTTGCAGCGCATCGAAACGCCGCAGCACGATTTCCTTTGCCACCTTGGCGGCGGCATCGAGCTCTTTCCATCCTTTTTCAACCTGTGAAAAAGCAATCGATGGAATGCCGAACAGATAACCTTCGGTGGCGGCGGCGACAGTGCCGGAATACAGCGTGTCGTCGCCCATGTTCTGCCCCTGGTTAATGCCGGAAACAACCAGATCGGGTTTTTGCTGCAGTACGCCAGTCAGTGCCACATGCACGCAATCCGAGGGAGTGCCGTTAACAAAATAGAATCCGTTGGCGGCTCGAAAGACTGACAGGGGTCGGTCCAATGTCAGAGAATTGGATGACCCTGAACGGTTGCTGTCCGGGGCAACCACCACGATGTCTGCAATCGGGGCCAGCGCGTCAGCCAGGGCAATAATGCCTGGCGCCAGGTAACCATCATCGTTACTAACTAGAATTTTCATAAACAGATTTTACCTGAAGCATTATCAGGACTTGATGAACATTCTGTGAATGTGTACTTTCCATACAAAATCACACGGTCGTTCTTTTCTATCCCTTTTATTCGTGCCCCGAACCCAGTCACCGATTATGAAAAGTGGATATTTTTATATCAATCTGCCTTTCTGGCAAAAAACTCATGGACCTCGGCTGCTTCGCGCGTGCGCTTGAAAGGCGGCAGACTTTGCCAGATACGCTTGCCGTACGGTTTGCTGATCAGCCTCGGATCGCAAATCATTAACACGCCCCGATCAGTCTCGTCACGAATCAGGCGCCCGGCGCCCTGTTTCAGGTTGATGACCGCTTCCGGCAATTGGTGATGTATGAAACCATTCAAGCCCTTTCTTTCCAATGCCTCGATGCGGGCGGCCAGCACCGGGTCGTCAGGCGGCGCAAATGGCAGCTTGTCAATGATCACCAGCGACAATGCCTCGCCGCGCACGTCCACCCCCTCCCAGAAACTTTGACTGCCGATCAGCACACCGTTGCCGGCAGCCCGGAACCGGTCCAGCAGTTCAGTGCGGCCGGTCTCGCCTTGCACCATCAGCGGATAAGGCAGCTTGCGCTGTTCAAATTCCTTGCGCAAGCGCTCGGCTGCCTGCTTGACAGCCCGGTTGGTCGTGCACAACAGAAAAGTGCGGCCGCCGGCGGCTTCAATGATCGGCAGCGCCGCATCGATCACCGCGTCAGTGTAATCCAGCGAATTCGGCTGCGGCAGGTTTTGCGGCACATACAACAACGCCTGCTGGCCATAATCAAACGGGCTTGGCCAGGTTTTCGCGGGCGCCTCGCTCAAGCCCATCTGCGAGGTGTAATGATTGAAATCGTTTTTGACCGCCAGTGTCGCCGAGGTGAATATCCATGCGCGCGGCGTTCCTTCGCGCTGCTTATTGAATACCGGCGCGATCGACAACGGTGTGCGGTGCAGCTGCAGCGAAGATGAAAATGCCTCGACCCACAAGACGGATTCCTCGCCCTCCGCCGCCTGTCCGGCATGCGCACCGCCTTCGCTGTTCCATGCGGCCAGCCTGCCTGACAGCTCATGCGCGCGAACCCGGCATTGCTCAATGGTTTCGGCACGCTCGGCCTGGGATTGCAGCACCGGCAGCATGCCCTGGATTTCTTCGCGCAGCGTCTCCAGCGCCGGAAAAAAAGTGCTGGAAGAGGCAATCTGGTTGACCGCCAGCCGGACCACGTCTTGCGGAAATGCCAGGCGCAAATCGCGCGCTGCCCGCTCGACCGGCATGACAACCTTGGCCCATTCCGCCCCGTCTCGCGCATGCGCGAGACCTTCGGCCAGCACATCCCGGCACAGTTCCAGGATTTGCGAGGTCGACACGGTGTCGCCAAAAAACAGCGAAGCCGTTTCCGGCAACTGATGTGCCTCGTCGAAAATCACGGTATTAGCCGAAGGCAGCAATTCCGCTACGCCGGTATCTTTCAGCGCCACATCCGCAAAGAACAGATGATGATTGACCACCACCACATCCGCCTGCTGTGCTTCCTTGCGCGCCTTCATCACGAAACAATCCTGGTAATACTGGCATTCGGCACCCATGCAGGTATCGCGGGTCGAGGTCACCAGATTCCAGATCAGCGCCGTTTCCGGCACCTTGGATAATTCCGCCTTGTCGCCTGAACGGGTAGTTTTGGCGAAGCGGGAAATTTCCCGTAGATAGCCGACATCCTCGCGTGAAGTCAGACGGCCGTTTTGCAGCGTACGCTCCAGATGGAAATGACACACATAATTGGCGCGCCCCTTGAGCAGCGCAATCGACACCGGCGCATTCAAGGCTTTGCGCACGGTCGGAATATCGCGCAAAAACAATTGATCCTGCAGATTCTTGGTACCGGTGGAAACGATTACCTTGCCGCCCCACAGCAGCGCCGGCACCAGATAGGCGAATGTTTTGCCGGTGCCGGTACCGGCTTCCGCAATCAAGGTTGATTGTTGAGCAATCGCTTCGGCGATTGCCCGGGCCATTTCAGTTTGCGATTGCCGGGGCCGAAAACCAGCCACCGCCTGGCCGAGCGGTCCGTCGGCGTCGAACAGCTGGTCGACGGCCTGGTCATGTGTGCCATGATTGCTCTGGGCGGAAATTTCTTGAGTCAAGGTAAAATCTTCAACAGGAGCCGACAGCTCCCGGTCATTAGGTGGGTCAGGCAGGAATGTCGGGAATTAACTGCATTTTTAAAAGCGTAATATGATCTTTTAACTGCAGTTTCCGCTTCTTTAATCGGCGCAGCTGAAGCTCTTCGGGACGGATAGCGTGCGTCAGGATATCGATGACGGCATCCAGATCCCGATGCTCCACCTCGAGTTCGATAATTCGACGTTGAATGTCTGCCACAGAAGTTTTGGTCATTTTGTTACATTTAGGACAAAAAAATGTATAAATGCAGCTAGCTGCTCTTGGCGCATGTAATAATCGTTCAGTACTATAAACACCTTGCCAAGGCGCAGTGTAATCCACCCCGACGTATGAGCCAATACAAGATTGAAGCAGGTACAGCACAACATATAGGCGATCGGTCCGAACAACAAGACCGGACCGCTCTTTTTTCCGCGCCTAAAGCCCCTGGTTACATGATGGCCGTCCTGGCTGACGGCATGGGCGGACGCAGTGGCGGTGCGCTGGCCGCAGAACAAGTGATCCGTACTGCAAAACAGAATTTTGACCTGTTTTCGCCGATCACCGAAACCGTCGAAACCATGCTGCAGACAATTGCGCATGAAGTCCATACCATTATCAAACTATCCGGACTTTCAGCAGAAAAGCAGCCGCATAGCACCATGGTGATCCTGGTCATCACGCCGGAAAAGACGGCGATCTGGGCGCATGTCGGCGATTCACGTCTGTATCGTTTCAACGGCCCGAATTTTGCCCAGCGCACTACCGACCATTCCTATGTCGAACAATTGATCAGCCAGGGCAAGCTCGAGCGGCATGCAGCAAAAGACCACAAGCTGTCCAATATCCTGATCAATGTCCTGGGCAGTTCGAATGTGACGCCCTACACCACGATCGGCCATCATGAGGGGCTGAAAGCCGGCGACTCGTTCCTGCTTTGCTCGGACGGGCTCTGGCATTATTTTTCGGATGCAGAACTGGGAGCGGCAATCGCAATGAATTCGCCGCGCCAGGCATCCGAAATGCTGATCAAAAAAGCCAGGGAACGCGCCGAGGGAAGTGTGGCCGACAATTGCACATTAGCCATCATCAAGCTGATTTCGCCTCCGAAAGAAACGCGCAACTATACCGTCGGGAAAATGGGTCGTGCGAATTAGCGCCGTGCGTCAGTAAGCATTCGCGATCCCGGATAACCATGGCGCTTTAAAGCGCCATGGTTTTTTATTGGGCGGCGCCGGCAGGCTTGGCAGAGGTTTCCGCCTGTTTTTTAGCGCGTCTTTCCAACACTTTCTTTTGCCGTTCGTTCGACTCCCTGAGTTTTTCCTCGTAATCGGCCACATTTTTCGCGCGCTGCGCTTCTTTTGCCGCATCTTTTTCCTGCAGCCTTTTCATCTTCGCTTCATGCTGCCGGACCCGCAGATCCGGGCCACTGGAACGTCGGGCCTGGCTGTCACTTTCCGCCGCCTCCCGGGCACGCTCGTCTGCCTGCCGGGCGGTACGTTGCTCGCTCTCCTGCTGCGCTTTCAGGCGCTCTTCGGCCTTGGCTTGTTCCTGTGTCTGTTTTTCGGCCAAAGCCTGATCTCGCTTCTGTACGCGCGCCAAGCGCTTGAATGCGGCAGCTTCCAGCTCGATCGGACGAATCGCGGCAATGCTTTGCCGACGCCGCTCCTTGGCCTTGTCAATGCAGGCATTGGTGAAAAACTTCGGATGGCATGCAGTCTCATCGGCAAGATACTGCGCCTCGAGCAACTCCTGTGCGGTCTTTACCTCCGCCAGTGCCCGGTCCGCCTTGGCGACCGAGTCAATCGTATCCTTCGGATAGCGCGCGACCAGCTGGCCGACAATCGCTTGCGGCGATTGCGCTGCTCCGGCGGTATCCTGCTGCGCCTGCGCCGGCGCAATCAACACTTGGCCAGCCATGGCCAGCACGAACGCATGGATGATGTGCTTGATCCTGTAAAATTTCATGATGGATGCGGCCTGTCATATTCAATGTAATTAAGCGATCGCATCGGCAATCTCACGCCGATGCGACTCCATGTATTCACGCGATTGCATCTCGATGATACGGGAAACGGTCCGATGGAATTCGGTCGCCATCGGGCCTTCTGTATACAGTTCTTCAGGCACGACTTCCGCCGACATCAACAGCTTTACCTTGCGATCGTAAAATACGTCAATCAACCAGGTAAAGCGGCGTGCTTCCGATGCCATCGCCGAGGACATGCGCGGAATGCCGGACAGGATCACCGTATGGAAACGGCTGGCGATTTCCAGGTAATCGTTTTGCGAGCGGGGCGCAATGCACAGCGCCGCAAAATCAAACCAGATCACACCGCCGGCGCGGCGCAAAGTATGGATTTCACGTCCCTCCACCACGATGCGCGGATCTTCATCGGCTATTTCGGCAATCGAGACAAATGCATGCCGCAATGCACGGTCGGTGTCTGCGCCGAGCGGCGACAGATAGGATGCCACCTGTTCCAATGCTCTTTTGCGATAGTCGTTGCCGGCATCCACATTTAATACGTCAAGCTTTTGCTTCAGCAAGGCGATGGTGGGCAGCATACGGTCCCGATGCAATCCATCCGGATAAAGCGTATCCGGCGCATAGTTGGATGTCATCACGAATGACACGCCATTGTCGAATAAGGCCTTGAGCAAGTTATACAGAATCATTGCATCGGCAATATCCGAGACATGGAACTCGTCAAAACAAATCAGTCGATATTTTTTTGCAATCCGGCGCGCCACTTCATCGAGCGGATCGGCGATACCTTTTAAATTGTCAAGTTGGCGATGCACGCCGTGCATGAATTCATGAAAGTGCACGCGTGTCTTGCGTACGACAGGTACCACCGAATAGAAGCTGTCCATCAAAAATGACTTGCCTCTGCCGACGCCGCCCCACATGTACACGCCGCGCGGCACTTCAGGGCGATTGATCAGGCGTCTGATTTTGGTGGATCGGCTGGACTTGAACGCCACCCATTCATCATAAGCCTGCTGCAGACGCTGGACGGCGCGCAGTTGTGCGTCATCGGCGGCAAATCCACGCTGACTGAGCGCATGGTCGTAAAATTCCTGGACGTTCATCAAGTTTGACTTTACAGCAATGCAGCTTATTTTTAACAGCAAAACAGCAAAAAACGGGCGAGATAGCGCTCGCCCGTGCCGGGTATGCAACAAGTAGAAGCAACAAGGACATGCCGCATCGCTGCCAGCTGGTCAGCGCTGGGCAGGCAGCAACGGTTTCACTACAAGCGACTCATTTCGACTGTCACGTGCGACGGATAACTGCCGCCGCCCATGCCGCCAATCGGCAGGCTGAAACCGACGCTGCCGCCGACCCGCCTGCCGCCGCCGCCCACGCCGATTCCCAGACTGGATCCGGAGCCGTACGATGACGATGTCGGCCGAAACACGAACTCGGAAGTGCGATAGCCATTCTTGTTGCAGACCACGCGCAAATCGCCATTGGCGCCACCGACATCGATAGTCGCCGGTGTCACCACGTTCCAGGCACCGTTATTATTACTGACAACGCAATTGGCACCATGGATCACCTGCTGATTGCTGGTGGTGTCGATCGCAATCCCTTTGCTAGTCGGGCCCGAGCTTGCGCAGGCAGCCAGCATCAATGAGAAAACAAGAGGCAAATAACGCATGATGGCTCCTTTAGAAACCGTCCTCATCGAGCATCGATACCAGCCGGCTTCCTTAAAAATTCAGCGAACGTTTATCTACCGCCAGCGCGGCTTCCTTGGTCGCCTCAGACAAGGAAGGATGTGCATGGCAAATTCGGGCAATGTCTTCCGATGATGCGCGGAATTCCATTGCGACCACGGCTTCGGCAATCAGCTCCGAGACCATCGGGCCGACCATATGCACCCCCAGGATTTCATCGGTTCTGGCATCGGCCAGGAATTTCACCATGCCGGTGGTGTCGCCCAGCGCCCGTGCGCGGCCATTCGCCATGAATGGAAAGCTGCCAGCCTTGTAGGCAACGCCTTCTGCCTTCAGCTGTTGCTCGGTCTTGCCAACCCAGGCGATTTCCGGGGAGGTATAGATCACCCAGGGAATCGTATTGAAATTGACGTGGCCATGCTGGCCGGCGATGCGCTCAGCGACCGCCACACCCTCTTCTTCAGCCTTGTGCGCCAGCATCGGGCCGCGTACTACGTCCCCGACCGCCCAGACATTGGGCAAATTGGTCTTGCAATCGCCATCGACTGCGATGAAGCCGCGCTCGTCCAGCTTTAGCCCGACGCCTTCGGCATTCAGGCCGATCGTATTCGGCACCCGGCCGATCGACACGATCAGCTTGTCGAACACGGCTTTTTGCGCCCCGCCCTTGTCATCGGTGTACTCAACCGTCACATCTTTCTTGCCAGGTTTGATTGCACCGATTTTCACGCCCAGGCTGATTGCCAGACCCTGCTTGGCAAACAGCTTATGGGCTTCCTTGGCAATCTGCTCGTCGACTGCACCGAGGAAGCTGGGCAAGGCTTCCAGCACCGTCACTTCGGCGCCGAGCCGACGCCAGACGCTGCCCATTTCCAGACCGATCACACCAGCGCCGATCACGCCCAGCATTTTGGGAACCGCGCCGATTGCCAATGCGCCGGCATTCGACAGGATCAACTGCTCATCGAATGCCGCACCGGGCAGCGCACGGGCACTCGAACCGGTGGCAATCACGACATGCTTGCCGGTAATCGTTTCTTCCGCCGCACCGGCCACCTTGACCGTATACAGGTTGGCTTCAGCCTTTTCGAAAGAAGCGCGGCCGTGGAAAAAACTTACCTTGTTTTTCTTGAACAGATACAGAATGCCATCGTTGTTTTGCTTGACGACGTTATCCTTGCGCGCGAGCATCTGGTTCAAATTCAAGCTCAAACCCTTGACTTCAATGCCATGTTCGGCAAAGCCGTGGCCCGCATGCTCGAAATTTTCCGAAGACTGCAATAAGGCCTTGGATGGAATGCAGCCGACATTGGTACAGGTACCGCCCGGCGCTGGTCCACCCTTATCGTTTTTCCACTCATCAATACAAGCCGTTTTGAAGCCTAACTGGGCAGCGCGGATGGCTGCGATATAACCGCCCGGCCCGCCACCGATCACGACCACATCAAATTCTTTGGACATTATGATTTCCCTTTTAAGCCAAAAGACAGGTTGAAGGCAAAGACTGACCCTGCACTCCCGTGCCTTTTGCCAAGTTCATTACAGGTCGAGCAACAAGCGTGCCGGATCTTCCATCGCCTCTTTCATCGCGACCAGGCCCAGCACCGCTTCGCGGCCATCGATAATCCGGTGGTCATACGACATCGCAAAGTAATTCATTGGACGCACCACCACCTGACCGTTTTCAACGACAGCACGGTCCTTGGTGGCATGAATGCCCAGGATTGCCGATTGCGGCGGGTTGATGATCGGTGTCGACAGCATCGAACCGAACACGCCGCCATTAGAAATCGAGAAGGTACCGCCGGACAAGTCCTCAAGAGTCAGCTTGCCATCCTTGGCCTTGGCGCCGAATTCGCCAATTTTCTTTTCAATCTCGGCAATCGACAATTGATCGACATTGCGCAAAACCGGCACTACCAGGCCGCGCGGCGACCCGACTGCAATACCAATATCGAAATAGCCATGATACACAATGTCATTGCCGTCGACCGAGGCATTCAGGATTGGATATTTTTTCAATGCAGCAACGGCTGCCTTGACAAAGAAAGACATGAAGCCGAGCTTGACACCATGCTCCTTTTCAAACTTGTCCTTGTATTTGTTACGCAGATCCATCACCGGCTGCATGTTGACTTCATTGAAGGTGGTCAGAATCGCGTTGGTTGACTGCGACTGCAGCAAGCGCTCGGCGATCCGTGCACGCAGACGGCTCATCGGCACACGCTCTTCAGGACGCTCGCCCAGATCCAGGCTGGACGATGGAGCGGCAACCTGCTGCAATGCCGGCTTGGCAGGTGCAGGTGCGGCTGGCGCCGCTGCGGCTGGCTTCTTGTCCAGCGTGTCAATCACGTCGCCCTTGGTAATGCGTCCACCCTTGCCGGAACCGGCAACTTGGGCCGTAGACAGGTTGTTTTCTGCAAGCATCTTGGCAGCGGCCGGCATGGCCACGCCGGCCGCTGCAGCCGCCGGTGCTGGGGCAGCGGCAGGGGCCGCTGCAGTGGCCGGTTGCGCAGCAGGCGCAGGCGCCGAAGCAGTTGCTTCAGTATCGATTTTGGCAATCACTTCGCCGGCCACGACAGTCGTGCCATCACCCTTGATAATTTCGGTGATCACGCCGGCAGCCGGCGACGGCAGTTCCAGCACCACCTTGTCGGTTTCGACATCGATCAGGTTTTCATCGCGCGCCACAGCATCGCCGACTTTTTTATGCCATTGCAGCAGGGTTGCTTCTGCAACCGATTCCGACAACTGCGGAACTTTGACTTCAAGAATAGCCATGTAACTCTCCGTTTCTGGTTGTTCTGGCGGCGTGCCGGTTTCCCGCGTGCCGCCAACTTGTTATTTGGTAAGGACGAAGCCCTTCAGCTTTGAAAATGCCATGTCCAGCAATGCCTTTTGCTGCGCATAGTGCTTGTCGTAATAACCCACTGCCGGCGATGCGCTGGCCGGCCGGCCGGCATAGGCAAGCTTCTGGCCATCCTCCAGATTTTCAAAAATATTGTGCTGAATCTGGAACCATGCACCCTGGTTTTGCGGCTCATCCTGCGCCCAGACCAATTCCGTCATATTCGGGAATTTTTTCAGTTCAGCAGCAAACGCCTTGTGCGGAAATGGATACAGCTGTTCGATCCGGATTACTGCAGTATCGTTCTGTGCGCGTTCCTTGCGAGCGTTGATCAGGTCGTAATACACCTTGCCGGAGCAAGCAACCACACGCTTGACCTTCTTGGCATCAATTGTTTCATCCACTTCGCCAATGACAGTCTGGAATGATCCCTTGGCCAACGCAGACAGTGGCGAACCAGCGTCCTTGTTGCGCAACAGCGATTTCGGCGTCAAGATCACCAGGGGTTTGCGGAACAGGCGAATCATCTGCCGGCGCAACAAATGGAAAATCTGGGCGGCAGTGGTCGGCTGCACGACCTGCATGTTATTGTCTGCGCACAACTGCAGGAAGCGTTCCGGGCGTGCCGACGAATGCTCCGGCCCCTGCCCTTCATAGCCATGCGGCAGCATCATCACCAGACCGGATGCCCGACCCCACTTCACTTCGCCGGAGCTGATGAATTGATCGATGACCACCTGTGCGCCATTGACGAAGTCGCCGAACTGCGCTTCCCAGATCGTCAGCGTGTTCGGTTCAGCGGTGGAATAGCCATATTCAAAACCCAGCACCGCCTCTTCCGACAAGACCGAATCGATCACCAGGAAACGCGCCTGCGTGTCGGAAACGTTTTGTAGCGGGATATAGCTGCCTGCATCCCACTTTTCGCGCTTTTGATCATGCAGGACCGCATGCCGATGCACAAAGGTGCCTCGTCCTGCATCCTGGCCCGCCAGGCGGATTGCATAGCCGGAAGAAACCAGCGATGCATACGCCAGATGTTCACCCATACCCCAATCGAGATTAACCTCGCCGCGGCCCATCGCAGCCCGATCGGCCAGGACTTTTTCCACCAGCGAATGCAACTTGAAGTTTTCCGGCATCGTGGTGATGCGCGCAGCCAGACGCTGCAATTCCTCCAGCGGCACAGCGGTGTCCGCCGCATCGGTCCATTTGCGGTTCAGGAATGGCATCCAGTCGACCGCATACTGGCTCTTGTAATTGGTGATGACCGGGTCCACCGTATGCTTGCCGGCATCCATGGCATCGCGGAAGGCGGCGACCATCGCATCGCCACCATCGGCAGGGATAGTGCCCTGCGCAATCAGCTTGTCGGCATACAGTTTGCGCGTGCCCGGATGCTGGCCGATTTTCTTGTACATCAAAGGTTGCGTCAGCGCCGGCGTATCTTGCTCGTTGTGGCCGAGCTTGCGGAAGCAGACGATATCGACCACGACATCCTTTTTGAACTCCATCCGGTAATCGAGTGCGATTTGCGTCGCCAGCACTACCGCTTCCGGATCGTCTCCATTGACGTGCAATACCGGCGCCTCGATCATCTTGACCACGTCGGAACAGTACAGCGTCGAGCGCGAATCGCGCGGGTCAGAAGTGGTAAAACCGATCTGGTTGTTGATCACGATATGCAGCGTGCCACCGGTGCCGTAACCGCGCGTTTGCGCCAGATTCAGGGTTTCCATGACCACGCCCTGGCCGGCAAATGCGGCATCGCCGTGCACCAGGATCGGCAGCACTTGCGCGCCATCCCGGTCGCCACGGCGTACCATGCGCGCCTTAACCGAGCCCTCGACCACCGGATTGACGATTTCCAGGTGCGATGGGTTGAATGCCAAGGACAGGTGAATCGGGCCGCCTGGCGAGGTCACATCGGAAGAAAAGCCCTGGTGATACTTAACATCGCCGGCAGGCAAGTCTTCGGGCGCGGTATGCTCGAATTCGGAAAACAAGTCTTTCGGTGTTTTGCCAAGAATATTGACCAGCACATTCAAGCGGCCGCGATGCGCCATGCCGATGACGATTTCCTGCACGCCTTTGCCACCGGCGCGTTGAATCGTCTCATCCATGGAAGCGATAAAACTTTCACCACCTTCCAGCGAAAAACGCTTCTGTCCGACATACTTGGTATGGAGATAGCGCTCCAGTCCCTCTGCCGCAGTCAGGCGATCAAGGATGTGCTGCTTCTTTTCCGGAGAAAAACTAGGGGTGGAACGGGTTGATTCCAGGCGTTCCTGCAACCAGCGCTTTTGCGTCGGATCGCTGATATACATGAATTCGGCACCGATCGAGCGGCAATAAGTATCCCGCAGAGCGTTCAGTAAATCACGCAAGGAAGCGTTTTCTGCACCGAAATAGGTATTGCTGATATTAAACACGATGTCCATGTCGGCATCGGTAAAGCCATAAAAACTCGGCTCGAGCTCGGGGATCGCAGGACGCTCCTGCCGTTGCAGTGGGTCCAGATTGGCCCAGCGAGTGCCCAGGATGCGATAGGCGGCAATCAGTTGGGTTGCGGCAACCCGCTTGCGTCCCATTTCCGCATCGGAAGAGGCGGCAACTGTACGCATCGGCCCTTGTTTGGCGCGCTCGGCAAACGAGGCGATCACAGGGGCATGGGCAACATCGGGCTTGTCCGAGCCATCGGCGGCTGGCACATTCTGCATGGCGTCAAAATAAGCGCGCCAATTATCGGGCACTGCGCCGGGATTGTTAAGGTAAGTCTCGTACAATTCTTCAATGTACGGCGCGTTACCTCCAAACAGATAGGAGTTGGAACGGTACTGCTGCATCATACTGCTCACCTTTCTTCGCGCTTCGCGAAATTGGCGGGTTAAGTAACCTTCCGCGACACGGCCTGACCGGTTAGCGGATTGCACATCAAGTTGTGGGGGAAGGACTATGTGATTGTCATTACCTGATTCATCATCGCTTGAAAGCATACCATATTTACAGAATGCCGCTGATTCACGGAAATCCGCCGAGCAACAAAAAAGCGAGCCGCAAGGGCTCGCTTTTTCATGATGTGCTCCCTGATTAACCGCGCTTGGAAAGCGGTGGCACGTCGCGGGTCGGCGAACCGACGAACAGTTGGCGCGGACGGCCGATTTTTTGCTCGGGATCGGAAATCATTTCGTTCCACTGCGCGATCCAGCCGACGGTACGGGCCATCGCAAAAATACCGGTAAACAGCGACACCGGGATGCCCAGCGCCGACTGCACGATACCGGAATAGAAGTCGACGTTCGGATACAGCTTGCGGCTGACGAAATATTCGTCTTCCAGCGCAACTTTTTCCAGTGCCATCGCCAGCTTGAACAGCGGATCGTTTTGCAAACCGAGTTCATTGAGGACTTCGTGACAGGTTTCACGCATCAGCTTGGCGCGCGGATCAAAGTTCTTGTAGACGCGGTGACCGAAGCCCATCAGCTTGACGCCGGAGTTCTTATCCTTGACTTGCGCGATGAACGCCGGAATATTGTCGACCGAGCCGATTTCCTTGAGCATGGTAAGTGCCGCTTCGTTGGCGCCGCCGTGGGCAGGACCCCACAGGCAGGCGATGCCGGCAGCGATACAGGCAAACGGGTTGGCACCGGAAGAACCGGACAGGCGCACCGTCGAGGTCGAAGCATTCTGCTCGTGGTCTGCATGCAAGATCAGGATGCGGTCGAGCGCTCGCACCAGCACATCGTTGATCTTGTACTCTTCGCATGGGTTCGAGAACATCATGCGCATGAAGTTGGCGCTGTACGACAAATCGTTGCGCGGGTAGACGAACGGCTGGCCGATCGAATACTTGTATGCCATGGCCACCAGAGTCGGCATCTTCGCGATCAGGCGGATCGCGGATACTTCGCGATGGTGCGGATCGTTGATATCGAGCGAATCATGATAGAAGGAAGCCAGTGCGCCGACAGTGCCGACCAGGACCGACATCGGATGCGCATCACGGCGGAAACCGCGGAAAAAGAATTGCATCTGCTCGTGCACCATTGTGTGATTGGTGACGGTTTTGACAAACTTGTCTTTCTGGCCGGCATTCGGCAATTCGCCGTTCAGCAGCAGGTAGCAGGTTTCCAGAAAATCGCAATTGACCGCCAGCTGTTCGATCGGATAGCCGCGATACAACAACTCGCCCTTGTCGCCATCGATATAGGTAATCGACGAATTACAAGCGGCGGTCGACATGAAGCCGGGGTCGTACGTGAATTTGCCGGTCGCGCCATACAGCTTGCGAATGTCGATCACATCCGGGCCAACAGTACCCTTGTAGATTGGCAAATCGAGCGATGGAGATCCGTCAGAAAACGACAGCGTGGCTTTTACATCAGAGTTGGTCATGGCTCTTCCTTCAAATCAGGAGGGGGTGAGTCGATTATTAAAATAAAAAAACGAAAACAAAAAATCAAACAAATTTCAAATCAGGCTGCACGCAATCTGAGTAAAAACGCGTGGACATGCGGCAAATCCACTTCACCTGCAAGTTCCTTGCGCGACAGCAGCAAATCGAGCAATTCATTATCCGGCAATTCCATCAGCCGGGAAAACGCATCCACCTCTTCATCGCTCAAGCTTGTTTCATGCGCATCCAGAAAGCGCGTGATGATCAAGTCGTTTTCCAGCAAACCGCGCCGTCCCCGCCAGCGTAACCGTGCGCGTTGTATAGGATCGGATTGATGTGGTAGTGACATGATGGTCTTTATACAGATTGCCGATGGTTTTCTGGAGCCGCGTTCAGAAACCGTTCAAGATAGACACAAGCCTGCGAAACTTGCGTCTTTACTTGCTTAAACCGCCCGGCGCACCATCAATTCCTTGATTTTGCCGATGGCACGAGTCGGATTCAATCCTTTCGGGCAGACATCAACGCAATTCATGATCGAATGGCAGCGGAACAGGCGATACGGATCTTCCAGATCATCCAGGCGTGCACCGGTGGCTTCGTCGCGGCTATCGGCAATGAAGCGATAGGCTTGCAACAAACCGGCCGGGCCGACAAATTTGTCCGGATTCCACCAGAACGACGGGCATGAAGTCGAGCAACATGCGCACAGGATACACTCATACAAGCCATCCAGCTCTTCGCGCTCGGTCGGCGATTGCAGCCGCTCCTTTTCCGGTGGGATGGTATCGTTGATCAGGAATGGCTTGATCGAATGATACTGTTTGAAGAACTGGGTCATGTCGACGATCAGGTCGCGAATTACCGGCAAGCCCGGTAATGGACGCAAAATGATCGGCTCGGTCAACTCATTCAGGTTAGTGGTGCAGGCCAGGCCATTCTTGCCATTGATGTTCATCGCATCCGAACCGCATACGCCTTCGCGGCAGGAGCGGCGCAGAGCCAGCGAATCATCGACATCGGCCTTGATCCGCTGCAATGCATCCAGCAGCATCTTGTCCGTATCTTGCAGTTCGACCGTTAAGTCCTGCATGTAAGGTTTGCTATCCTTGTCCGGATCGTAGCGATAGATTTGTAATTTGAGGGTACGTGCCATAATTTTTCCTTTGCGAGTCCAGCTCAATTGCGGGACAGAGTTTGTGAGGCGCCGCAGCGCGCCGAATTACTCTGTCCCCAACATTTCTTACTAGACCTCCAACATCATTTTAGAACGTGCGAGCTTTAGGCTTGAAGGTCTCCACCGTCAGCGGCTTGGTGATGACCGGCTTGTAGTCAAGGCGATTGCCTTCGGAATACCACAGCGAGTGCTTCATCCAGTTCTCGTCGTCGCGCTTTTCGTAATCACGATGCGCATGCGCGCCGCGGGATTCCTTGCGCGCTGCTGCCGAGACAATGGTCGCTTTGGCAGTCTCGATCAGGTTGTCGAGTTCCAGCGCTTCGACGCGCGCGGTATTGAATACCTTCGACTTATCCTTGAACGACACATGCTTGCGACGTTCATCGAGCTCCATGATTTTCTGGACGCCGGTCTGCAGCAGTTCATCGGTACGGAACACGCCACAATATTGCTGCATGGTAGAACGGATCGCATTGGCCACATCCTGCACGCGTTCGGTGCCGGTGCTGGTTTCCAGCCTGCTCAGGCGCGCCATGGCGAAGTCGGCGGCATCTGCCGGCAGCGGCTTGTGGCTTTTTGCCTTCAGATTACTTTCCACGACATGGTTGCCGGCGGCTCGACCGAACACTACCAGGTCCAGCAACGAATTGGTGCCCAGACGATTGGCGCCATGCACAGATACGCAGGCACATTCGCCGATTGCATACATGCCGCCCACGATCTCGTTCGGATTGCCGTTTTTCGGCGCGACTACCTGGCCATAAATATTGGTCGGAATGCCGCCCATCTGATAGTGGATGGTCGGCACCACAGGGATCGGCTCCTTGGTGGCATCGACGTTGGCGAACTTGTGACCGATTTCCAGAATCGATGGCAAACGCTTCTGGATCGTTTCGGCGCCGATGTGGCGCAGATCCAGCAGCACATGATCCTTGTTCGGGCCGCAGCCGCGCCCTTCCTTGATTTCCTGGTCCATCGAACGCGACACGAAGTCACGCGGCGCCAGATCCTTCAGGGTTGGCGCATAACGCTCCATGAAACGCTCGCCATTCGAATTGACCAGGATACCGCCCTCGCCGCGTACGCCCTCGGTAATCAACACGCCGGCGCCGGCTACACCGGTCGGATGGAATTGCCAGAATTCCATGTCTTCCAGCGGCAAACCGGCACGCGCCACCATGCCGGCGCCGTCGCCGGTATTGATGAAGGCGTTGGTCGATGCGGCAAAAATACGGCCGGCGCCGCCGGTTGCGAAAATCGTGGTCTTGGCTTCCAGGATCATCACATCGCCGGTTTCCATTTCCAGCGCCACCACGCCGAGCACGTCGCCATCGGCATCACGGATGATGTCGATCGCCATCCACTCGACAAAGAAATGGGTCTTGGCACGTACATTGCGCTGGTACAACGTGTGCAGCAAGGCATGGCCGGTACGGTCGGCCGCCGCGCAGGCGCGCTGCACCGGCTTTTCGCCAAAATTTGCAGTGTGTCCGCCGAACGGGCGCTGATAAATAGTGCCGTCGGCGTTACGGTCGAACGGCATGCCGAAATGTTCGAGCTCATAGACGACCTTGGGCGCTTCGCGACACATGAATTCAATCGCGTCCTGATCGCCCAGATAATCGCCGCCCTTGACTGTGTCGAACATATGCCAGAACCAGCTGTCTTCGGCCATGTTGCCCAGCGATGCGCCAATGCCGCCTTGCGCCGCGACTGTATGCGAACGGGTCGGAAATACCTTGGACAGAACCGCGACGTTCAGGCCGGCCTCCGCCAATTGCAGCGAAGCACGCATGCCGGAACCGCCTGCGCCAACGATGACCGCATCAAAACGACGGGATGGAATAGTGGATTTGATTGCTGCCACGTTTACACTCTCCAGAGAATCTGCGCCGCCCAACCGGCACAACCGATGAGCCACAAGATGGTGGCAAGCTGAAGCACGAGTCGCACAACGACCGACTTGGTGAAGTAGTCCATCCAGATGTTACGCATGCCGACCCACGCATGATAAAGCAAGCAGATGAATACTGCGAAGGTGACGAGCTTGAACCATTGCTGCGCAAATAGCCCGGCCCAACCCTCATAGTTAAAACGGCTGCCGGTAAATAACAAACCCAGCAGGATGATGGTATAGAGCGCCATGACAATGGCAGTCGCGCGTTGCGCCATCCAGTCAAACAGTCCATAGCCCGCGCCAACTACCAGGCGCTTCGAACCGACATTATTATTAGCCATTTGATGCTCCAAATAATTTCCAGGCGACGCCAGCCGTCAATAACAGGCTGATCACAAAGACAGTAATCGACGTTTTACGTCCCGTATCCTTGTTCAGTCCGACATGGAAATCCATCAGCATATGACGCAAGCCGGCACAGAAATGATGCAGATATGCCCAGGACAAGCCGAGAATGATCAGCTTGACGAACCAGTGCGAAACAAAGCCCTTGAGGTAGTCAAAGGAAATTTCGGATACCAGGCTTTTATCGAGAATGAATAAAAGGAAGGGCAGAAAAAAAAACAGGAAGGCGCCGCTGGCGCGGTGGAATACGGAAACATATGCGCTGGCCGGTAATCGATAGTGCGCAATATCCGCAAAAGTCATGACGCCAAACTGTCGCCGGGTCTTTTTTACTGCCTCAGACATATGGAACCCCTTTATACACGTAACAATCCTGTAATTTTCGCCGATTTTTGTGCAGTACACCATTAAAATTTATAGCCAGGAAGAAATACTCGCTTGGCAATATCGATCCGGCCAGGGATTTTAACTGTTGCACATGCTTGCTTGATCAACTCAATTCATTTTGATAATGATGGCAATCCGTCAAATACAAGCCACGCCTGACCTCGACCGGCTTGTCACCGTAAGTAAACGACACCCGTTCAACACTCAGCAAGGGCGTATTGACCGCGACCTGCAATAACTCGGCAATGCTTTCGTCGGCATTGACCGCGCGAATCCGCTCGGTAGCGCGAATCATACGCGTGCCGAATTCAGTTTCGAATAGGCCATACATCGGCCCTTTGTATTCAACCAACCGCTCTGCAGTCAAGCCCTTGAACAATACGCCGGGCAACCATAATTCTTCCAGGATGGTCGGAGCGCCATCAAATGACTGGACGCGTTTGATAAAAATCATCGGATCGCCGGATTTGACTTCCAGCAGGCGCGCGACTTCCGCGGGCGCGCGCAGGCGCTTGACTTCAATAATGTTATTTTCCGCATGGTGCGGCTCGCCGACATCGGGCATCAGGCGCAAAAAACGGTACTGAGCTCGCACTTCGTGGTGCGTAGCCACAAATGTACCCTTGCCTTGCCGGCGCACGACCAGGTTTTCCGCAGCCAATTCATCGATTGCCTTGCGCACCGTGCCCTGGCTCACCTTGAAGCGGTTGGCCAATTCCATCTCACTAGGGATCAGTTCGCCCGGCTTCCACTCGCCTGACTGCAAGCTCTGGGTAATGAGCGCCTTGATTTGCTGATAAAGGGGACTGAAGGTCGGCGCAGCGCCAGGAACGGCGGTCCCTGCCCCTGCACCGGGTGCGCTACTATTGGACAGGTTGGACAAGACAGAACTCATGTCCTCGATTTCACCACAAATTGCCCTTTGCCGTCTAGCAAAAAATGCTAGTAATATGTCTTATATAAGATATAAGATAGGCATTGACAGTCCTGTATCAGGGGCATAAACTCGCGTGCAATATTTACACGATGCAAATCAATTGCTCCACCTCGTTTTCCTTGGTGCCGACAAAACGACAGGTTTGTGAACCAGCTGACTTGTTGTGCATTCGGCAGTATGATTACAGGCTTTTGGTTTCGCGTATTTAGGTTCCGTCACCGCTTTCATTACCACTTTGGAGATTCAATATGGCTAAAGCCCCCATGCGTGTTGCCGTTACCGGCGCCGCCGGCCAGATCGGCTATTCCCTGCTGTTCCGCATCGCCAATGGCGACATGCTCGGCAAAGACCAGCCGGTCATTCTGCAATTGCTCGAAATTCCTGACGAGAAAGCCCAGAAGGCGCTCAAGGGCGTGATGATGGAAATCGACGATTGCGCATTCCCGCTGCTCGCTGGCATGACCGCACACAGCGATCCGATGACCGCATTCAAGGATATCGATGTGGCTTTGCTGGTCGGCGCCCGTCCGCGCGGCCCAGGCATGGAGCGCAAGGACCTGCTGGAAGCCAATGCTCAGATCTTCACGGTGCAAGGCAAGGCGCTCGATGCGGTTGCTTCGCGTAACGTCAAGGTGCTGGTGGTCGGCAACCCGGCCAACACCAATGCCTATATCGCCATGAAATCGGCGCCAAACCTGCCAGCCAAGAACTTTACCGCCATGCTGCGCCTGGACCACAATCGCGCGCTGTCGCAAGTCGCCGCCAAGATCGGCAAGCCGGTCACCGCGATTGAAAAACTGTGCGTCTGGGGCAACCACTCGCCGACCATGTACGCCGACTATCGCAATGCGACTGCCGATGGCCAGCCGGTCAAGGACATGATCAATGACCAGGTCTGGAACAAGGATGTATTCCTGCCTACCGTCGGCAAGCGCGGCGCGGCGATCATCGAAGCGCGCGGCCTGTCTTCGGCTGCCTCGGCTGCCAACGCCGCCATCGACCATGTGCACGACTGGGTGCTGGGCACCAACGGCAAGTGGACCACCATGGGTATCCCGTCTGACGGTTCCTACGGCATTCCAAAGGACACTGTGTTCGGCTTCCCGGTGACTACCGAAAATGGCGAGTACAAGATCGTTCAAGGCCTGGAAATCGATGCATTCTCGCAAGAGCGCATCAACCTGACCCTGAAAGAATTGTCGGAAGAGCGTGAAGGCGTCAAGCATCTGGTAGGCTAAGCCTGCAACCAGGACAAGCGACGCATTGCGGCGCGCGCCGCTTGTCCCTGTATTACCCACCCTGAAACATACGCTGCACATGCACCCTTCCGAAGTCTTATTCCAGGACAAGAAGCAACCGGTCTCGCTGCCGGTATGCGATCACTATGCCGGCTCTGAAAAGCTCATGCGTAAATCGCTTGCCCTGCAACAAGAACTTGGTCCGCTGTTCGATATCACCTTCGATTGTGAAGACGGCGCTTCCGCCGGTAATGAAGCAGCCCATGCGCACCTGGTCGGCGCGCTGATTGCCAGCGAAGACAACCGCTTCGGCCGCGTCGGCGCGCGGGTCCACGACCTGCACAGCAGCTTTTTTGAGCAAGACGTCGCAACCATCTGCAATGCCGCTGGCGCACGCCTGGCTTACCTGGTGGTACCCAAGGCAGACAGCCTGAAAGAGGTCAAAAGCGCCCTTGCCACCATCAATACCCACGCCAAAAATAACGCTCGCGCCCAGTTGCCGGTGCATGTACTGATTGAAACCCATGGCGCGCTGGCCGACGTGCATGCGATTGCCGCGCTGCCCCAGGTCGAATGCTTGTCATTCGGCATCATGGATTTCGTCTCCGCGCATTACGGCGCGATTCCCGGCAATGCGATGCGCAGTCCGGGCCAGTTCACGCATCCGCTGGTGCTGCGCGCCAAGCTGGAAATCGCCGCCGCCTGCCATGCGCACGGCAAGGTCCCCTCGCATAACGTGACCACTGAAATCAAGGATACGACAGTGGTCGTCAATGATGCGACCCGCGCCTCGGGTGAATGTGGTTACACACGGATGTGGAGCATCCATCCGGACCAGATCAAGCCGATTCTCAAGGCAATGATGCCGCGCAGCTCTGAAATCAATGAAGCGATCCAGATCCTGACTGCAGCGCAAGTCGCACAGTGGGGACCGATCCAGCACCATGGTAAGCTGCACGACCGGGCCAGTTATCGATATTACTGGACCATCATGCAGCGAGCAAAATTAAGCGGCTTGCCGTTGCCCGATGCGGCAGCCGCGCTATTATAAAACCGGGCAATACTTATAAAATCAGGGAAATATTGAAGGCTTCCTTTTGGAGACAAACACATGAAAAAATTCTTATCCGTATTACTGGCTGCAAGCTTGTCGTTGACGATGTCCTACGCAGTTGCGGAAACCGCGACGCCGGCACCGAAAAAAACCGTCAAGAAAGCAGTAAAAAAACCGGCCAAAAAAGCCGCTGCTGCCAAGGACGCGGATGATGCGGAGCCGGATGTCACCGGCTCCATCGTCAGGGAATTCAATTGCGCTGATGGACACAAAGTTACCGTGTATCGCAATCCCAACGACGACAATAACGTTGCGCTGCGCTGGAACAACCGAATCATCCGCATGAAGCACGTCGTCACCCAGAGCGGCGCCGAACGTCTTGAGCATGAAGGCCGCGGGCTGCTGTTCATCGGCATTCCGGCCAAGGCCATGCTGCTCGATTCCAAAAAAGGCCGGCAGCTTGCCAATGACTGCAAAATGGAAGGCCAATAAGGCAGCTGCCATCAGTCGCCTACCCGACAAGCATAAAGATTAAAAGCGGCAAAAAATCGTAGCCAAGCTGCGCAGGCAGCTTGGCTACAAGTTGGTTTGAAGTAAAACCTGTTATCAGTTGATTTGTTATCTAAGGAGAGGCTATGTCCCGCAACACTCTGAACACGCTCAAGGAATTCCCGATTTCGGGTTCCAAGAAAGGTCAGTTCTATTCGCTCCCCGCGCTGGGCAAAAAACTTGGCGTGGACCTGTCGCGTTTACCGATATCGATCCGTATTGTGCTGGAATCGGTGCTGCGTAATTGCGACGGCCAGAAAGTGACCGAAGAGCATGTGAAACAGCTCGCAGGCTGGGGTGCAACTGCGCCCCGCACCGACGAAATCCCGTTTGTCGTGGCGCGTGTGGTGTTGCAGGACTTTACCGGTGTTCCGCTGCTGGCCGATCTGGCTGCGATGCGCGGCGTCGCTGAAAAAAATGGCAAGAACCCAAAGAACATCGAGCCGCTGGTGCCGGTGGACCTAGTGGTTGACCACTCGGTCCAGATCGATCATTACCGCGAGAAAAAAGCGCTCGATCTGAACATGAAACTGGAATTCCAGCGCAATAACGAGCGTTACCAGTTCATGAAATGGGGCATGCAGGCATTCGATACGTTCGGCGTGGTGCCTCCGGGCTTTGGCATCGTGCATCAGGTCAACCTGGAATACCTGGCGCGCGGCGTCCACAAGAAAGACGCCGTCTACTATCCTGACACGCTGGTCGGCACCGATTCACACACCACCATGATCAACGGCATCGGCGTAGTCGGCTGGGGTGTCGGCGGCATCGAGGCGGAAGCCGGCATGCTCGGCCAGCCAGTCTATTTCCTGACTCCAGACGTAGTCGGCGTCAACCTGACCGGTATTCTGCGTGAAGGCGTCACCGCCACCGACCTGGTGCTGACCATCACTGAAATGCTGCGCAAGGAAAAAGTCGTTGGCAAGTTTGTCGAATTCTTTGGCGAAGGTACCGCGACGCTGTCGCTGACCGATCGCGCCACCATCGCCAACATGGCACCGGAATACGGCGCCACCATGGGCTTCTTCCCGGTAGACGACGCCACCATCGACTACTTCAAGGGCACCGGCCGCAGCAAGGCGGAAATCGATGCATTCGAAGCGTATTTCAGGGCGCAGAAACTGTACGGAATTCCAAAATCCGGCGATATTGACTACACCCACGTGGTCGCGCTCGACCTGGGTTCGGTCGCGCCGTCGCTGGCAGGTCCGAAGCGTCCGCAAGACCGGATCGAAATCGGCCATGTCAAGTCGACTTTTGCCGATCTGTTCGCCAAGCCTACCTCGGAAAACGGCTTCAACAAGAAGGCCGATGACCTCGATGCGCAGTACGAAACATCGAATGGCGTCAAGGTCAAGAATGGCGACGTGCTGATCGCAGCAATCACTTCCTGCACCAACACTTCCAATCCGAGCGTGCTGCTGGCAGCCGGCCTGCTGGCCAAGAAAGCGGTTGAAGCGGGCTTGAAAGTATCTCCGCACATCAAGACTTCGCTGGCTCCTGGCTCGCGCGTGGTAACGGAATATCTGGCCGCCGCCGGCCTGCTGCCGTACCTGGAAAAACTCGGCTTCGGCGTGACCGCTTACGGTTGCACCACCTGTATCGGCAACGCCGGCGACCTGACTCCAGAAATGAATGATGCGATCGTCAAGAACGATATCGTGGCCTCTGCCGTGCTGTCGGGCAACCGCAACTTTGAAGCGCGGATCCATCCGAACATTCGTTCCAACTTCCTGGCTTCGCCACCGCTGGTAGTTGCCTATGCAATCGCCGGCAACATGACCCGCGACTTGATGACCGAGCCGGTTGGCCGCGTCAAGGGCAAGGACATTTTCCTGGGCGACATCTGGCCGACTTCGCATGAAATCGCCAAGCTGATGAAGTTCGCGATGAATGCCAAGACCTTCAAGGACAACTACGCGCAAGTCAAGACCAAACCGGGCAAGCTGTGGGAAGACATAAAGGGCGTGGCCAATGGCCAGGTTTACAACTGGCCGAAATCGACCTACATCGCCGAGCCGCCGTTCTTCGACGATTTCACGATGGAACCGAAAGCCGCTGCCACCGGTATCACGGCTGCGCGCGCACTGGGCGTGTTCGGCGACTCGATCACCACCGACCACATTTCGCCAGCCGGTGCGATCAAGGAATCTTCCCCGGCCGGTCAATGGCTGTTGGCGAACGGCGTGCAAAAGGCCGACTTCAACTCGTACGGCTCGCGCCGCGGCAACCATGAAGTCATGATGCGCGGCACCTTTGCCAACGTGCGCATCAAGAACCTGATGATCCCGACCAAGCCGGACGGTTCCCGCGTCGAAGGCGGTATCACGGTGCACCAGCCTTCGGGCCGCGAAATGTCGATCTATGACGCTGCCATGCAGTACGTCAATGATGGCGTACCGACCATGGTGTTCGGCGGTGAAGAGTACGGCACAGGTTCATCCCGCGACTGGGCTGCCAAAGGCACGCAGCTGTTGGGCGTGAAAGCCGTGATCGCCCGTTCGTTCGAGCGCATTCACCGCTCCAACCTGGTCGGCATGGGCGTGTTGCCGCTGCAATTTTTGGGTGACGACAGCGTGCAGACGCTCGATATCACCGGCAATGAAACCTTTGACCTGAAGGGTCTCGGCTCCGACATCAAGCCACAGCAGCAAGTGACCCTGGTGATCAACCGTGCCAATGGCCAGAAGCAAGATGTCAAAGTCCTGCTGCGCATTGACACACCGATCGAAGTCGACTACTACAAGCACGGCGGCATTCTGCCTTTCGTCCTCAGGCAGCTGCTGGCTGCTTGATAAGGCAAGTTCTCTATCGCAGACAGGCGCTGTGATAGAGACTCAAAAACGGGACCGGTTTTGCCGGTCCCGTTTTTTATTGGTGATTAATTTTTTGCATTAATCGTTTTTTGTCGCATGGCTGCGTGAAACCTGGCGCTGGCCAGCGCCGAATGCCCGCTACGCAGCTGCGATTCACTTCACGCTGAAGTTTGGCCATGCTGTTTTCGCGCCAGCCACACCGGCATCCCAAAGCTCGTTACAATGGCAACATCGTGAAAGCTTGCCGGGCAAGTATTTCAGTCTCACCAAATTTTCCATTTTCTTTTATATCTTTCATACTGATCCTGCCATGCGTCGCTCGTTCAAGAGTAGCTCTCCCCGCCTTTCCGCCGATAGCCAGCGCCTGATCACTTTTACCAAGGGGATCGTGCAAGCCTTCAGCCGGCTGGAAGA
>JAKFFK010000078.1:0-10655 GCA_036675285.1 Paucimonas sp. | reverse complement strand
CAAGGATAATAAAAACAGCGGCGCCATGCGCCGGGAAAGCGTAATGAATGTCATTGAGATTGGTTTAGCAGGGACTTGAGCTGCGCGACAATTGCGGTCGCGGGAAAGTCGCTTACCGTACCATATTGCGCGCGCTCGTAACATGTCAAAAATCGTTCTGCTGCGGTTTTTTTTGCGGCGGGAAGCGCCGATTCTGCTTGCATGATGCGGATACGATAATCTCGCGGCCCTTCATGCGGTGCGCGTGCCAGGCCTTTGCGTGCCATAGTCTTGCAAAAGCGCAAATAGACTGCCTGGATCGGGTCGATTTTTTGACGGTTTGTCACTAGCGGCACAGCGATAACTGCCACTACCAGAGCGCCTGTCACAAGCAGCAGCAAGGCTAATGTTTGCCAATTTACGTCATTCAAGCCTAGCGATTTCATAAAACTTTTTTGCTTGTCCGGCGAATAATTCAGCACCCACTGGTTCCAGCCATTGGCGACCGCATCCCAATTGAAACGCCAGGATGCCAGCCAAGAACTCGAACCCTGGTTCAGATTGAGCATGCCGGCCAGTCCCGATCGCGGCAGGGTGCGTGACAAATCAAAGTCGATTCTGCTGGGGGCAACCGCGGCAGTCGGATCGATGCGCAGCCAGCCGCGCTTGTCCAGCCAGATTTCAGCCCATGCATGGGCATCCGATTGGCGCACCGTCATGAATCCATCCACCGGATTGATTTCGCCGCCCTGATAGCCGGTCACCACCCGGGCCGGTATGCCGGCGGCGCGCATCAGCACCACGAAGGCGCTGGCATAGTGTTCGCAAAAGCCCGCGCGCGTGCCAAATAAAAATTCATCCATCGCATGCCGCCCCAATAACGGCGGCTCGAGCGTATAGCGGAATGCTTCCTCTCTAAAATGCTTCAGTACGGCATTGACGAATTGCAAGTCGTTGTCTGTAGCTTGCAGCAATCGAGTCGCGAATGCGCGCGTAGCCGGATTGTAGCCAGCAGGCAACCTCAACCAGCGTTGCTGATCTGTACGCGTTTCATTGGCTTGTAAATCGTATTCGATATACGAAGCGACTTCATAGCGGAGCCGGTCTTGAATCGGTTGGTCTGCCGATAGATGGCGATCGGCGCGGATCACCGCCGGCATGTTTGGCAATACCGGCGCCAATGCTGGCAATTCGAGCGCAAACAGCCAGCGCTGGCCATGCGGCTCCAGCGTCACCTGGTGGCGGATCGGCTTGCCGCGTGGCTCGAACAAGGATGAACGGTTGGCGTTCAGTACCGGTTGGTGTTTCCAGGTTCGGCCGTCGTAATCGCTCAGTACAATGCCGCGCCAGTACAATTTTGATTTGGCAGGAACCGGGTCAATGAACTTGACCCGAAAAGCAACGCCGTCGGAAAGCGCCAGCTGCGCAATGTTTCCAGGGGTCATGGTCTCCGATAAGCCGCTGCGGCCGGTGTTGGCATCACCAGGCATGCCCCACAGCGGCCCCTGGATGCGTGGAAACAAAACGAACATCACCAGCGTCAGCGGCACTGCCAGCGCCACGATCAACAGGCTTGCTTTGATCCGCCGCATCAATGGCGGCGCCAAACCGGTATATTGAAAAGACAGTTGCGCGGTAAGCATCAGGATGACAGATAGCACTGTCATCAGTGCCGTGCCGATGCTTTGCGAATTGAAAAAACTGGCCAGCATCAAAAAAAAGTTCAGGAATACCACCACGAATAAATCCCGTTTGGCATGCATTTCCAGCAGCTTCAGGCCCAGCAGCAATACCAGCATCGCCACGCCTGCCTCACGGCCAAGCAGCGTTTTGAACGTGATATACACGCCGGCCATGGCCAGCACGGCAACCGGCAACAGCAGCCAGCGCGGCGGCAGGCGGTTGCCGCGGAAAGTACTCCAGCCGCGCCATAGCAACAGCGTGCCGCAGACCAGCGCAATCCATAACGGCACCTGCGAGGCATGCGGCGCCAGCACCAGCGTGCACGCGCACAACAGCAGTAGCGTGTCGGCCTTGTCGCGCGACATGGGCCGGGCGGTTCGATGCGTCATCGTTAAAAACGGCAAGGAAATGGGCCGCAGTTTCATCGGCTGTCCTGATACAAGGCAAGTTCCAGCAGGCAGGCTGCCTGGTGGGCCGTGCCGATCGCGCTGGGATATGCTGTCTGGCCGAGCCGGAATGCATACGGCAAGCCGCGCGCTTCGGCTTCCAGTACCCAGCGCGTCATGCGCGACAATTTGGCTTCAACATCCAGGTCGGACGGCAACTGTGCAAAATCGAACACCAGCTGGCTCGATGCGCCGCCTTCGAAATGCTTGGTGATCAGGGGCGCGTCGTGCTGAGTATCCATTCTGGCGATCTGGCGCCATGCCAGCTGTCTGGGCGAGTCGCCGCTCTGATAGGCGCGAATGCCGGCAAAATCATCCTGACCAGCGCTGCCATTGCCATCGGCTTGTTGGTCGCCAGCCATCGGCAGCGGCTGCATCACTGGTTCCGGCTGTGGATAGACCAGCACCCGCAGGTCGGGCTGCCAATAGCTCCAGGCCCGCAGCAAGCCAAGCGGAAAATGGGTTTGCAAGCGTACCCGCGGGGCCACCAGCAGGCCGCGCCGCTGTGCCTTCACGCCCAGCGCAAGGGTGCGGGTTGTATTGGCCGGGATATCGGTGGACTGCTGCACATCCGGCACATCACCGCCGATGAAGCCGAGCCACAACGCATAGCGGTCATGCTTGCCGCGGTTGATCAGGTGCAGTTCGAACTGCGCTTCTTCACCGGCAAATACCGGCCGCACCCGGCCCGGCGCCAGATACAAATGGGCCAGGTTGCGAAAGGTCAGGTGCATGTCGATCACGGCACACGCGGCCAGCAGGAAGGTGAGCCCGAATCCGAGGCTCAGATTGTAGTTGACCGAAGCGATGAACAAGACCACCAGCATCAGACCGAACGCCAGCCCGGCGCGGGTCGGCACAATGAAGACTCGGCGCTGATGCAGTTGCACTTCGCCTTTGTCCGGGCTGCCCAGGCGGAACAGCCATTGGTCCAGCCATTTGCGGAAAAAATGTTGCGGCTTGCTGCCGGCCATGGGTGTCTTGAACATGAAAAATCCGGCGACTTAAAAATCAGACCGGCACGGTGTGCATCAACTGCAGCACCAGGTCGCGGCTGGAAAGCGCGGCGGCGCCGGCCGATTTCAATGGCCGCAGCCGATGCGCGGTGACCGGCACCAGCACCGCTTGCACATCTTCCGGCAGCACATGGTTGCGACCTTCCATCGCGGCCCAGGCGCGGGCCGCCTGCAGCAAGGCAATCGCGGCACGCGGACTCATGCCTTCGGCAAACAAGCCGCTTTGGCGCGACGCCTGCGCCAGTGCCTGCACGTAATCGATCAGCGACGACGAGGTATGGATTTGTTTCAAAGCTTGCTGCGCTGCCTCCAATTCCGACGGCTGCATGGCGGCTGGCAGCGATTTCAGCATGGCGCGCCGATCTTCGCCCATCAGCAGCGCGCGTTCGGCCACCATGTCAGGATAACCGAGCGACAGGCACATCAGGAAACGGTCCAGTTGCGATTCCGGCAGCTGGAAGGTGCCGATCTGATGGGTCGGGTTTTGCGTGGCGATCACGAAAAACGGCGCCGGCAAATTCCGAGTCACGCCATCGGAAGTCACCTGTTTTTCTTCCATCGCCTCAAGCAGCGCCGATTGCGTCTTGGGCGTGGCGCGGTTGATTTCATCGGCCAGCAATACCTGGGTAAAAATCGGCCCCGGATGAAACACGAAGCCGTTTTTTTCCCGGTCGAAGATCGAAATACCGCCGACGTCGGCCGGCAGCAGATCACTGGTGAACTGGATCCGGTTGAATTTCAAGCCCAGCGAGACTGCCAGCGCATGCGCCAGTGTGGTTTTGCCAACTCCCGGCACATCTTCCAGCAGCAGGTGGCCGCCGGCCAGCAGGCATACCAGGGATTGTCGGATTTGCACTTCCTTGCCGATGACGATTTGATTGACCTGACGGGCGACTGCGTGGACTTTATCGAACATGTAGGATGGATTTCGCTGGAGTGTGAAAAAGTTAAAGGAGACGGGTAATTTATTCTATGGCAGCATTGATGAATCGCAAACATAAAAATTGCCTGCGCCTGACAAAAAATAGCAAGCATCGGTTTCTTGATTAAACTAACATGATTCTATTCGAGAATATTCGAGGATGACGGAGATGACGACCGGTTTTTATACCCATGCCGAGTGCAGGCGCCATGAAATGGGAGAGTGGCACCCGGAATCGCCGGCGCGCCTGCAGGCGATTGACGACCAGTTGATCGCCAGCCGAATTGCTCCCTTTATCACCCATCTGGAGGCGCCGCCGGCCAGTCTTGACGATATTGCCCGGGTTCATACAGCCAGCGCCATCGGCTTGATCCGTGAAAATGTGCCCGCAGCAGATGGCACGGGATCCGCGTATTACAGCCTGGATGGCGATACTTCCCTGAATGCCCATAGCTGGCATGCCGCATTACACGCCGCCGGCGCTGCAGTGGCGGCCACCGATGCGGTGATTGCCGGAGAACTGGCGAATGCCTTTTGTTCGGTGCGTCCGCCCGGCCATCATGCGTCGCCAGGTGAATCGATGGGGTTTTGCCTATTCAATAATGTGGCGATTGCCGCGCGCCGCGCGCTTGATGTGCATGGCCTTGAACGGATTGCCATCATCGATTTTGATGTTCACCATGGCAATGGCACCGAAGCGGCATTTATCCAGGAACCTCGGGTGCTGATGGCAAGCTTTTTCCAGCATCCATTTTATCCGTACAGCGGCACGGCCAATGTCGGCGCCAATACCGTCAATGTGCCGGTGCCGGCCTATAGCGGCGGCGACCTGGTGCGCCAGCTGATTTTAGAAAAATGGCTGCCGGCACTACATGCGCATCGTCCGCAGATGATCTTCATTTCAGCCGGCTTTGATGCGCACAAGGAAGACGACATCGGACAGCTGGGGCTGGTGGAGGCGGACTATGCGTGGATTACCCGGGAAATCATGCTGATTGCAGAACAATATTCGGACGGACGCATCGTCAGTTGCCTGGAAGGTGGCTACAACCTGTCGGCGCTGGGGCGTAGTGTCGCCGCCCATGTCAAGGTACTGGCAGGGCTTGATTGACCGGGCAGGCAGATGCGGGATTTTTGAGTAGTTCCATAGACTAATCACACGGAGTATGCGCCATGGATAAATTCGATCAAGGTCTTGAAAAGAACCAGGCCAACTACACGCCCCTGACGCCCTTGAGTTTTATCGAGCGTGCCGCCAGCGTCTATCCGCGGCGCCTGGCGGCGATTCATGGCGCATTGCGCCTGAACTGGGCGCAACAGTACGAGCGCGCGCGGCGGCTGGCGTCGGCACTGGCGGCACATGGCATTGGGCGTGGCGATACAGTGGCGGTGATGCTGCCCAATACGCCGCCGATGATCGATGCGCATTTCGGCATTCCAATGACCGGTGCGGTATTGAATACCCTGAATACCCGGCTGGATGCCGACAGCATCGCGTTCACGCTCAATCACGGTGAGGCGCGGGTAGTGATTATTGACCGTGAATTTTCTCCGGTGATGCAGACGGCGCTGGCAAAGCTTGAACGGAAAATCCTGGTGATCGATGTCGATGATCCGGAATACAGCGGGCCCGGTGACCGGCTGGGCGAGATTGAATATGAAGCCTTCCTGACGCAGGGCGACCCGCAGTATGCGTGGCAAAATCCGAGCGATGAATGGAATGCGATCGGTTTGAATTACACTTCCGGCACCACCGGCGACCCGAAGGGGGTGGTGGTGCATCATCGCGGCGCCTACCTGAATGCGGTATCGAACATCGTCACCTGGTCACTGCCGCGCCATCCGGTCTATCTGTGGACCCTGCCGATGTTTCACTGCAATGGCTGGTGCTTCCCGTGGACTGTGGCGGCCCAGGCCGGTGTCAATGTCTGTCTGCGCCGTGTCGAAGCCAAGGCGATCTGGGATGCGATGCGCGAGCACAAGGTCACGCATTATTGCGGCGCGCCGATCGTGCATTCGCTGATATTGAACGCCCCTGCCGAAATGCGCAACGGGGTCACGCATTCGGTAGCGGCAATGGTGGCCGGCGCGGCGCCACCGGCATCGATGATCGAGGGGATGGAGCAGATCGGCTTCGACCTGACCCATGTGTATGGCTTGACGGAAGTGTATGGTCCGGCGGCAGTGTGCGAAAAGCAAGAGGAATGGCAGTCAGCCGATATTGGCGAGCGGGCGCGCCTGAATGCGCGCCAGGGCATCCGGTATGTGCTGCAGGAAGCCGTCACGGTATTGAACCCTGAAACCATGCAGCCGGTGCCGGCCGATGGCGAAACCATCGGTGAGATCATGTTTCGAGGCAATATCACAATGAAGGGTTATCTGAAAAACGAAAAAACCACCCGCGATGCCTTTGCCGGCGGCTGGTTCCATACCGGCGACCTCGGGGTGATCCATCCGGATGGCTATATCAAGATCAAGGACCGCAGCAAGGACATCATCATTTCCGGCGGTGAAAATATTTCCAGCGTCGAAGTCGAGGAAGTGCTGTACCGGCATCCGGCGGTGCTGGTGGCAGCGGTGGTGGCGATGCCGAGTCAAAAATGGGGCGAGACGCCATGCGCTTTCATTGAGCTGAGGCCGGGCGCGAGCGTGACGGAGCAAGAGATTATTGCGCATTGCAAGCAGCATATGGCGGGATTCAAGGTGCCGCGGGCGGTGGTGTTTGCCGAGTTGCCGAAGACCTCGACCGGGAAGATTCAAAAGTTTGAGTTGCGGCAGAAGGCGGGGTCGGTGAAGGCGATTGATGTATAGGGGAGCTTGAGTTTTTTACTGCTGCGGGTTAGGTTAATTAATACTTGAGTTTCTCCGTGGGGGCTTGCCGGGTCTCGCCCCGGCGGGCGAGGTTCTTTCTTTTGCTCCGCCAAAAGAAAGAACCCAAAGAAAAGGCGGCCCTGCTCAGCGCCCTTCGGGTGCCCGGGAAGATAGCTGTTCAAGCGGGAAGCGAAACCAACTCGCTGCGCTCAAACATGTTTCGCTTCTTATCCGCTTGAACAGCTATCTTCCCGGCGCTTCGCCAAGGGTTTAACGTCTAAGACCCAAAACCCAAAACCCAAGAAAGCAACTACGAAGTGTTACGGTGGCAAGTAGAGGCTGTGGTTTTTGAAATCCCGCTTGGGGCGCTGCCGAGAAGTTGTTATGACGGTCGGAAAAAGAAGCGAAACATGTTTGAGCGCAGCGAGTTGGTTTCGCTTCCCGATCGGCATAACAACTTCTCGGGTACCCGAAGGGCAGCGTCTTGCGGTCGCCTTCTTTTGCTTACTTTTCTTGGCGAAGCAAGAAAAGTGAGTAGCCGCCGGGCTACCCCCGGCATGCATCCACGGAGCGCAGCTGTTAAAAAACAACGAGAACTGTCATTTTTGCATTACATCATCGAAGCCAATGATCCCTTCGAACTCCCCACCGAACGAGTAAAATAGCACCTTATCCCAATAGCAAAGCCAAGCATGTCCATACAATGGTTCCCCGGTCACATGAACGCCGCCCGCCGACAGGCGGCCGAAACCATGGAAAAGACCGACATGGTGGTCGAGGTGCTCGATGCCCGTGTACCACAAGCCAGCTGCAATCCGATGATCGAGCAATTGCGGGTATTCCGGCAGCGTCCCTGCCTGAAAATCCTCAACAAGGCCGACCTGGCCGATCCGGTGGCAACCCAGGCATGGCTGGACTTTTACAATAAGCAAAAAAATGTGCATGCAGTGGCGCTGAGCTGCAAAAATCCGGCCGATGTCCTCAAAATCCCCGGCCTTTGCCTGAAAATCGCCCCGCACCGCGGCACGCCGCTGAAACCGCTGCGCATGATGATCATGGGCATTCCGAACGTCGGCAAGTCGACGCTGATGAATGCCTTGCTGAAAAAACGTGTGGCCAAGGTCGGTGATGAGCCAGCCGTGACCAAGACCCAGCAGCGGCTTTACCTGGGTAACAACATGGTCTTGATCGACACGCCTGGCATGCTGTGGCCAAAGATTGCGCATCCGACCGATGGCTTGATGCTGGCAGCCAGCCATGCAATCGGCAGCAATGCCCTGATCGAAGAAGAAGTCGCCACTTTTCTGGCAAATGTATTGCTGGCGCGCTATCCGCAATTGCTCAGCGCCCGCTACGGCTTTGCCACCGAAGGCATCGACGGTGTCAGCGTGGTCGAGGGCATCGCCTTGCGGCGCGGCTACCGCTTGAAGGGCGGCGATCCCGATTATGAAAAGGCATCGCACACACTGCTGCAGGATTACCGCAGCGGCGCACTGGGACGGATCAGTTTGGAGACGCCGACCAGCCGCACTGAATTGCTGGCAACCTATCACGCCGAGCCCTTGCTGGGCGAGCCACAAATTGCCGAGGATGAAGTCGACGATGAGCGCTGATGTGCCTTACGTTTTGCAAACTCTGGCCGACGGCGTGCTGACGCTGACGCTGAACCGCGGCGATCGCTTCAATCCGCTATCGGAAGAAATGATGACGGCACTGCAGGCCGCGCTGGAGTCGGCCAGTTCGGAGCCGGCGGTCCGGGTGGTGGTGCTAGCCGCAGCCGGCAAGGCGTTTTGCGCCGGCCATGACCTGAAACAGATGCGTGCTGCGCCTTCAGCCGCGTATTACACGACGCTGTTCAACCAGTGCAGCAAAATGATGCTGACAATCCAGCAGATGCCGCAGCCGGTGATTGCCCGCGTCCACGGCGTGGCGACCGCCGCCGGCTGTCAGCTGGTGTCGATGTGCGATCTCGCGGTCGCGTCCAGCGATGCGCGGTTTGCGGTCTCGGGCGTGAATGTCGGCCTGTTTTGCGCGACGCCGGCGGTCGGCCTGTCGCGCAATATCTCGCGCAAGCAGGCGATGGAAATGCTGCTGACCGGCGACTTCATCGATGCCGAAACCGCGCGGGAGCGTGGCCTGGTCAATCGCGTCGTGCCGCTGGAACAGCTGGACGCGGAAGTCGGCAAGCTTGCGGCCAGCATCCTGGCCAAACCGGCAGTGGCGGTGGCCATGGGCAAGCAGCTGTTTTACCGGCAGCTTGAAATGGGCATTGGCGCTGCTTACCAGCTGGCCGGGCAAACCATGGCCTGCAACATGATGGATGATGCGGCGCTAGAAGGCGTGCAGGCGTTCATCGACAAGCGGTCGCCCGACTGGAAAAAATAATCGTTGCTCGGCTCGGCGAAAGCCGGCAGCTTCGGCCGTGCTGCGCTCGCCATTTGCAATCGATGAATGGCATGGTTGCTGGAGTAGCAGCAATTTGACGCTGCGCTGCACCAATGCGATTTCTTGCAAGATGGCGCGCAATAAAAAAGCCCGCAAGGCGCGAACCTTGCGGGCTTTTTTGCAGTCGGTGACAGTAAAAGAGGGGTGCCCCTTTTACCGCCGGCCGGCAAATTACATCATGCCTTCCATGCCACCCATACCGCCCATGCCACCCATACCGCCCATGCCACCGCCACCAGCTGGCTTGTCTTCTGCCAGTTCGCATACCATGCAATCGGTGGTCAGCATCAGGGAAGCGATCGATGCGGCATTTTGCAGTGCCGAACGGGTCACTTTGGCTGGATCCAGCACGCCCATTTCGACCATGTCGCCGTAGGTGCCGTTGGCAGCGTTGTAACCGAAGTTACCTTTGCCTTCCAGGACCTTGGCAACCACGACCGAAGCTTCATCGCCAGCGTTCTGGACGATCATGCGCAGCGGCTCTTCCATCGCGCGCAGAACGATCTTGATGCCGGCATCTTGATCAGGATTGTCGCCCTTGATCTTGATGTTGGCACGTGCGCGCAACAGCGCGACGCCGCCGCCAGGAACGATGCCTTCTTCGACTGCAGCACGGGTTGCGTGCAATGCATCTTCGACGCGGGCTTTCTTCTCTTTCATTTCAACTTCGGTAGCAGCACCGACTTTGATCACGGCTACGCCGCCGGCCAGTTTCGCAACGCGCTCTTGCAGCTTTTCGCGGTCGTAGTCGGAAGTGGCTTCTTCGATTTGCACGCGCACTTGCTTGACGCGCGCTTCGATCGCAGCAGCTTGACCAGCGCCGTCGATCAGCGTGGTGTTTTCCTTGCCGATTTCAATACGCTTGGCTTGGCCCAGATCGGTCAGCGCGATTTTTTCCAGGGTCAGGCCGACTTCTTCAGCGATGACTTGGCCACCGGTCAGGATGGCGATGTCTTCCAGCATGGCCTTGCGACGGTCGCCAAAGCCAGGTGCTTTCACGGCACAGGTCTTCAGGATGCCACGGATGTTGTTGACTACCAGAGTGGCCAGTGCTTCGCCTTCGATGTCTTCGGCGATGATCAGCAGCGGACGGCCTGCCTTGGCGACTTGCTCCAGTACCGGCAGCAGATCACGGATGTTCGAGATTTTCTTGTCGCACAGCAGAACGAACGGGTTCTCGAGAATTGCGGTTTGCTTTTCTGGATTGTTGATGAAGTATGGCGACAGGTAGCCGCGGTCGAATTGCATGCCTTCGACGATGTCAAGTTCGTCGTTCAGGGATTTGCCGTCTTCAACCGTGATGACGCCTTCCTTGCCGACTTTTTCCATCGCTTCAGCGATACGCTCGCCGAT
>JAKFFK010000265.1:0-10661 GCA_036675285.1 Paucimonas sp. | reverse complement strand
TATATCCTGGATGACCAGGAAATCGATGCGCTGGCCGAACGCACGCAAGCGGTATTTGACCAGGTGATCAAGCAATGAAGCTGCTGGACCAACTCGACGAACAGTTGCAGCAAATGCAGGCGCACGGCTTGCAGCGCCGCCGGCGCGAAACCGCCTCGCCGTGCGCGCCGCGGGTGAATGTCGATGGCCGGCAGCTGCTGGCATTTTGCAGCAACGATTACCTCGGACTGGCCGCCGACCCACGCGTGGTGGCCGCATTGCAAGAGGGCGCGGCGCTGTATGGCGCCGGCAGCGGCGCGTCGCACCTGATCAGCGGCCACTCGCGCGCCCATGCGGCGCTGGAAGAGCGGCTGGCCGCGTTCATGGCGCCGCACCTGGTGCAGCCGTCGGCCTTGTATTTCTGCACCGGCTACATGGCCAACCTGGCGGTATTGAGTACGCTGGGCGACGCTGACACGGCGATCTTTTCCGAATCGATGAACCATGCGTCGCTGATCGATGGCTGCCGCCTGGCGCGCGCGTCAGTCCAGGTGTACCCGCATGGCGACATCGCTGCGCTGGAAGCCATGCTGGCTGCCAGCACTGCCAAAGCCCGGCTGGTGGTGACCGACAGCGTGTTCAGCATGGATGGCGACCTGGCCCCGCTGCCAGCGTTGCTGGCGCTGTGCGAGCGCTTTGACGCCTGGCTGGTAGTCGATGACGCGCACGGCTTCGGCGTACTCGGCGAACAGGGCCGTGGCGCCCTTGAACATTTCAAGCTGCGCTCGCCGAACTTGATTTACATGGGCACGCTGGGCAAGGCGGCCGCCGTGGGCGGCGCCTTTGTCGCCGCACATGCGAGCGTGATCGACACGCTGGTGCAGCGCGCACGACCCTATATCTACACTACGGCGGCGGCGCCGGCGCTGGCGCATGCTTTGCTGACCAGTATCGAGCTGATCGCCGGCGATGAAGGACGCGCGCGGCGCGCCCATTTGCAGGCGCTGATCGCGCAGCTGGACAATGCACTGACGCTGCAGCGCTGGACCCGGCTGGATTCAATCACTGCAATCCAGCCGATCGTCATCGGCGCCAACCAGGATGCGCTTGAGGTGGCTGCCGGCTTGCTGGAACAGGGCTTGTGGGTACCGGCCATCCGCCCACCCACCGTGCCGTTAAATACCGCCCGGCTGCGCGTGACGCTGTCGGCCACGCACACAGCAGACCAGGTGACCCAGCTGGCGCAGGCCATCAATGTACTGGAGGCGGCGCGCATGACGGCTGGCGGCGCAGTGTCGGCCGCTAATCCAGCAACCAAACCGCACCCACTGGAGACTTGAGATGACCGCATCCTGCGCCTATTTTGTCACTGGCACCGACACCGATATCGGCAAAACCCTGGTATCGACCGCCTTGCTACATGTGCTGGCGCATGCCGGCATCGGCGCGGCCGGTATGAAACCGGTGGCTGCCGGCGCGGTGCTGCGCGATGGCGTCTGGCATAACGACGATGTCGATGCGCTGGTGGCGGCGTCTTCCGTGGCCTTGCCGCCGGAGCTGGTGAGTCCCTACCTGCTGCGCGAGGCGGCAGCGCCGCACATTGCCGCCGCCCAGGAAGGCGTGGTGATCGACCCGGAACATATCTTTGCCTGCTATGATCGGGTTGCCGCCATGACGCAGGCGATCGTGGTGGAAGGGGTCGGCGGCTTTCGGGTGCCGCTGTCGGAGCGCTTCGACACCGCCGATCTGGCGCAGCAGTTTGGCTTGCCGGTGATCATGGTGGTCGGCTTGCGGCTCGGCTGCCTGAACCATGCGCTGCTCACTGCCGAGGCGATTGCCGCGCGTGGCTTGCAACTGGTCGGCTGGGTCGGCAATGTGGTGGATCTTGGCATGCATCACGGCATCGCCAATCTGGAAGCGCTGAGCGCACGTCTGCCGGCGCCGCTGCTCGGTTGCGTGCCGCGCCTGCCGGCGCCACTGGCATCGGCTGCTGCCGCCCACCTGGATTTTTCCGGCTTGCCGGGCTGGCCGGTCAAGCCGGTCCCGCGCAACCCCAAGCGCTGAATTTGACTAGCATTTTTTGAGCAACGATTAACAGATCAGTAAATTAATACATTAGCAAAGGAATTTCATTCATGTCGTCACAAACCGTTGTGTTCCATGCCGCTCCTGCGGCCGTCAAGCCCGTCAATGCCGACAAGTGGCCGGTCGAAGCGATTGCCGCCTTGTTCGAGTTGCCGTTTACCGAATTGATGTTTCGCGCGCAGCAGGTGCATCGCGAACATTTCGACCCGACCGAAGTGGAACTGGCGACGCTGTTGTCGATCAAGACCGGCGGCTGCTCGGAAGATTGCGGCTATTGCCCGCAGGCGGCGCGCTACGATACCGGCGTGACCGCTGAAAAGATCCTGCCGCTGGAAACCGTGCTGCAAGCCGCGCGCGAAGCCAAGGCGCAGGGCGCCAACCGTTTTTGCATGGGCGCTGCCTGGCGCGAGCCGAAAGATCGCGACCTGGAAAAGGTTGAGCAGATGGTGCGTGAAGTCAAAGCCATGGGCCTGGAAACCTGCGCCACGTTGGGCATGCTGGGCGAGGGCCAGGCGGAAAAGCTGCGCAATGCCGGTCTGGATTACTACAACCACAACCTCGATACCGCGCCCGAATTTTACGGCGACATCATTTCCACCCGCGAATACCAGGACCGTCTCGATACCTTGGGCCGGGTGCGCGGCGCCGGCATCAAGGTCTGTTGCGGCGGCATTGTCGGCATGGGCGAATCGCGCCTGCAGCGCGCCGGGCTGGTCGCGCAACTGGCCAACATGGAACCGTATCCGGAATCGGTGCCGGTGAATAACCTGGTGCAGGTCGAGGGTACGCCCTTGCATGGTACCGATCCGATCGATCCGCTGGAATTCGTGCGCACCATCGCGGTGGCCCGGATCACCATGCCAAAGGCGCGTGTGCGGCTGTCGGCCGGTCGCCGGCAAATGGGTGAAGCAGTGCAGGCGCTGTGTTTCCTGGCAGGCGCCAATTCGATTTTTTACGGTGAGAAGCTGCTGACTACCGGCAACCCGGATGTCGATGAAGACCGCGCCTTGCTGGAAAAGCTCGGCTTGCGCGCGCGTGGCAGCGCCATCGATGCGCATTGCGACAGCCTGCCGTCATAATCCCGGCAGCGGTACTGCAGCCGGCATGCGTGCCGGCCGCTGCAAACAAAATCAGATCCACGATTCCCGGATCATCGGGTCGTCACGGTCGCTGCGTTCGATCTTGAACAATCCCTTGGGCAGCTTGCTGCGCACGTCGATCAGCGTGTCGCCGACCACATAGTCGGAGGTCGGCTGGTTTAAGTGCAGGCGGCGGGCGACATACTGGTCAGGAAAATCGGGCGGCGCTTCATACACGACCCAGATCGAGTCATCATCGTCGACCATACTGCTGCTTTGTTTTGTCATGCTGATGGATTCCTGAAGTGGTGGACCCTGTATTAAACCATCGTTTGCCGCTGTGCGCATCTGCGGCGGCTGGACGTGCCTGGCGGCAGCGCGCATACTAAGACTCCGCGCAGCAATAACTTAGCCAAATTAACCAGGTTATTACTGCACGGGACCTAAAGGCCAATCTTTCGCAATTGACACTAAAGGAACTTGCCTTGAGTCAGCACAATGCGCCGGGATTTGCCACAGTTACCTTTGCCATTTACGATGAGGCGCCCATTGCCTGCCAGGGCAACGACGACCAGCGAAAAATCCGCGTGCTCAGGAACCGGCTGCACGCCGGCGCCGATCTCCATGCGCGCGCATTAGAGGGCGCGGTGACGCTGGCGGCGCTGCTTGGCCTGTATGTGCAGGTCTGGGATGTGGCGCTCGATGGCGCCGGCCATGACGGCATGCACGCCGGCGCTTACCGATAGCCCTGGAGTGACGCCCGGCGCAGCGCTATCATTTCTCAATGTCAGATTAAACGCAGGAGCAATGCATGGCACCCTGGATCATTCCCGCATTGAAGGCAGTGTTGCCGCATGTCGGCACCATCGTTTCGGCGGCCAAACCGATTTTTACCAAACCCAGGCCGGAAGCCGGCGGGCCGTCGCCAAATGCATCGGTGCCGCAGCAGATTGCCGAACTGCAGGAAGTGGCCGCGCGCAACGATGCACATATCCGGGAACTGGCGCAGCAGTTGCAAAGCACGGTCGCCGCACTGCAGGAAGCGGCGCTGGCAGCCGATGCCAAGGCGCAGCGGCTGCAGCGCATCTGCGTCGCATCGATGGGCATTTCGGTGATCGCCGCATGCGTGTCGCTGCTCCTGCTGCTGAATCGCTGAGCTTGGTCGTGCATGGGCAACTGGCCGGCGCGACGCAACAACTGTCGTCTGCCAGCAGCCCGACGGCGACCGGCAGCGCTGCACGCAACGCCCTACAAAAATATTTTTTAATGGAATGGCATCGTGTTTATTGTCGGCATTGTCGCAATTTCGATCGGCGTGGCGCTAGTGCTGCGGTACTTGCTGGACTGGTTTGGCAAGCGCCGGATGCTGACCGGGCAAGCATTGCCGGCCCGGGTAGTTTCTTCCAAAAACAGCGTTGCGCATGACTTGCCGATGGGGGAAAGTGCAGTCGCTCGCAGCTATGCAATCAAGACCGTGTTCGACGTGCCCGGGCATGGCTTGCGCCATCATGACCAGCGTTTTGACTGTCAAGAGGATGCGCAAGCCTGGGCCAGCCGGTATGCGGTCGATTCCCGGCATGACATCTATCTGCATCCGTATCTGACGCGCAGCATTTTTTTACCGCACGAGCTGATCCGGCAGCAGCCGGCAGTGCTGCTGATTGGTATCATCTTCATTTTGACCGGCAGCGCGACCCTGCTTTTCATGCAAGGCTAGCGTGGCGGTACGTTTGGGAAATCGGGTGAGTGTATGACTGAATCAAATCAGCAGGATGCCGAACTGCGCGCCAAATTATTGGGCGAAACCGCACGCTTTGCATGGAAGGAATTGCAGCGCTTTTTCGCCACCGGCGCGGTGATTGTGGTCGATGACCAGCTCGATCTGATCGAGGTGGCGTTCCAGGTCGCCAAGGATAACAAGGCGACGATTGCGCAATGGCTGGACGCCGGGCAAATCGGCCGGATCGCCGATGCCCAGGCGCAAGTCTGGCTGGATGCCGACGCGGCCTTGTGGACCGTGGTGGTCAAGCCCTGGATTTTGGTGCAGCAGCGCAAACATTAGCTTGTGAACGGTTTGTGAGCGCTGCCTTCATGCACGAAAAGGGCGCTCAACCGGTTTGCGCCGCGCAAAAACACTGCCTTATATCTTTATTGAAAAACCCAGCCGATGCCGACTCTGCCGATCAATGGAATCGACCTTTATTACCAGGAATTCGGGGCGGGCGAGCCGCTGGTGCTGATTCCCGGCATGGGCGGCACGGTCGAGTCATGGCAAGCGCAGATCCGTCATTTTCAGCGCCGCTACCGCGTCATTTCGCTGGATAACCGCGGCGCCGGGCGCAGCAGCATGCCGCCCGGGCCGTATACGATGGACCAGATGGCAGCCGACCTGGCCGGCTTGCTCGATGCGCTGCAGATCGCCGGGCCGGTGCGGCTGGTCGGCGCGTCGCTGGGCGGCATCATCGCGCAATGTTTCATCCATCATTATCCGCAGCGCGTCAGGCAACTGGTGCTGGTATGCACCGGCGTGTCCGGCGGCGATCCGCGCGTCACCTTTCCTTCGCTGGGCGTGGTACAAAAGCTGGCGTTTCCCGGCACCACGCCGCAGCAGCGCCTGCAGACCCTGTTCAGCATCTTTTACCATCCGCGCTATCTGGCCAGCCATCCGGAAGTGTTTGCCGAAGCGGCCCAATTGTATGCCAGGATCGGCGCCCAGCCGCCGCATGCGACCAAGGCGCAACTGCAGGCGGCGCAGGATAGCCGGCCGTATTACAAGTGGCTGGCGAACATCGCGGTGCCGGTCTTGATCATGCATGGCGAAGATGACCAGGTGTGGCCGGTCAGGAATGCGCATACGCTGCAAAAAGGTATAGGCGCGCAGGCGCAGCTGGCGCTGTTTCCTGAAGCCGGGCATGTGCTGTTTCAGGAACAGGCAGCGCAGTTCAACGCCCGGTTGGAAACTTTCCTGGATGCGGGATGAGTCGCGCTTGCGGTCCTGAATGAAACAAGGCGCCCGCGGGCGCCTTGTTTGCTGCATCGGCGACGCACTGATTTTTACTGGAAAAAACCGCAGGAAATGAACATGCCATCGACGCCGACCGCTTCGACATAGGCAGTCTTGGTCATGGTTTGCTTGGATACCGGGTGGATCCACTTGTACGAACACCAGCCGTTGCCGGTGCTGTGGGCCATGCGCATCATTTCGGTGACGAAGAACTTGCCCTCGATATCCTTGACTTTGGTGCCGTCGACGCCGATCACGCGCGGGTTGCCGCCGTTGGCGATGATCTTGCCATGCTTGTCGCACATGCCCAGGTACAGGTCGCGGTCGATGAACTGGCCCTGCGGGTTGCTGATCTCGGCCATGCCGCGTTCGCGGCCATGGTTGCGCACGAATTCGGTGCCCAGCTTGACCATCTCCTCGGCTTCTTCGGCGGTGCCGAATTCGCGTGCGCCAAGCTGGAAAATCGATACCACTTCCGACAAGGTAACCGCCTGGTCCTGCAGACTGACCGAAGTTTGCGCCGCTTGCTCGACCAGGGTGGCATTCTGCTGGGTCATGCCGTCGATCTGCATGATCGCCTTGTTGATTTCCTCGATACCGCTGCTTTGTTCGGCACTGGCGGCGGCGATCTCGCTCATGATGTCCTCGACCCGCTTGACGCTGGTAACGATTTCATTCATGGCGCGTCCGGCTTCGTCGACCAGCGCACCGCCGGCATCGACTTTTCCAACCGAGTCACCGATCAATGCCTTGATTTCCTTGGCGGCGGCTGCCGATCGCTGCGCCAGCGTCCTTACTTCGGCGGCCACCACTGCAAAGCCGCGTCCCTGCTCGCCGGCGCGTGCCGCTTCCACCGCCGCGTTCAAGGCCAGGATATTGGTCTGGAAGGCGATGCCGTCGATTACCGAAATGATGTCGACAATCTTGCGCGAACTATCCTTGATCGAACCCATGGTGTCGACCACATTGCCGACCACCTGGCCGCCCTTGACGGCGGACGCGGTGGCGCTGGCCACCAGCTTGTTGGCTTGCCGGGCATTGTCGGCATTTTGCTTGACGGTCGAGGTCAGCTCTTCCATCGAGGAGGCGGTTTCTTCCAGCGAGCTGGCTTGCGCTTCGGTGCGGGTCGACAGTGCCGTGTTGTCGCCATTGAGGAAGCCGACCGTGGTGGCCACCGCGGTGGTGCCGGAACGTACCTGCGAGACGATCTGGAACATGCGCTCGCTCATTTCCTGCAGCGACTGCTGCAGTTCCAGCAATTCGCCATGGCCATTGGCTTCGAATGGTTCGCTGATGTCGCCGGCCGCCATGCGCTTGCTGACTTCAATGGCGGCTTGCAGCGGCGCAATGATGCCGCGGCTGATCCACCAGGCGCACAGGGTGCCGAGCACCAGCATGCCGGCGCCAGCGCCGCCAATCAGGATCTGGTCCGCATCGGGTGCGGCTGTCGTCAGGGCCAGCACGGTCATGCTCGCGACACATAGTAGCAACACACCAAAACCCGCATACAGGCGGGTACGGATTTTTACATTCGGGAGGGTCATTTGCTTATTTTTCCATCGATTGGTGCATGCGCTGAGACGACAAATGTCCGTGGTGTTTTTGTCAAATTCTCTGCAGCAAGGTTTCAATTGTACCGGCTTGTATGGTTTGCCAGCGTCAGAAAAAGGCAGGAAAAGCAAATATGCTCAGTGAAATGCCGCAATGTGACAAATCTGCAGGACTTCTGCAACGGCTGCGGTAACTATCGGGTAATGGCGGGTAATTAACGGTTACAGACAGCCGGACCGCGGCCGTGTGATCGGTGCAGAAAGGGCGGCAATGCGCGCGCCCGAAGTGCGGTTAAACCGGACATTGCATCCCATTTAACCGACTCTGCCGGGTGCCGTGTCAGGCGGTTGCCGCGACCTTGCCTGAAAAGTACGACTTCAAGGCCTTTCGATCCAGCTTGCCGACCGGTGTCAGTGGAATCGACGATTCAATCGCGACGATTTTCGGCACCTTGAACGCCGCCAGCACTTCCTTGCAGTGGGCGCGCAGTTCGGCTTCGGTTGCACTCTTGCCTGCACTGAGCACTACCATCGCGACCGGTACTTCGCCCCATTTCTTATCCGGGATGCCGGCGCAGATGGCCGCCGCGACTGCCGGATGGGAGCGCAAGGCATTTTCGATTTCTTCCGGTGACACGTTTTCGCCGCCGGTGATGAACATGTTATCGGCGCGCCCGACGATCGACACCAATCCCTGGTCATCGCAGACTGCCAGGTCGCCGGTATAGATCCAGCCATCAGCATCCAGCACCTTGGCGGTGCGGGCTTCATCGTTCAGGTAGCCGTCGAAATTGTGAAAGCTGCGCAGGCACAGCACGCCGATCGTGCCTGGCGGTTGCAATTGATTGCGGTCATCTTCAGCGACGATCTTGTAGTCGCAACAAAAAAACGGCGTGCCGACCTTGCGCGAATTGGCTTGGATATGCGCCATGCCGGGCTCGCGCGGCAGGAATGCGAAGTTCGATGGTCCGGCTTCGGTCAAGCCATACGCCTGGTTGGTCGGAATGTTGCGATCCCAGAATGGCTGCAGGGTTTCGTTGGAGCAGGGCGCCGCCGCGGTGGTGATCAGCTCGAGCGCCGAAAAATCGGTGGCGTCGAATTTCGGATGGGCTTTGAGCATCTGCAGCATCGCTTCGACCACGCCGAGCCGGTTGATCATTTTCTTGTCGATCAAGTCGAGGATCAGGCCGGCATCGAATTGCCGCAGTGGAACGGCAATGCTGTTGCGCATGAACAGGCAAAAAAATACATTCCAGCCGCCGACATGGAAGAACGGAAACAGCACTAGTTCCTTGCTATGGCCGGCGCCAGCCGACATCAGCAGGAATTCGAATACGTTCCAGACCATTTGCCGGTGCGGGATGATGCACACCTTCGGCACTGCGGTGGTGCCGCCGGTATGGATGTACAGGAACGGGTCATCCATGGCGAGCGGCACGGCGACTGCGCGCGGCGCGGTCGCCAGCAGCGCATCATAGGCAGCGGTATCGGTGTCGCCAAACTGGATCACGGTCGGCCGCGGCGCCGGCAGCGTGCTGTCGTCGAGCAGTGGCGCAAACATGTCTTCGACAAAAATCACGTTCGGCAACTCGCGCTGTAGCAAATCCTGCAGCTCCGGCTTTTGCAGGCGGTAAGATAGCGGGCACAGGATCGCGCCGATCTTGCCGCAGGCAAAAAACAGATCGATGCACTCGATCCGGTTACGCCCGATCAGCGCCACCCGGTCGCCCTTGCCGATGCCGAGCCGGTCGACCAGGTAAGTGGCTACGCGCTGCGCGCGCTCATCGATTTGCCGATAGGTATAGTGTTGTTCGGTATGCGGGTCGAACATGCATTCGAGATTTGGCGTCAACAGCGCCTTCTTGCCGGAATAGTCGCCGATCCAGTGCATCGGCAACGCATCATAGTTATGCGGAACAGTCATTCACTCCTCCTTTAGGATGTGGACTTTATTTGAAAACATTCTTCAATTACTTGCTAGCCCTGTATCGCTTCTAATTCTTGATGATTAGTTGCTTTTTTTATAATGGCGGAAGTCTAAACACCGACCAGCCTTCCTGTCTACTGGTAAAAATGCTATATCGCAAGGACAAATTGCAGATCATTGCGATTGCGCATAGTGAGTCCTGTTAGATCGGTATTTTGACGGCATAATGACAGCTTTGCATCCTTGATTGCGCCATGAGCCCCGATCTGCAACCCGGCCTACGCTTCGCATGGACTTACCAGGTGCCGCCGCGCGCCACTGTGCCCGAGCTGTTTCACGATACGCCATTTTGCCGCGACATGCCCGATGTGCTGGCTACCGGCTTCATGGTGGGCTTGCTGGAACTGGCGTGCACCAACGCTTTGATGGCGTATGTCGACTGGCCGCGTGAACAGAGCGTCGGCACCCATGTCAGTTTTTCGCATCTGGCGGCGACGCCGCCGGGCATGACGCTGAGCATCAGCGGCGAAGTGCTGGCAGTGGCGGGGCGCCGCATCCGGTTCCGGGTTGAAGCCTGGGACGGGATCGACAAGATCGCCGAAGGCGAGCATGAGCGGGTGATCATCGATCCGGAAAAATTCAATGCGAAACTGGCTGACAAGAAGGCCAGACTGGCGCTTCAATAGCGAGTCGATCCATGCTCGATTTTGATCCTGCGGGCACTGCCGGCCCGGTGCCGTCACCCTGCACCAACGTGTGCCAGATGGACCCGGCCACCGGCTGGTGCCGGGGCTGTCTGCGCACCATCGAGGAAATCGCGCAATGGGGCGGCGCCAGCGAGGCTGCCAGGCGCGCCGTCTGGGTCAGCATCGTGCAGCGGCAAAACCTATTCAAGCCTTTAACCGACAGGTAATTCAACGCATGAGCTTACATTGGTATCAACCGGACAATCCGGTCAGCGGTCCGGCTTACAGCCGCTGGTTCAAGCTGGTGGCCACCGTGGTGTCGATCGGCATGGCCGCCTATGGCATCTCGGT